>CAZYXS010000187.1:2190-5796 GCA_964650955.1 uncultured Desulfuromonadales bacterium | reverse complement strand
ATCCGCGAGGGGCGCTACCAGGCTGTGGAATAGTCATGTCCCCTCGCCCCCTGCGACAGATGCTGTTTCGGCAATCGGTGCTGATCGCCGGGCTGCCTTTCCTGCTGGCCGGGATGCTGGCAGTGGTCTGGTTGCTGCCGCAGATCGACAAGGAAATCGAATCCCGCCAGTTGCAACTGGCCCGCTTGGTCGGCGCCCAGGTGAGCAGCTACCTGGTGACCCCGCAGCGGCATGCCGGCGGCTTGGCCTTGCTGGTCAAGGAGCGGGCCCTTGACCATGCAGACCTGCAGCGGGTCTTTGACGCTCATCTTGCGGTTTCCCCCACCTTGCATGCCCTTTACCTCGTCAACGACCAGGATCGGATTGTCGTGGTCGGCCTGGAGGAAATCCACAAGCTAAAGCAGGTCGACCTGATCGGGGCGGATCTTTCCCAGAACCGGTTGCTGCAGCAGACCCGGCAGCGGGGAGCTCCCGTCTGGTCGGACACCTTTCTCTCTCTGATCACCGAGGGGGTCTCCGTCGCCTTCGCGCTGCCGGCCGGAAACCAGGTTCTCATCGGTGAAATCGATCTTTCCCAGCTCAGTGGCTTTCTGCGCCAGATCAGCACCGGCGAGCAACGGCTGCTGCAGGTGCTCGATGCCCACGGCCAGGTCATCGCCGACGAGGATGGCCTGCACACGGCCCAGCAGCTCAATGTTTCCAACCTCCCCCTGGTGGCTAGCGGGCGGGCAGGGGCGGAGCAGGTCCATGGGGAGTTTCGGTTCGAGGGGGGTTCCTACCTGGGGAGCCTGGTGCGGGTGCCTGCCCTCGACTGGATGGTGCTGGTCGCCCTGCCGGTGCAGCAGGCTTTTCAGACCGTGCGGACCACCCTCGGCATCACCCTGACCGGGCTGTTGGCGGCCCTCGCCTTCGCCCTGCTGCTGGCCTATATCCTCAGCCGCCGCCTGGCCGGATCCTTCGAGGCCCTGGCCCGCCATGCCCGCCTCAGTGCCGCCTCCGCCGCCCCGGCGGAATCCCCCTGGCCCCGGGCCAACATCAGCGAATTCGAGGCTCTGGCCGACGACCTGCAGCAGATGTCGGACACGCTTAAGGATCGTCAGCGGCAGCTGGCGACCCTGATGAGCAACCTGCCCGGGCTGGCCTATCGGTGCCGACCAGATGCCGAGCGCACCTGGGTCTTCGTCAGCGAGGGGTGCCGGGAACTGCTCGGTTGCAGCGAACAGGACCTCCTCGATGGGGCACATCCAGGGCTCAATGCCCTGATCCCCCCCTCCCAACTGCTCGAAGTCGCCCGCCAACTCGGGCGCCAGCTCGATGGGGGCAAACCCTACCAGCTGGTCTATCCCATCGTCGATCGCCGGGGGGGCCGCAAGTGGGTGTTGGACCACGGTCGCGGCATATACGATCAGAGCGGTCGGCTCTGCTGCCTGGAAGGGTTGATGACCGACAACACCGCCGAACAGTTGGCGGAAGAGGCCCTGAAATCGGCCCTGAAGGGGGCCCGGGAGGCCCAGGAGCGCGTGGAGCTGATCCTGCGTTCAGTGGCGGACGGTCTGGTCTATACCGACCTGCAGGGCAAGGTGGTGCTGATGAGCGCCTCTGCCGAACGTCTGCTCGGCATCCGGCAGCAGCGGGCCAGCGGCCGCCGGTTGGCGGCGTTGGTGGCCAAGACCGCGCTCCATGATCATTTCCTGGCCCTGCAGCGGGGCGAGGTGGAAGCGGCCACCCGGGAGGTATTTCTGCCGGGCCGGGGGGGCGCAGGAGGGCGGGATATCGAGGTCAAATCCGCCCTGGTGAGGAACCAGGCGGGGGGGGCGGTGGGCATCATCACCCTGCTGCGGGATGTCACCCGGGAGCGGCAGCTCGATCGCATGAAGAGCGAATTCGTCTCCACCGCCGCCCACGAGCTGCGCACCCCTCTGACGGTGATCATGGGTTTTTCCGAGGTTCTGCAGGAGGAGCAGGGTCTGGCGGCCCACCAGCAGGAATACCTGGCGATCATCAACGAGAAGGCCGAGGTGCTGCAGCGCCTGATCGACGACCTGCTCGACCTGGGGCGGGTGGAATCGGGCCGCACCGTGCATGTGGAGAAGGGGCGCTGCGACCTGACCGAGGTCATCCGCCAGACCCTGGCCGATTTCCAGCTCACCCATGAAGGCTATCGTTTCGATGCCGATATGCCGCCGGGCCCCGTGCAACTGGAAGCCGACCCCCTGCGCCTGGCTCAGATCCTGGAGAACCTGCTCGGCAATGCGGTGAAATTCTCCCCCTCTGGGAGTCGGATCCGGGTCGGCTGCCGGCAGTCGGGGCCGGTGGTGGAAGTGAGCGTCTGCGATCAGGGGATCGGCATGACAGCGGAGCAGGCGGAACGGATTTTCGAGAAATTCTACCGGGTCGACGCGTCGGCCACCTCCAAGCAGGGGTTGGGGCTCGGCATGACCATCGTCAAGAACATCATCGATGCCCATGGCGGCCAGATCCGGGTGGAGAGCCGCCCCGGCGAGGGGACCGAAATCACCTTCTGCCTCCCTCTTGAAGGGGTCTCGGCAAGCATCTGAATTTCCTGCCTGGCTGGCCAGGAGGGCGGGTTCGGCCTATACTCGAGCCCGGCACATCCCGGCGCGCCCTCGCCCGTCAATCTGCTGCAATCACAAGGAGGTCCCATGAGTTCCCCTGGTCTGGACAGCCTCAAGACTCGCCGCCGCCTCAAGGCCGGCAGCCTGGAATACGACTACTACAGCCTCGAAGCGGCCCAGCAGCACCTGGGGGATCTTTCCCGCCTCCCCTGTTCGCTGAAAATCCTGCTGGAGAACCTGCTGCGCTGGGAAGACGGCCAGAGCGTTACCGTCACCGACATCGAGGCGGTGGCCGCCTGGCTCAAGACCCAGACCTCCGAGAGGGAGATCGCCTTTCGCCCGGCGCGGGTGCTGATGCAGGATTTCACCGGGGTGCCGGCGGTGGCCGACCTGGCCGCCATGCGCGACGCGGTGGCGCGGGCCGGAGCCGACCCGCGGATGATCAACCCGCTGATTCCCGTCGATCTGATCATCGACCATTCGGTGCAGGTGGACCGCTATGCCGACGGGGAGGCCTTCGCCGAGAACGTGCGCCTGGAGATGGAGCGCAACCGGGAACGTTATGCCTTTTTGCGTTGGGGGCAGACCGCCTTCGAGAACTTCCGGGTGGTGCCGCCGGGGACCGGCATCTGCCACCAGGTCAACCTCGAATATCTGGCCAAGGCGGTCTGGAGCGAGGAGCGGGACGGCCGGCGCCTGGCCTATCCCGATACCCTGGTCGGTACCGACAGCCACACCACCATGATCAACGGCCTCGGCGTGCTCGGCTGGGGGGTCGGCGGCATCGAGGCCGAGGCGGCCATGCTCGGCCAGCCCATCTCTATGCTGATCCCGGAGGTCGTCGGCTTTCGCCTTGAAGGCCGGCTGCGCCCCGGGGTGACAGCCACCGACCTGGTGCTCACCGTCACCCAGATGCTGCGCCGGCAGGGGGTGGTGGGGAAGTTCGTGGAGTTCTGCGGCCCCGGTCTCGAGCACCTGCCTCTGGCCGACCGCGCCACCATCGCCAACATGGCCCCCGAGTACGGCGCCA
>CAZYXS010000187.1:0-2168 GCA_964650955.1 uncultured Desulfuromonadales bacterium | reverse complement strand
CGGGAGACGGTCAACTACCTGCGCCTCAGCGGCCGCGACCAGGCCACCCTGGAGCTGGTGGAGGCCTATGCCAAGGCTCAGGGGTTGTGGCGCAACGGCCGCTCCCCCGAGCCGACCTTCAGCGACAGCCTGGAGCTCGACCTGGCCAGCGTCGAACCGAGCCTGGCCGGGCCCAAGCGCCCGCAGGACCGGGTCAACCTGCCGGGGCTGCCGAAGGCCCTGGCGGCCATCGTGCCGGAAGGCGCGGCGGACAAAACGGTGCCGGTGGCCGGCAGCGACTACACCCTGGGCCAGGGGGCGGTGGTCATCGCCGCCATCACTTCCTGCACCAACACCTCCAACCCGGCGGTGATGCTGGGGGCCGGGCTGCTGGCGAAAAAAGCCCTGGCCAAGGGGTTGCAGCGCAAACCCTGGGTGAAGAGCTCCCTCGCCCCAGGCTCCAAGGTGGTCAGCGATTACCTGGCCCTGGCCGGGCTGCAGGAGCCCCTCGATGCCCTCGGCTTCGGCCTGGTCGGCTACGGCTGCACCACCTGCATCGGCAACTCGGGCCCCCTCGACGAGCCGATCGCCGAGGCGGTGCGGGCCGGGGAGCTGACGGTGTCGGCGGTGCTCTCGGGCAACCGCAACTTCGAGGGACGCATCCATCCCCAGGTCAAGGCCAGCTGGCTCGCCTCGCCGCCGCTGGTGGTGGCCTTCGCCCTGGCCGGCACCACCCGCATCGACCTCTCCAAGGAGCCCCTCGGCCAGGATGCCAAGGGGCACGCGGTCTACCTCAAGGATATCTGGCCGAGCCCGGAGGAGATCGCCGAACTGCTCGGCACCGTCACGGCCGAACTGTTCCGCAAGGAGTACGGCGAGGTCTTCCGCGGCGAGCCGAGCTGGCGCGAGCTGCCGGTGCCCGCCGGTACCACCTACGCCTGGGACCCGGATTCGAGCTACGTCAAGGAGCCCCCCTTCTTCGCCGAACTGCAGCCCCCCCGGGCCGGTCTGGCCGGTTTCGGCGACGGCCGCATCCTCGCCCTGCTGGGGGATTCCATCACCACCGACCACATCTCGCCGGCGGGGAGCATCCGCGCCGACAGCCCGGCCGGCCGCTACCTGCAGGAGCTGGGGGTAACCCCCACCGATTTCAATTCTTACGGCGCCCGCCGCGGCAACCACGAGGTGATGATGCGCGGGACCTTCGCCAACATCCGCCTGAAAAACGAGATGGCGGGCGGGAAGGAAGGGGGCTGGACGGTGCACCAGCCGAGCGGCGAGTCGCTCTCGATCTACGATGCCGCCATGCGCTACCAGGCCGAGGGGGTGCCCCTGGTGATCGTCGCCGGCAAGGAGTACGGCACCGGTTCGAGCCGGGACTGGGCCGCCAAGGGGACTTTGCTGCAGGGGGTGAAGGCAGTGCTGGCCGAAAGCTTCGAGCGCATCCACCGTTCCAACCTGATCGGCATGGGGGTGCTGCCGCTGCAGTTCCAGGGCGGCGAGGGCGGCAAAGCCTCGGCCTCGACGGAAGCGAGACGGTGAGCCTGCAGGGGCTGGCGGAGCTCACCGTCGGGGCGACGGTGCGGGTCAGCTTCCGGCATCCCGAGGGGCGCGAGGTGGCTGCGACCCTGATCTGCCGCCTCGACACCGCCGACGAAGTTGCCTATTTCCGCCATGGCGGCATTCTCAACTATGTGCTGGCCGGGCGCCTGGCCGGCGCTCCCCGTGACTGAGGGCCCCGCTGTCGAGGTGCTGGGGCTGCGCAACGGCGAGCGGTCGACCCGCGGAGGGCAGCCCTGGCAGACTCTGCTGGTGGTGGTCGCCGGGGCGATCAGTCTCGATCGCGCCGATTGCAGCGACCCCGATTACCAGGTGGCCACGGTGATGCTGGCGATCCCTGCGGGGGTCGACTGGGCCCTGGTCGCCCATGAAACGCCGACCCGGGTGGTGCTGATTGCGCAAGGGTGAAGGGTGCTGAGGATGCAGCTCAGCGGGGCTGGGCAGAGCTGAACTGGCGGGAATGCAAGACTTGGGTGACCCCGACTGCGCCGGCTGCGTGCTGCGCCGGCTGCGTTGCCGGCAACAACTCTCTATGCTGATGTAAAGCAAACGTAACTATTCAGCTTCCCTCCCCTGTCAAGCCGAGAGAGGGACATGATGCCGGTTATTCAGACAGCATAAATTGAGGC
>CAZYXS010000186.1:0-5837 GCA_964650955.1 uncultured Desulfuromonadales bacterium | reverse complement strand
GGCGAAGATCTCGGCGCCGCCGCCGGGCATGGAGCCGAGACCGGCGGCCTTGAGCTCCGCGATCACCGCCTCTACCGGCTGCTCGGTGAGGCTGGCGAAGTAATCGATCTCCACCGCGGTGAAGGCCTTGATGTGCAGTTTCGGGTTGTCGGCCTTGATGCTGGCCAGCATCTCCAGGTAGAAATCGAAGGGGAGCTCGGGGTGCAGCCCGCCGACCATGTGGATCTCCGTCGCCCCGGCAGCGCCGGCCTCGGCGGCCTTGGCCAGGATGTCGTTGATCGCCAGGGTATAGCACCCCTCGTCCTCCACCTCCCTGGAGAAGGCGCAGAAGGTGCAGCGGTTGACGCAGAGGTTGGTGTAGTTGATGTGGCGGTTGACGTTGAAATAAACCTTGTCGCCGTTGAGGCGGCGATTGGCGATGGCGGCCAGTTCGCCGATGGCGAGCAGGTCATCGGAGGCGAACAGCGCCAGCGCCTCGGCGTCGGAGACCCGTGCGCCGGTCTCCACCTTGGCCCGCAGGGTTTCAAAGAGCTTGATCATGAGAGGTTATCCTGGAAAAGGTAATGTCACTCCCCGCCCCAGCGGGGGACGAGCCGGTGCTCGATGCGCAGGCTGTCGAGGATCTTGCCGACCACGAAATCGACCAGTTCGGCGAGGGTGCTCGGGCGGTGATAGAAGGCCGGCATCGCTGGCAGGATGTGCGCCCCGGCCCTGGAAAGGCGCAGCAGGTTCTGCAGGTGGATCTGGCTGAAGGGGGTCTCCCGCGGCACCAGCAGCAGCTCCCGCCGCTCCTTCAGCGCCACGTCGGCCACCCGCTCGATGAGGCTGTCGCTGCTGCCGGCGGCGATGCGCCCAGCTGTCCCCATGCTGCAGGGGACGATGACCACCGCCGCAGGGGCGGCGGAGCCGCTGGCCACCGGGGCGAAGAGATCGTCCGCGGCGAAGTGCCGCAGTTGCTCGCCGGCGCCGAAATGGGCCCGCATCTGCGCCTCGAGCTGCGCCGCCGGCCCCTGCCAATCCAGACCCGTTTCGTAGCGCAGCACCTCCAGCCCAGGCCGGCTCAGCAGCAGGGTCACCGGGCGCCCGGCGCGCAGCAGTTCCTCCACCAGGCGCAGGCCGTAGATGGAGCCGGAGGCTCCGGTGATGGCGACAACGATCTCGGACATAGGCGATCCGCTCTCCTGCTAGATGAGTGCGTCGAGGAGGGTGAAGGCGAAGATGGTGACGCTGATGTACCCGTTCATGTTGAAGAACGCCGCATCCAGCCGGGAAAGGTCATCCGCCTTGACCAGCAGATGTTCGTAGACCAGCAGCCCCGCCACCACCGCCACCCCGAGCAGGTAGATTGCCCCCAGGCCGGTGCCGAAGGGGAGCGCGAGCAGCAGCGCCAGCATCAGCACGTGGAACAGCCGCGCCAGGGCGATGGAGTCTTCGGCGCCGAGCCTGGAGGGGATCGAATGCAACCCGGCCTGGCGGTCGAACTCCAGATCCTGAAGGGCGTAGAAGATGTCGAAACCGGCCACCCAGAACAGCACCGCCAGCCCCAGGGCGATGATCGGCCAGCTCACATCGCCGCGCAGGGCGATCCAGGCGCCGATGGGGGCCGCGGCCAGGCAGATGCCGAGCACCACGTGGGCCAGGGCGGTGAAGCGCTTGCAGTAAGAATAGAGGGACAGGAACCCCAGCGCCAGGGGGGAGAGGTAGAAGCATAACGGGTTGAGCATCCAGGCCGCCAGCAACAGCAGAGCGAAGGAGCCCGCCACCAGCAGCCAGGCCTCGCGCCGGGAAACCACCCCGGCGGGGATGTGGCGGCTGGCGGTGCGGGGGTTGGCGGCGTCGATGCGGGCGTCGATGATGCGGTTGAGCCCCATGGCGCCGCTGCGCGCCCCGACCATCGCCAGGCAGATCCAGAAAACCTGGGCCAGGGTCGGCGGCGCACCGTTGGCCATGGCCGCCAGCACCACCCCCATCAGGGCGAAGGGGAAGGCGAAAATGGTGTGGGAGAACTTGACCATCTCCAGCAGGGCGCGGAACTTGTCCGGCACGGTGATGCTCGCCATGGTTTCCTCTGCAAAAACAGGATCGAAGGGCTTTCCGGGGCGGCCAGTGTACACTGCGGAGCAGAGCGGTTCAAGGCCTTTCGCCCCCCGGCACAGGCGGCCGTTGACAGCCGCCCGGGGCTCGGTTAAGGTGCCGCCATGGAAGAATTTCTCGCCGCCCAGGGGCTGCCGGCCCTGTTTGCCCTCAGCTTCCTCGCCGCCACCCTGGTCCCCCTCGGCTCCGAGTGGATGCTGCTGCTCCTGCTCGGCCGCGGCACCGATCCCGGCCTGACCGTGGCGGTGGCCACCGCCGGCAACACCCTCGGCGCCCTCACCACCTACCTGATCGGCCGCTGGGGGGGGCCGCTGCTGGCCGAGCGGGTGCTACGCATGGACGCCGCCACCCGCCAGCAGGCCGAAGCCCGCTACGCCCGCTGGGGGAGCTGGTCGCTGCTGCTCTCCTGGGTTCCGGTGATCGGCGACCCCCTGTGCCTGGTGGGGGGACTGCTGTGCGTGCCCCCCTGGCGCTTCCTGATCCTGGTCGGTGGCGGCAAACTGGTGCGCTACGCCGCCCTGGCCCTGCTCGCCGCCCCGGCCCTGACTGGGCCTTGACCCGCCCCCGCCGCGGCAAATCCGCAGAAAATTTGAGCACGACCCTGTTCATGGATAATTAGTTTGCTATATTTTTTCATGAACCAGCGCCGGCGGGCGCCCAAACCACTTCTCAGGAGGGAACGATGTCCAATCTGAACAAAATCGAAGGAATCGGCGAAGCGTACATGGCCAAGCTCAAGGCCGCCGGGATCAGCAGCACCGAGCAGTTGCTGGAGAAAGGGGCCACCCCCGCCGGGCGCAAGGAACTGGAGATCAGCACCGGCATCGGTCACGCCCTGATCCTGCGCTGGGTCAACAACGCCGACCTGTTCCGCATCAAGGGAATCGGCGAGGAATACGCCGACCTGCTCGAAGCCGCCGGGGTCAACACCGTGCCTGAACTGGCCCAGCGCAGCGCCGAGAACCTGACCGCCAAACTGGCCGAGGTCAACGAGGCAAAGAAACTGGTACGCAAGCTTCCCACCGCCACCCAGGTGGCCGACTGGGTCGCCCAGGCCAAGACCCTCCCCCGGGTACTGACCTACTAAGCCAGCCTTCCCAGACCCGACCGCCGAAGGGGAGGGGACGGCCCTCGCCTCCGGCGGTTCTGCCTCATATTAGCGCACACATGACCGATCCAGGGCACCCTGCCCCGGTCATATGGCCATTTTAACCTGTGCCAGCCGCATCCTCCCCACCGCACATCCCTCACAACCGCCCATAATCACTGGATTTCTTTTGCCAATCAGGCCCTTGCGGCATGGTGGTTGCAAAAAAGGAAAATACCGTATATCATGCCGCCGTCCACTGTCACAAAAAATTCCAGGAGGTCTATTCTATGTGGTTTTCTGATTACGGCTGGCTCAAGGAGGTCGCCAAAACCAGCCGGCGCTCGTTCCTGAAACTGGGCGTGGCCGCCCTCGCTGGTGCCACCCTTCCCATTCCCGCCCTCGCCCGCGTCCTTGATTCCATCGGCCCCGAACGTTCCCTCTCCTTCTATAATACCCACACCGGAGAAGAACTGCGGCGGGTGGTCTACTGGGCCGACGGCGCCTATATCCCCGACACCCTCAACGACATCAATTTCATCCTGCGCGATCATCGGCGGGACGAGGTCAAGCCCATCGACCCGGGGCTCCTTGACCTGCTCAGCTCCCTGCACCGCAAGCTGCAGGTGCGCTCGCCGATTCACATCGTCTGCGGCTACCGCTCCCCCGCCACCAACCAGGAGTTGCGCAGCCACAGCCGCGGCGTCGCCAAGAAGAGCCTGCACATGAGCGGCAAGGCCATCGACCTGCGCATCCCCGGCATCAGCCTGGCCCAGGTCCGCAAGGCCGCCGTCAGCCTCAAGGCGGGCGGGGTCGGTTATTATCCGAAATCCGACTTCGTCCACCTCGATACCGGCCTGGTCCGCACCTGGTAAGCTGCCGGTCCCAAAAAAATCTTCAAGGCCCGCCCCCGCAATGCT
This sequence comes from uncultured Desulfuromonadales bacterium, assembly GCA_964650955.1. Taxonomy (GTDB): domain Bacteria; phylum Desulfobacterota; class Desulfuromonadia; order Desulfuromonadales; family CAZYXS01; genus CAZYXS01. Next base: position 1,736 of record CAZYXS010000186.1, on the reverse strand, counting down.
GGAGGGTGGGCCTTGGTGTTTTTTCCGTTTGCTCCCGGGCAGGTCACCATTGAAGGCCGTCTCCCCCGTCCCCGCCCCGGCCCATGGCCTGTCGCTGCTTGACTACCTGGCCGGCCGCTTCACCTATCTCTCCCGGGAGCAATGGCTGGAGCTGCTGACCCAGGGCCGGGTCAGTGTCAACGGGCTGCCCGGCAGCGCGGAGCAAGGCCTGGCGCGGGGGGACCTGGTCGGCTGCGAGCTGCCCGAGTACACGCCGCCGGAGGTGAATTTCGATTACGCCATCGTCCACCAGGACCCCTGGCTGCTGGCCGTGGCCAAGCCGCCTGGGTTGCGGGTCCACAGCGGCGGCAAGTTCGCCCAGGCCAACCTGGTCTACCACCTGCGCCGCCTGCACCAGCCCCCCTTCCCCGAGGCCGACCTGGTCAACCGCCTGGATGCCGACACCTCGGGGCTGGTGCTGCTGGCCCGGGACAAGGCCGTCCTCGCCGACCTGATGCAGCAGTTCGCCGACGGGCGGGTGGAAAAGCAGTACCTGGCCCTGGTCGCCGGCCTACCCCGGCCTGGCAGCGGCCTCATCGATCTCCCCATCGGCCCGGTGCCGGGGGCGCTGGTGCCGCGCTTCCAGGTCGATCGCCAATACGGCAAACCGGCCCGGACCCATTACCGCACCCTGCAGACCCTATCCGGCGGAACCAGCCTCCTCGAACTGCGCCCGGAAACCGGCCGTACCCACCAGCTGCGGGTGCACCTGGCGGCTCTGGGCCATCCCATCCTCGGCGACCTGCTCTACACCCTCGACGATGCCGCTTACCTCGCCCGCCGCCGCACCCCCGCACCCGAGGCGCCGCCCGTGCGCCAACTGCTGCACAGCCACCGGCTGACCGTCCGCCATCCCATCCACCGCACCCCGCTGACCCTGACCGCACCGCTGCCGGCAGACATGGCGCAGATCATCCACTCCGGGACGACGGCTTGATCCTGTAACCATCCGGTGCTTCAGGGGCCGAGCAGCAGCCGCAGCTGCAGGTCGGGCAGGGCGAGAGACTGGGCGGTTTGCATCAGGGTGGTGACAGTGATTGGCACGTCGCGGCCGGTATCGCTGCGCAGCAGGTTAAAGGTGCTCACCGCCAGGGGTGCGGAGAAAAAGTCGCCGGGCACCAGGCCGGCGGTCACCGAATACTCCACCAGGTCGAGGAGCACCGGCACGCTGGAGGCGAATTCCACGGAGCTGACGAAGATGGTCAGAGTGGCGGAGACGATGCTGGCGGCCAGGGGGATGGCCGGGTCGCCGCCGGAGCCATCCAGGGGGAAGTCGAGGAAGGCCCGGTATTCCGGCTGGTTGGGAGCGGCGCTGTCGATGCCGAAGAGCAGGGTGTTGGGGGCACGGGTGATGGTGAAGGAATTCCGCACCGGGTCGAAGGCGATGTCGCCATCCAGCGGCTGGTCGCTGAGGATGCGGACCTCGAAGTTCCCTACCCCCGGCAGGTTATAGACCACGGTCAGCTCCGGCGCCGTCAGAGCCACGGTGGGACGGTCGTCGATCCCCACCAGCCCCGGGCCGGTGATCACCGGCGGCCGGCGATCGCTGCCGCCACCGCAGCCGGTCAGGACCGGCAGCAACAGGGCCAGAGTCAGAATCCCCACCAGCAGCCTCGTCAGCTTCATCCTTGACCTCCTTTTTCCCAACGCGTTTGGTTAACGTGTTGAAGCCCTAGCCCGGTTTTAGCCAAAACAGC
>CAZYXS010000185.1:0-5837 GCA_964650955.1 uncultured Desulfuromonadales bacterium | reverse complement strand
GGGGGATTATAGCTACCTAGTCATGGTTTTCAACACGTTAACCAAACGCGTTGCGCGAAAGGGGCGCTTTTTTGATCAGGCCGGTTTCTTGCTCTTGGCTTTGCCCTTGCCCCGTGCGGCGCGAGCTTTGGCCAGGTTGTCTCCCAGGCCGCGGTCGATGGCCATCTGCCGACGGCTTTCCGAATAGGCGCGGGCGGCCAGAGGTTGATCCCGGGGGATGTCGAACTGCTTACGATATTCCCCGGGCTTCATGTTATGGGAGGTCTTGAGGTGCCGCGCCAGCGTTTTCATTTCCTTGCCGCACAGCATGCAGACGACCTTGTCCTTGCCAAATGCCTTTTTGCGGGAAATGCTCGGTACTGCCGCTGCTTCTTCGGCCCCTCCGCCAGCGACGATTTCCTCGCCTTTTTCAAGAGCGGACAAAGCTTTGTAGACCTCGGCCAGTTCCGCGACCAGTTCTTCTTTGCTCAAAGAGGTCGTGGAGGCATGGGCGGCGACGATTTCCGTGACCATTTCCAACAGAGTTGCCATTGTTTTGTTCTCCTTTGGGTGTCGTTCCGATTTAAACCGGTTATTGAGCTGCAATACTTAATACTACAGATTCAATCAAAGGCAAGAAGAAAACGAAAATAACTGGGTGGGTAGGTTGATTGAAATAAATATTTGCTGTTGGCAGTTGTTCGATTCAGTGAAATGGTGTGAAAACGAGAGCAGCTGATTGAGCAGGGAATGGCCCGATTCAGATCGCTGCCATGATGGTCAAGCCAAATGGTTGGGGGGATAAATTGATTGCGCCCGGAGCAAGCCTGGAGTATAGATGAAGCAGCAGTGCCATTTTTCGGAGGAATCGTGCCGCCTGTCATTCGCACCCTGCTGGAGGAACGGGAACGTCAGGTTCTTTCCCCTAAGGCCTGTTTGAGCGCTTTATCCAAGGGGCGTCAGCGGCTCGAAGAACCATGTACCATACGCACCGCTTTCCAGGTCGATCGCGACCGCATCCTGCATTGCAAATCCTTTCGTCGCCTGAAATACAAAACACAAGTCTTCCTCGCCCCCGAAGGAGACCATTACCGGACCCGCCTGACCCATACCCTGGAGGTGGCGCAGATTGCCCGCACCATCGCACGGGCGCTGGCACTCAACGAAGACCTCACCGAAGCCATCGCCCTCGGTCACGATCTCGGGCATACCCCCTTCGGGCACGCTGGCGAGCGCGTACTCAACGAACTGGTGCCCGGCGGATTCCAGCATGTGCGGCAAAGCCTGCGGGTGGTGGAGGTACTGGAGAAGGACCACCAGGGGCTGAATCTGACTGCCGAGGTGCGGGATGGTATCCTCAAACATTCCAAGGGGCGGGGGCCCTTGTTTCATGCGGGCGGCGAGGCGATGACCCTGGAGGGGCAGATCGTGCGACTCGCCGACATCGTTGCGTACGTCAACCACGACCTCGACGACGCCCTGCGCAGTGGCCTGATCCAACTCGGTCAGATTCCCCCTGCCGTCCTGCAGGCCCTCGGCTCCACCCATTCGGCTCGCATCAACACCATGGTCCAGGATGCCATCGTGCAGGCCATGGCCTCCCCCGAGGCGGGTATCAGTCTTTCCGAACCGGTGGGGCAGGCCCTTTACGCCCTGCGGGACTGGCTTTACGAGCATGTCTACCAGGTGGAGTCGGTGCATGCCGACTTTGTCAAAGCCTCCCGGTTGTTACGCGACCTTTTCGGCTATTTCATGACAGGGGGGGAGGCGCTGGCGCAACATGGAGGCAGCCACTGGCCGGAGGATCCCATGGAGGTCAGCGTGGCGGATTTCCTGGCCGGAATGACCGACCGCTACGCATTGAACCTCTATCGCCAACTGTTTCTCCCGCGCCCCTGGAAGGCACTTTAAGTGCCTGGAAATCCTTGATTATCGTTATGTGCAGGCTTGACACGCCGGGATTGTCGTGCTAGCCTTCGAGCGGTTTTTTTCTGCCTGCCGCAGGCCGGGCAGAGCAACAGGAAGGACACTGTCGTGACCGACCCTCTGCCGATGTGTCTTGTCTTTCGTCTTGGTGGCATCGGATTTGCAATCCCGGTTGGGATGGTCGAGGAAATTCTCGCCGAAGGGGATGCGCTACTGTGTGGAGAGACCGGCGGCCTGAACTATCGCGGTGTGACGATCCCTCCCTGCGACCTCGCCGGCCATTTCGGGTTGCCGCCAGGCAATGGTACCACGGGGCCGATGCTGGTACTCAAGGGGCGGGATCTGCCCCAGGCTGTGGCCGTGGATAAGGTCGAAGGAGTCTTTCCAGGCGGGCAGTTTCAATCGCATCCCGTGCCCCCCCTGTTGTCCCTCCACCAGTCGCTGCCATATGCACAACTGGCTCTGTGGCGGGATGAGCCCCTGGTCTACTGCGACCAGGCCAGCCTGGCTGATCTTGCGGGGGGGCTATGACCTGGCGGTTGGCCCTGTTTCAGTTGGCGGGGAAACAATGCGCCCTTGACCTGGCAGCGATCGAACAGGTGGTATTGGCGCCGCGGCTGTTTGTCCTGCCCGGGTTGGCTCGCCACATGGCGGGGGTGTTTCTCCAGGCCGGGCGGATCATCCCTGCTCTGGCGGCCGCACCCGTGGTCGGTGAAGCCGTGACCCGGCCCGCAACCGGGGCGGCCTATTACATCATCTGCGCCACCGAATTCGGACCCCTGGGTTTGCCCGCCGACCGGGTTCTGCGCATCGTGCAGGTCGATGCAGGGTCCCTCGAACCGGCGGAGGCGGATGCGACCGCTGAACGGATTTTTCATATCGAAGGGGAACGATATCCTCTTCTGACGCTCGAGACGCTGATCGCTTTGCAGCCCTGCAGCCAGGAATAGAGGTTTGCACGGGAATTTCAGGAGGCCTGGATGAGCAAAAAACTGCTGCTGGCTGATGATAGTATCACGATCCAGAAGGTCATCGGCATCACCTTCGCCAACGAGGAATATGCGCTGAGCGTCGTGGATAATGGCGATGCGGCCTTGGACAAAGCCCGGGCGCAGCGCCCCGACCTGATCCTGGCCGATGTCTTCATGCCGGGGAAAAACGGTTATGAACTCTGTGCGGCGGTCAAATCCGACCCGGCCCTGGGGCAGATTCCGGTGCTGCTTCTGGCCGGTACCTTCGAACCCTTCGATGAGGGCAAGGCCCGCCAGGCCGGGGCCGACGGCTGGATCGCCAAGCCTTTTGAATCCCAGGCGCTGATCGATCGGGTGGAGGACTTGCTGGCCCGGCCCCTCCCGCCGGTTGAGACGATCCCGGCACCGGTTGCCCCGGTTGTCGCAGAACCCCCGGTGGCGGTACCGGTAGCGGAGCAGGAAGCGGAGGACGCGGAGCCGGACCTTTGGGCCGAACTCGGGCCCTTGGCAGCTCCGACTTTCGAGGAAGCAGAGGCCGAAGGCCCCCTCCCGGCCGCCGAGACCGCCGGGATGGTGGAGGGCCTGCCCGAGGGGAGTGAAGGGGGAGCCATCGACGATCTGTGGGGGGAAGTTTCCCTGGGGGAGGAGGATCTCGCGCCTGCCGGGGAACCCTCGGCCGAGGATATCTGGAGCGACCTCGAGACTGCGGCTCCCACCCCGGCTTCGACCGCGGCCCCTGCCGATATCTGGGAGGATCTAGCCCCGGCGGCGGAACCGACGCCTCAAGCCGAGCCGTCCGCGCCCGCTGCGGAAACGGAGGAGGAAGAGGTGTTCCTGGTCCTCGACGACGAGGAGGACGTCACCGAACTTCTGGAGCCAGCCGAGGACAAGGGGGAAGGGGAAGAAGCCTTCCTGTTCGTGGAAGACGAGGCGCTGGCGGAGGACCTGAGCGAGGCCGCTGCATTGCCGGTGGAGGAGGCTGTTTCCTTTGCCGCCGCCGAGCCTGGGGAGGAGGACCTGCTCGAATTGGGTGAGGCTGACATCATGTCTCTGGATGACGCCGACATCCTTGAGTTGGAGGATCTGGAACCCTTGGAAGAAGCCTCGACCGAGGAGGAGATTCTCCCGATCACGTTGCAGGAAGATTCGACCCCGGCGCAGGAGGAATTGGCCGACCTGATGCTCGGGGAGTTGGCGACCGCCGGGGAAGAGCCGGAGGAAGAACTGCTCGAAATCGAGTTGGAACCGGAGGCCGAGGAGCCGGCGCCGGCGGCAACCGAGGCATCTTTCGCCGACCTGGTGTTCGAAGAGGAAGCCCCCTCGTCAGGCGTTGCGGCAGAGCCCGCTCCCGAAGTCGAACCCGAGTCTCTTCTGGTGGACAGCCAGTTGGAGGAGGAACCCGTCTGGGAGGTGGTGGAGCCCGAGCCCGCGGGGGGCAAGGAACAATCCGTCGAAGAATTTCAGGATATTGCTTCCGCGGCCGTCGTGGTAGCCCCGGCTTCGGCAGCGGCCGTGAGTGCCGCGGCCGTCGCAGAGCAGGTGGGCGGGCTGAGTGAGGAGGAGTTGAGCCGGATCGTCGAGCGGGTGGCGGGCGAGGTCATCGAACGGCTGGCCGGTACCATCCTGGAGCGATTGGCCTGGGAGGTCGTGCCTGATCTGGCCGAAACCCTGATCCGGGAAGAAATCCGCAAAATCCGCGACAGCGTCGCCTGAGGGGGCGGCCGCGGCGGAGCGGTGACAATGGTTGACGGAAGAAATGGGGATTGCTAAAATCCCCGTTTTCTTTTTCACTCGTTTTGCCGGGTGGTTATCGCACGCACAAGGGAAGGATCTCGAGACGCATGGACGCCAAGCTCTCCAAGGGTTACGAGCCCAAAGAGGTTGAAGAAAAATGGTATCGGGCCTGGGAAGAGAGCGGCTGTTTCCATGCCGACGAAGGGTCCCCCAAACCCCATTATTCCATTGTCATTCCGCCGCCCAACGTCACCGGGGTGCTGCACATGGGGCACGCCCTGAACAACACCCTGCAGGATGTGCTGGTGCGCTGGAAGCGCATGACCGGCCAGGAGGTGCTGTGGATGCCGGGGACCGACCATGCCGGCATCGCCACCCAGAACGTGGTGGAAAAACAACTCGCCACCGCTGGCCAGGACCGCCATGAACTGGGGCGGGAGGCCTTCGTCGAGCGGGTCTGGCAATGGCGCAGCGAATCGGGCGGGCAGATCATCAACCAGCTCAAGCGCCTCGGGGCCAGCTGCGACTGGGAGCGGGAGCGGTTCACCATGGACGAGGGGCTCTCCAAGGCGGTGCGGGAGGTGTTCGTGCGCCTCTACGAAGAGGGGCTGATCTACCGCGCCGATCGCCTGATCAACTGGTGCCCGCGCTGCCATACCGCCCTCTCCGACCTGGAAGTGGAGCACGAGGACAAAAAGGGGCAGCTTTGGCACCTGCGCTATCCGGTGCAGGGGAGCGACCGTTTCATGGTGGTGGCCACCACCCGCCCCGAAACCATGCTCGGCGACACGGCCGTGGCGGTGCACCCGGAGGATGAGCGCTATGCCGACCTGATCGGCAAAAGCGTGTTGCTGCCCCTGGTCAACCGCCTGATCCCCATCGTGGCCGACGAGTATGTGGACAAGGAGTTCGGCAGCGGGGCGGTGAAGATCACCCCGGCCCACGATTTCAACGATTTCGAGGTCGGCCGTCGCCACAATCTCGAACTGGTCAATATCTTCGACCCCTCCGGGGTGGTCAACGAGAACGGCGGCCCCTACCAGGGGCTGGAGCGGTACGAGGCCCGCAAGCGGGTGGTGGCCGACCTGGAGGCGGCGGGGTTGCTGGCCAAGGTCGACGACCACGCCAACGCGGTGGGGGAGTGCTATCGCTGCAAGACCATCATCGAACCGTACATGAGCAAGCAGTGGTACGTGGCGGTCAAGCCGCTGGCGGAGGAGGCGATCA
>CAZYXS010000184.1:0-5849 GCA_964650955.1 uncultured Desulfuromonadales bacterium | reverse complement strand
GGCCCCACGGGGATTCCCAGGCCGGCTCGCCGGGCTTGGCGGCCTTCCAGAGGGCGAAATCCATCGGGTTGCGCTTCTGCTCGCCGGGGGCGATGCGGGCGCCGGCGCGCATCTCCTCCATGTTGCGGCCGCTGAGCTTGAGATAGCCGGGGAATTTCTCCACCGCGAAGTAGACGTCGCCGGCCGACTCGTAGGCCAGCCCCTTGGCGATGAGTGTCTCGACGATGGCGATGATCTGGGGGATGTGCTCGGTGGCCTTGGGCTGGTGGGTCGGCAGGGCCAGGCCGAGGGCTTCCATGTCCGCGTCGAAGGCGTGGATGAACTCTTCGGCCAGAGCCTGGCTGTCGATCCCCCGCTCGTTGGCGCGCTTGATGATCTTGTCGTCGACGTCGGTGTAGTTGCGCACGTAGGTGACATCGTAGCCGGCGAACTGCAGGTAGCGGTAGATGATGTCGAAGACGATGTTGGCGCGGGCGTGGCCGATGTGGCAGTAGTCGTAGGTGGTGACGCCGCACACGTACATGCCGACCTTGCCGGGCTGCAGGGGCTGGAACTCTTCCTTGCGGCCGGTGAGGGTATTGAAGAGACGCTGGGTCATGATCGGACTCTCGCTTTCAGAGGGATGGTTGAAGCGGTTGTTCTGCGCTGCCGAGCAGCTTCAGCACCGCCCCGGGGATCAGCTCCAGGGGGAGGGTCTGCTCGGCGGCGCCGAGGGCGATGGCGGCCTTGGGCATGCCGAACACCACGCTGCTGGATTCATCCTGCACCAGGGTGCGGGCCCCGGCCTGGCGCAGGGCGAGCAGGCCGGCGGCGCCGTCGCGCCCCATGCCGGTGAGCAGCACCGCGATGACCCGCGGCGCCAGCGCCGGCGCGGCCAGGGATTCGAACAGCACGTCCACCGCCGGCCGGCAGGCGTGGCGGGGCGCACTGTCGCTGAGGACGACGCGCCCGGCTTCCAGGGCCATGTGCAGCTTGGGGGGAGCGAGCAGCACCAGCCCCGGCTGGGGTCGATCGCCGGCCGCGGCCAGCCGCACCCGGAAGCTGCTCTCCCGCTCCAGCCAGGCGGCCAGGCCGGCGGCAAAACCCTTGGCGATGTGCTGGACGATGAGGATGCGGGCCTCGGGAGCGGCGGCCAGCCCCTGCAGCAGCAGCCGCGGGGCCTTGGGGCCCCCGGCGCTGGCGCCGACGGCGATGAGCGGTCCCCCCTGGTGTCCCCCGCCCCGCATCCCCACGCCTAGCCCTTGTCGTCCTGGTCGACCTTGGCCCAGGAATCGCGCAGGGTGACGATGCGGTTGAACACCGGCCGCCCCGGCTGCGAATCGACGGGGTCGGCGAAGAAGTACCCCTGGCGCTCGAACTGGAAGCGGCTCTCCGCCGGCGCCGCCTCCAGCCCCGGCTCCAGCTTGCAGCCGGTCAGCCGCTCCAGGGAGGCGGGGTTGAGCTGCTGCCGCCAGTCGCCGCCGTCCTTGCCGGCGCCGGGGTTGGGGGTGAGGAACAGCCGGTCGTAGAGGCGCACCTCGGCCTCCAGGGCGTGGGGGGCCGAGACCCAGTGGATGGTCCCCTTGACCTTGCGGCCGTCGGCAGCGGAGCCGCCGCGGGTGGTCGGGTCATAACTGCAGCGCAGCTCCACCACCTCGCCGGTGGCGGGGTCCCTGACCACCGACTCGCACTTGATGAAATAGGCGAAGCGCAGCCGCACCTCCCGCCCGGGGGCGAGACGGAAAAACTTCCTGGGCGGCTCCTCCATGAAATCGTCCCGCTCGATGTAGAGCTCCCGGGAGAAGGGGACCTTGCGCGTCGCCAGGTTCGGGTCGTTGGGGTGCAGCGGCCCCTCGAACTCCTCCACCTGCCCCTCGGGATAGTTCTCGATCACCACCCTGAGGGGGCGCAGCACCGCCAGGGCCCGCGGGCGGCTCTCCAGATCCTCGCGGATGCAGTGCTCGAGCAGCGCCACGTCGACGCAGCTGTCGCTCTTGGCCACCCCGATCTTGTCGCAGAAGCTGCGGATCGCCGCGGCGGTGAAGCCCCGCCGGCGCAGACCGGCCAGGGTCGGCAGGCGCGGGTCGTCCCACCCCGCCACGAACTTGCCGGTGACCAGTGCCAGCAGCTTGCGCTTGCTCATCACCGTGTAGTTGAGGTTGAGGCGGGCGAACTCGTACTGGCGCGGCCGCGCCGGCACCGGAAGGTTGTCGATGAACCAGTCGTAGAGGGGGCGATGGTCCTCGAACTCCAGGGTGCAGACCGAGTGGCTGATCCCCTCGATGGCATCGGAGAGGGGATGGGCGAAGTCGTACATGGGGTAGATGCACCAGGCGTCGCCGGTGCGGTAGTGGGGGACCCGCTGGATGCGGTAGAGCACCGGGTCGCGCATATTCATGTTGGGCGAGGCCATGTCGATGCGGGCCCGCAGGGTGTAGGCGCCGTCGGGGAACTCGCCCCCCCGCATGCGGGCGAAAAGGTCGAGGTTCTCCGCCACGCCGCGCCGGCGCCCCGGGCTCTCCTGCCCCGGTTCGGTGAGGGTGCCGCGGTAGCTGCGCATCTGCTCGGCGTTCAGGTCGCAGACGTAGGCCTTGCCGGCCTCGATCAGCTGCACCGCGAAACCGTAAAGGCGCTCGTAGTAGTCGGAGGCGTAGTAGAGATGCTCCCCCCAGTCGAAACCGAGCCAGCGCACGTTGTCCTTGATCGCCTCGGCGTACTCGACGCTCTCCTTCTCCGGGTTGGTGTCGTCCATGCGCAGATGGCAGCGGCCGCCGTGCTCGGCGGCGAGGCCGAAGTTGAGGCAGATCGACTTGGCATGGCCGATATGCAGATAGCCGTTGGGTTCGGGGGGGAAGCGGGTCACCACCTGGTCGGCGACCTTGCCCTGGCGCAGGTCTTCGGCGATGATCTGGCTGATGAAGTTGCTGGTGCGGGTTTCGCTGTTGGACATGGGCCATCCTTGGGATTGAAATGCCACGGCGACCGCCGCGGCCATACATCAAAAGGGGATTTCTTCGTTGATCTCGATGGACTGCAGCAGCACCACGGCGTGGGCCGAGATCCCCTCGCCGCGCCCCTCGAAGCCGAGCTCCTCGGTGGTGGTGGCCTTGACGTTGACCCGGCCGAGATCGGCATGGCAGACCTGGGCGATGTTGGCCACCATGTCGCGGATATAGGGGGCGAGCCTGGGACGCTGGGCGATCACCGTCGCATCCAGGTTGCCGAGCTGGTAGCCCTTGGCCTCGGCCAGGGCCATCACCTCCCGCAGCAACTTGAGGCTGGAGATCCCCCGGTACTTCGGGTCGCTGTCGGGGAAATGCTTGCCGATATCCCCGGCCCCCAGGGCGCCGAGAATGGCGTCGCAGATGGCGTGCAGCAGCACGTCGGCATCGGAATGGCCGAGCAGGCCGAGGCTGTGGGGGATCTCCACCCCCCCCAGGATCAGCTTGCGCTCGGGCACCAGGCGATGCACGTCGTAACCGTGGCCGATCCGCATCATGCCGACACCTCCGCAGACGACAGAAACGCCCGGGCCAGAACCAGGTCCTCGGGCGTGGTGAGCTTGATGTTGCGATAATCCCCCCGCAGCATCGCCACCGGCAGGCCGAGCCGCTCCACCAGCGAGGCGTCGTCGGTCCCGGCGAAGCCCTCCGCGGCGGCGGAGGCGTAGGCCTGCTCCAGCACCGCGAATGGGAAGGCCTGGGGGGTCTGGGCCTGCCACAGCCGGCGGCGGTCGGGGGTTTCGACAATCCGCCCCTCGACCACGGTCTTGATGGTGTCCTTGACCGGTACCCCGACCACGCAGCCGCCGACCCGCCGGGCCGTTTCGATCACCGCCGGAATGAGCTCCGGCGGGAAGAAGGGGCGCACGCCGTCATGCACCAGGATGATGTCGTCGGGCGCCGCGCCGCAGGCGCGCAGGCCGTTGGCCACGCTCTGCTGACGCTCGGCACCGCCGGGAACAACCCCCCGCACCTTGGCGAAACCGTAGCGCTCGACGATCTGCCGGCGGCAGTCGGCGCAATCCTCGGCCGGCACCAGCAGGTAAATGGCATCGATCTGAGGGTGGGAGTCGAACAGGGCCAGGGTGTGGGCCAGGATCGGACGGTCGGCCAGACTCAGGTACTGCTTGCTGACCTCCCCGCCCATACGCCGGCCTTGACCGGCCGCAGGAATCAGAACAATGACGCTCATGCGACTCCGGACGGATGGACCCTGCCGTAAGCGGACAGGCGAAGACGGGAAGGGTCGCGGAAGCGACCGGCCCTAGTTGAGGAAGATCTTTTCGACCCGCTCCACCACCAGGTCCTCGGTATCCCCCTGGGCCAGGGCGACCTCCTTGACCAGCAGCTTGCGCGCCAGTTCCAGCACCTTCTTCTCGCCGTAGGAGAGTTCCTTCCCCTCGCGGATCTGGTAGAGCTCCCGCAGCACTTCGGCCACCTCGAAGAGGTCGCCGGAGCGGATCTTGTCGTTGTACTCCCGCTGCCGTCGGCTCCAGGAGGCCAGCGCCTGCCCCGAAGGTTTTTCCTCCAGGACATGGTAGACCGAGGGAACCCGGTCCTTGGAAATCGGTCTGCGCAGCCCGACCTGCTCGACGTTGGTCACCGGGACCATGATCTTCATGTCGCTGTCGACGATGCGCAGAATGTAGAAATCGAGGTTCTCGCCGGCGAACTCCCGGGCTTCGATCGCCTCGATCACGCCAACCCCCTGGGCAGGGTAAACAGCCTTGTCACCTATTTTGAACATTGGCTTTTCCTCCCCTGGAAAAAGTAAAGGATACCACGCGGCTACCCAATCCGTCAAGATCAGGGCCGGTTTTCCAGGGACTTAGGGAAGCAGGCCCCACAGTTTCCATAGGTTGGCCCGCTTGTGGGAGGTCTCCGGAGGCTTCGGCCCCGGGCAGGCTGCGGTCACAGTCGCTCTTCCTTTCATTGTAGGCTCATTGCCGGTAAGGGCGCAAGACGATGCTCCCCACATCGAGCAAGCGCCCCTCCTGCGCCTGGGGGCAATCCCCCTCGAGCACCCCGTAGGGTTCGCCGGCCCGGGGCTGGCCGCGGGTCTGCAGCCGCGCCGCCAGGCAAAAGCGGCCGGGGCCAGGCAGATAGAGGGTGAAGCGGCCATCCTCCCCCACCGCCGGGGAGGTATAATCGGGGCGGCGCTGGAAATCGGCGCTGCCGTAGGCGAGGACGAAGGCCCCGGAAACCGGTTCTCCCTCGGCATCCACCAGCCGGCCCGTAAAGCCGGTCTCGCCGGAGGTCAGGGTCCCCTCCCGCATCAGCATCGGCTGGGTCACCCGCTGCAGGCGGAAATCGGCGCGGCTGGTGCGCCCGGGGCGCACTTCGACGGGGTTGCGGGCAAACAGGGCCCAGGCGTCGCCCGCCCGGGGGGGGCCGACATCGGAGCCCCCCGGGCGGGAGCGGGCCACCAGGTGGTAGCGCCCTTCCACCAGGTCGAGGAAATAGCGGCCGTCGCCCCCCACTTCCGCCTCGAAGTCGGCGGGGCCCCGCAACCCGCCCCGGGCCGAGCGGTAGGCGTAGACATAGGCCCCCGCAGCGGGCGCCCCGGCGGCATCGCTGACCGTGCCGGCGATGCCGGTGAGGCCGGGCTCGTCGACGGTGACGGCCGGCGGGACGGCGGCGGCACAGCCGAGCAGCACCGGCAGCAGAAGGCAACTCAGCCAAAGGCGCATGAAGGACTCCCGGGTCAGGGCAGGGAAATGATCTGGCCGTCGCGGACCTGCAGCATAAACAACCCCTTGGCGGCATCTCCCCGGGGATCGAAGGAGGTCAGGCCGGTCACGCCGGGATAATTCTGCAGCCCGGCCAGCCCCTGGCGCAGCTCTTCCCGGGTGTCGCTCCCGGGGGTCG
>CAZYXS010000183.1:0-5906 GCA_964650955.1 uncultured Desulfuromonadales bacterium | reverse complement strand
CGCCGCAACTGCTGTTCAAGAACCGCCGCCCGGGCGAAACGGTCTTCCTCGACGGTTACGAAAAGACCGGCGGCTACACCGGGCTGCGCAAAGCCTTCAAGGAGATGACCCCGGCCGAGGTGCGGGAGACGGTGAAAGCTGCCGGGCTGCGCGGTCGCGGGGGGGCCGGCTTTTCCACCGGCCTGAAGTGGTCGTTCTTTCCCGCCGATCAGCCGGGGGAGAAGTACCTGGTCTGCAACGGCGACGAGATGGAGCCCGGCACCTGGAAGGACCGGGAGTTGCTCAAGGCCGACCCCCACCAACTGGTGGAGGGGATGATCGTCTCCGCCTACGCCCTGCAGGCCCCGGTCGCTTACATCTTCATCCGCTATGCCTACGAGGAGTGCTCCCGCAACCTGGAACGGGCCATCGAAGAGGCCAAGGCCGCAGGATTCCTGGGCAACAACATTCTCGGCAGCGGCTATTCGCTGGAGCTGCACGTGCACCGCAGCGCCGGCCGCTACATCCTCGGCGAGGAGACGGCGCTGCTCAACGGCCTCGAGGGGCGCCGCCCCAATCCCCGCTCCAAGCCGCCATTTCCGGCCCAGCGGGGGCTGTTCGGCAAGCCGACCACGGTCAACAACGTGGAAACCATCGCCAACGTGCCGCACATCCTCACCGGGGGCGCCCAGTGGTACAAGGAGCTGGCCCTGACCGAAGGGGGAGCCGGCACCAAGCTTTACGGCCTCTCCGGCCACCTCGAGCGCACCCCCTGCGTGGAGTTGCCGGTGGGCATCCCCCTGCGTCACCTGGTGGAGGAGGTCGGCGGCGGGGTGCGGGGCGGCCGCAAGTTCAAGGCCTGCCTCCCCGGCGGCGCCTCGACCCCCTACCTGACCGCCGACCAGCTCGATGTGGCCATGGACTTCGACCCTATCGCCGCCGCCGGCAGCCGCCTCGGCACCGGCTGCGTCACGGTGTTCGACGAGACCACCTGCATGGTGGCGGCGACCCTCAATCTCAACCGCTTCTTCGCCCGGGAGAGCTGCGGCTGGTGCACCCCCTGCCGGGACGGCCTGCCGATGGTCAACTGGCTGCTGGAGAAGATCGAACGGGGAGAGGGGAAGCTCGAGGATATCGCTATGCTCCAAGACCAGCAGCGCAACATCAGCGGCCGTTCCTTCTGCGCCCTGGCCGAAGGGGCGATGGGGCCGGTGGAATCGCTGTTGCGGCTGTTCATGGACGAGATCGAGGACCACGTGAAACAGGGCAAGTGCCCGTTTAAATAATCCAACCGTAGGGGCGCGGTGACCGCGCCCTGGGCGGGGAAACCCCGCCCCTACAGGAAAATTGGTTATGCCGACGCTGACCATCGACAACCTGAGCGTCACCGTCCCGGCCGGGACCAACGTGCTGGAAGCGGCCAAGGGGCTGGGGATCGTCATTCCCCATTTCTGCTACCACGAGGCGCTGGGGGCGGTGGGGGCCTGCCGGCTGTGCGCCATGAAGTTCGAGGACGGGCCGGTCAAGGGGATCCAGATGGCCTGCATGGTCGAGGCCAAGGACGGCATGGTGGTCTCCACCGTCGACCCGGTGGCGGCGGAACTGCGCAGCCATGTCATCGAGTGGCTGATGATGAACCACCCCCATGACTGCCCGGTGTGCGACGAGGGGGGGGAGTGCCAGCTGCAGGACATGACCATCGCCGGCGGCCACTCCATCCGCCGTTTCCGGGGGCCGAAGCGGACCTTCCGCAACCAGGACCTGGGCCCCTTCGTCGAACAGGAGATGAACCGCTGCATCCAGTGCTACCGCTGCGTGCGCACCTACCAGGACTACTGCGGCGGCGACGACTTCGGCGTGCTCGGTTCCCGCGACCGCATCTTCTACGGCCGCTTCCAGGAGGGGCGGCTGGAGAGCCCCTTCTCCGGCAACCTGGTCGATGTCTGCCCCACCGGGGTCTTCACCGACAAGCCCTTCCGCTTCAAGAGCCGCTACTGGGATCTGGAAGAAGCCCCTTCGGTCTGTCCTCACTGCAGCCTCGGCTGCGCCAGCATCCCCGGCGGCCGCTACCGGGAACTGCAACGGGTGCGCTCCGGGGTCAACCGCCAGGTCAACGGCTTCTTCCTCTGCGACCGCGGCCGCTTCGGCTACGGCCACGCCAACCATCCGGAGCGGCCGCGCCATCCCCTCCTTTCCGGCCGCGAGGTCGGCTGGAGCGAAGCCCTCGACGCCTTGCGCGAAAGGATTGCCGACAGCGTCGCCGCCCACGGCCCGCAGAGCGTGGCGCTGCTCGGTTCCCCCCGCGCCTCCCTGGAGGCCAACGCCCTGCTGCGGCGCTGGGCGGATGAACTCGGCTGCCGGCTGCAGTTCGAGATCCACCCCCGCCGCGACCGGGCGGCCCGCACCCTGGCCGCAGGGCTGGGGGACAAGGCCCGCTCCCTGGAGGAGATCCGCCGCAGCGACCTGCTGATCCTGGTCGGCACCGACCCGCTGTCCGAGGCACCGATGCTGGCCCTGGCGGTGCGCCAGGCGGTGCGGGCCGGCGGACACGCCGCGCTGCTCGACCCCCGGCCGGTGCAGCTCCCCTGCGCCTGCGCCCACCTGCCCCTGGCCCAGCAGCAGCTGCTCCCCGCGCTGCAGGCCCTGGCCGGCGAAGGGACGGAGGGGTGGCCGCGCCAGCAGGCCATTGTGCTCGAAGGCCTGGCCCGCCAGCTGGCCCTGGCCCAGCGGCCGGTGCTGATCGGCGGCGCCGACCTGCTCGGCCCGGAAGGGATGGTGGCGCTGCTGGCCGCCGCCGAGCGCCTCTCCAGCGCCGAGCGCCCCTGCGGCGTACTGGGGGTGCTGGCCGGGCCCAACAGCTACGGCGCCGCCCTGCTCAGCCCGGCGGAGGCCGACGCCGAGGGGCTGCTGGCGGCCATCGCCGCCAGGGAGGTGCGCACCCTGGTCTGCCTGGAGAGCGACCCCTTTGCCGACCACCCCGATCCGGCCCGGGCCCAGCTGGCCCTGGCCCAGCTCGAGTACCTGGCGGTCCTCGACCACCTGCCGACCCTGGCGGTGCGCCGCTCCGACCTGTTTCTGCCCAGCTGCGCCCCGGCCGAGAGCGGCGGCAGCTTCATCAACAGCGAGGGGCGGCTGCTCGGCTTCGCCCCGGCCATCGCCCCCGGCATTCCGATCCGCGTCACCGGCCACGGCGACCACCCGCCCCGCAGCTTCCTCGCCACCACCCCCGGCAGCCAGCCACGCCCGGCCTGGGCCGCCCTGGCCGAACTGCTGGAGGTGGAGGTGGATCTGGCCAGCCTGCGCCGGCAGATCGCCCAGGCCGACCCCCGCTTCGCCCCCCTGGTCGGTCTCGATCCGGAAGGGGAGGGTCTCCGGCTGGGGGCCGCGGCGGCCAAGCCGGCCATCCCCGCCCAGCATCCTGCCGATCCACCCGACCTGCCGCTGCTGGTGACGGAAACCCTCTTCGGCAGCGAACTGCTCTCGGCCCACTCGGCGCCGCTGGCGGCGGTCACCCCCGCCCCCTACGTGCTGCTCCATCCCGCCACCGCCGCGGAGCTGGGGCTGGCTGAGGCTGGCGCAGCCCAGCTCTCCACCCCCTTCGGTCAGGCCCGGGTGGCGCTGCGCACCAGCGCCGAAATGAGCCCCGGACTGGTGGTCGTGCCGCGGCTGCGGGGCACCCCCCTGGAGACGCTGGTCCCCGGCGGTGGGTTGCTCGACGGTTCCCTGAGCCCGGAGGTGACGCCATGACCGAGTGGCTGATCACCCTGGCCATCATTCTGGTCAAGCTCGGCCTGATCTTCGCCGTGGTGCTGACCCTGGCCGCCTACCTGGTGCTGGCCGAGCGCAAGATCCTGGCCCGCATGCAGCTGCGCTACGGCCCCAACCGGGTCGGCCCCTTCGGTTTGATGCAACCGCTGGCCGACGTCATCAAGCTCATCACCAAAGAGGATTTCATCCCCGCCCGGGCCGACAAGGTGGTGTTCTTCATCGCCCCCGGGCTGGCGGCGGTGACTGCCCTGCTCGCCTTCGCCGTGGTCCCCTTCGCCCCGCCGCTGCAGCTGTTCGGCCGCGAGATCCCCATGGTGGTCTGCGACCTCAACGTCGGGGTGCTCTACTTCCTCGGCCTGTCGTCCCTGGCGGTTTACGGGGTCGCCCTGGGGGGCTGGGCCTCCAACTCCAAGTACGCCCTGCTCGGCTCCATCCGTGGCCTGGCGCAGCTGATCTCCTACGAGCTCTCCATGGGGCTGGCGGTGGTGCCGGTGGTCATGATCGCCCGCTCCTTCTCCCTGACCGACATCGTCAATGCCCAGCAGGGGCTCCCCTTCGCCCTGGTCCAGCCCCTGGCCTTCCTGATCTGGGTGGTGAGCGCGGCCGCCGAATCCAAGCGCATCCCCTTCGATCTGCCGGAGGCGGAAAACGAGATCGTCGCCGGCTTCCACACCGAGTATTCGGGCATGCGCTTCGGCCTGTTCTTCGTCGGCGAATACATCAACATGATCATCCTCGGCGCCATGACCACGGTCTTTTTCCTCGGCGGCTGGCACGGCCCGCTGCTGCCGGGGCTGGTCTGGTTCGCGGTGAAGGTGCTGGCAGTGGCCTTCGTCTTCATCTGGATGCGCGGCACCATGCCGCGCCTGCGCTACGACCAGCTGATGCACTTCGGCTGGAAGGTGCTGGTCCCCCTGTCACTGCTCAACGTGGTACTCACCGGCGCCTGGCTGCTCTGGTTGCACGGCTGAAAATACGCCCTTTTGTGCAGTTACCCCCCTTTGCAAAGGGGGGCTGGGGGGGATTTTTAATGGTACGAACCTATGCCCCGGGCCTAAAAGATCATGCCCGATGCTTGCGTAGCAACCAAACCGAAAGCGAACAGCGCTTGTGGTCGAGACTTAGTGGTAAACAGCTCCTCGGGGTCCAATTTTACCGACAAAAGCCGCTTGGCCCATATATCGTCGACTTTTACGCCCACAAAGTTAACCTGGTTATCGAAGTGGATGGTTCGCAGCATCTGGAGGACGAGCATCAGCAACGGGATTTAATTCGAGAGCAATTTCTGGCCAGGCAGGGATTGCGGGTGTTACGGTTCGACAGTCGACAGCTTCTGGTCGAGACGGACGCGGTAGTGGAGATGATTTACAGGGTGATGGAAGATGCACTTAAAAGCTAAATCCCCCCTGCCCCCCTTTGCAAAGGGGGGATAAAACCAAGCCAAGATAAGAGTTTCTCTATGAACTTCTGGCGCGACATCAAAGGCACGGTGCAACCCTTCTGGGTGACCCTGCGCTACATGTTCAAAAAGCCGGTGACCATCCAGTACCCGGAGCAGAAACGGGTGCCGGCGCCCCGCTACCGGGCCCGCATCGTGCTGACCCGCGACCCGGACGGCGGCGAGCGCTGCGTCGCCTGCTACCTGTGCAGCGCGGCCTGCCCGGTGGACTGCATCTCCATGCAGGCCGCCGAGCGGGAGGACGGCCGCCGCTACGCCGCCTGGTTCCGCATCAACTTCAGCCGCTGCATTTTCTGCGGCCTGTGCGCCGAGGCCTGCCCGACCCTGGCGATCCAGATGTCGCCGGATTACGAGATCTGCAACCGCGACCCTCTCAACCTGGTCTACGAGAAGGAAGACCTGCTGATCGCCGACGGCGGCAAGGACTCGAAGTATAATTTCTACCGCCATGCCGGCATCGGCGTGGTCAACCCCCGTGGCGGCAACGAGGACGAATACGGCCCGGTGGATATCAAATCGAACCTGCCGTAGCCACAGAGGCACAGAGACACGGAGAAAGGCGACGGCAAAAAGGCTTTTGTTGAAAAACCAAGATCTATTTTTTATTTTCCTCTGTGTCTCCGTGTCTCCGTGGCAAAAAAGGTTTTATGGCGACGATTCTCTTCTACATTCTCGGCTTCACGGCGCTGGCGGCGACCTT
>CAZYXS010000182.1:0-5908 GCA_964650955.1 uncultured Desulfuromonadales bacterium | reverse complement strand
AAGAGTTTAGCGCCAAAATATCTAATACAACGGTGAGTTTAGTTTCAATGCCTTCCTTTACAGGCGTTCATTTACACAGGGGCCAGGAGGATTGCGGTTGCGCAGGGCTTTGGGTCGTTTCAATGCCTTCCTTTACAGGCGTTCATTTACACTCCCCCCTTTTTATGTAGTTACTTTTCAATAACTTAAATACCCCGTTTCTCCAGGGTCCCCCCTTTTTTACAACTTCTATCTCAATTATAATATTTTTTCCTGTTTTTGTCAAATTTTTCTCTTATTTTTTAATGAGTTACAGAATTCTCCACGGTTACCCGCTTGAAAGATATTTCACAACTTGTTATATCAAAATAACTTAATATCATCATTTCCCCGCTTCTCATATAGATAAAAAACGGTAATTACCGAATCCGAATGTGGTCCATTTGCCCACATGTGTCAATTCGCCGGCTCTCATCAAGGAGATCAAAGGACCGATATTTCCCTCTATATAATAATCCCCCGTAATACCGCTGATAGGGGCGCGCTGCTCCTTCCTGTTCGACCATCTGTCTAACTTTACGCGCGTTACATTTAAACCTTTTACCGAACTGACTCCATCAGCAATCCTTAATGCCGATTTTAAATTCTGATAGCCCGCCTCATCGTCCCAATTTTCGTCCACCTGCCATATAAGATACATTTGCCGTAGCCGCCTGTACAAAGCTTTCACGAATTCGGGAAAATTTAAATCGCCCCCATCGCCAAACACATCGCCGTTGACGCAAACGGGACTTTTAAAAACAAGATATCCTTTGCCGGTATCGTTTGCCGTTAAACGAATCGTTTCCTTAACAGGCTCGTTAACGAAGCCATTCCGCGATTCGAAAAGCAACTTCTCGTTCTGTGCCACGCTGAGCAATGTGAATTTTCCGGCTGAATTGAAACGGGTTTTACCCAGACCGAGCCGGCTTCCAAGGAAAATGAACGCTTCTGTAAAATTTTTGTAGTGCTCGACCGCCTTGCCGAATATAGTGACCGTAAAAGATATTTCGTCACCCGCCTGAACTTTCGCACTTTGAGTGGAGGGAAAAGATATTACAAACGGATGAGGCGCTTCGCCCCCGGTCTTCAGCAGCTGTTGCGTGTTTTTGGGTATGACCGATTCGAAAATTATTCCGTACGGACACTCGGCTACAGAAGGACAAGGACTACAAGATATTGTCCGTACAAGCTCCCTTTGTGAACAGCTCATAAGCTTAAAAGCTGTTCCGAATCCGCCGTGAACGGTAAATCCCGGATATTCCGAAAGCAGAATATCCTCATCAGCCATTATCCTGAATTCGAGCGTTGCGTATTCGAGCGAGAGAAGCGGATGCCAGTCGGGATTTGAAATGGGAGTATCCATTAAAAATAGGGGCGGAATTGAATGAATTTAAATACCACCTTTTTGGAACCGTCGGGAAGTTCCTTCACATGGCGTTCGGTTGTGGAAGCGACACACGTGATATAGTGTTTTTGCATTTCTTTTACGAAAGAATAAGTAAAACAAAATTCGCCCATAACATGTACCGCGATAATGTTGCCGGAGTCCATGCCGTCTTGCTCCATAACCATTGCAGTGAAACTCTTAACCAGCGCGTCGACCGCTGCCAGGCTGGCGGCTGGATCGACTGCCGGGAACGGAATGTCTTTTACAGAGCCGAACCGTTCGACAGCTGAAGAGTACTGTTCGGAGCTCCATAATTCGGAAGGATGATTTGAAAGGTTGATGAGCATTTATCTCAGAGAATTGATTTAGGCATTTTGGCAGATATATTCTTAATGTAGTCAGAATAATTTTTTAACAACACGATATCAATATTATTCTCATTTGCTTTTACTGCGATACCTTTATCGACTTTGAAATATGAAACAATTATTGCTTTTGCATATCTCCCGCCAAATTCGTCCCTGATAGACTTTAATTTATAAATCTGTTCAGAGGTAACACTACCGCTTTTACATTCAATAATTATAGGATTGGGCCCAATCATACAGACTACATCCAATTCATTTTTTCCAAAAGCAGGATTAAAATAAAATCCTTCGCGCCATTCAATATTTACATTTTTCCTTACATCTGAAAATTTACGACTATCTTTGCTCATCTGAAAAACATAATCTTCAACCCAACCACCTGTCAAAAATTTAGCTGAATCACGCCCACTCAGAGTAAAACTTCCCAAAGTTTTCCCTTTTTTTTCAAAGTACAATATACATTCATTCGGTTTTTTTTCCATGTAAGAAGTACCATCAGAAACCTTATAATTTAAATTTTCCTTTTTACCGTTCTCGTTTTTTGCTGCTTTTTTTATCAGATTAGAACAATAATTGTAATTTTGCATATAAAAATTACATATTGAAGAACTCACCTGTTGATCATAAGACAATGTTCTTGAATTTCTTATATTATGCCCTGATAAAATGAGGTAATTGTCAAAATCTAAAATTACAGTTTGCTTATTTATAACAGGTAATTTCCCATGCTGGTATTGTTTAATTTCGTGGTTTTCTGTATCCACATAAATACACTTAAAATTTTTGTTATAAAACGTTATAAAAGATGCCAACGACATTATTTTTGTCCCGCCAGTGAAGTTGAGTATTATCTCATGATCAGTATATTCGTTGATAATTTTCTCAGATCTTTTTACTATATCTTCAAAGTTATAAGCATTTACCGTTTCAGAACTCGAAACACCCTTTATAGCATTGGATAAATACACTTTTTGTTTTTCACGAGAATCCTCTGAGCATATGTAAATATTTTTATCAGGATTAATTTGCCTTGCTGCGATATAATTGGGGGCATTTTGCCCGCTTACGAGATGTACCAGGATTTTTTTCACAATTTATTTCTGAATTTAATTCTTTGTCCGATTTTTTTTTCTGTTTTACCTTTTGTCACGACCACTAATGCGTCATCCGATGGACCTAAACTCATGGCTAATAAACTAAATTGATTGCAATACTGTATGCACAGAAAAGTACTTAAAAACTGTGGATACGGTCCGTCTAATATCAAACCTTTTGTTCCTTTATCCGGTTGTGGAACTTTGAAAGGGATGCAACTCTCTGGCACATCTGGCTTATGTTTTCTTGAAGTATCAAGCTTTAAAACATGTATTTTATCTTTTCTCTTTTTAATACTGATCCAATCACTTCCCAGTTTCTCGAATTTGATTATCTTTTTAAGAGTCGTATGAAAATCAGGAAAAACATGTTTTATCACTTGATAAATATCTTCGACCGGAACAATTTTTATTTTTGATTGATCATAATTTTTCAAGCTAGTTGCATTGGATTCGGGTATAAACAATATTTTTACTGAAGGTAATTCGCGTTCGATACCCTTAATTTTTCCATTAATCCCAATTTCGTCAATTTTGCTGACATTTCCTTCTCGGTCAACACTGCCCGTAAATGCAAATATATTTTTTATCGGCTTTTTCAGAATAGTCGAAAAAGTTGCCATTACAAAAGCTAGTTCGAGGGAGGTCCCTGTAATAACCGGGGTATGCTCATCGGCCGGAACGGGAAGTTTTTTTATTCCAACACTGAATAAATCCCATCCATAGTTCAGAGGAACGAATGTTTTAAAATAACCGAGATTTGAAATAAAATTTTCGATAACTTTGAACAATTTATTATCTTTTGAATAATTTAGCCGTGATGAAAAATCAGGATCGTTTTCTTTGTCAGAACCGGCGCCTGACTTTATTTCTTTATTGGATTTAATTTTTATTGTATATACAAAACCTGTCTTTTCTGCTTTGTCGAAAACGGGGAAAAATGCCTCGCCTATTCCTAGCCGGGATATATCCGAAAGATTTCGTTCATTCAGTTGCAGCATATCATTAAAATGGATCCTATCACTGTTTGATGTCGCTTCACTCAGTTTTTCTCGACATAACAAACTTGCTTCGCCGAACCTGCCTGTTTTAAACAGTTTATCTAAATATCTCTCTGAGATCATTTGAATTGTACCTCATGGATACTTTCTTTATTATTTATCTTATATTTTAACTTCCATTTGCCTTTAAGCATACTCTTATCATTTATCATAAACTGCGCGTATACCCTGTCGCTGCTTTCGAAACTGACTCGCGGAGGAACTGCTTTGATCTTTGTTCTTCCCTTCACAAGAGAGACTCCTGACAAATGTTTTACATTTTTATCACCACGTTCAACTACAATAATCAACTGGTTTTCAAGGATTGACAAACGAACATTGTAATTATCACGAGATTCGGATATTTTAATTTTTTTTGCTTTCCTCTCCTTCATCCATAATTCATATTCATCTTTTAACATATTCTTGTCGGCAGCGGCAAGTGCCAGATCAAAAACAGGAGTGAAAGGGGCATTGATGTTTTTAACAGGGATTGAAATTATATTTAGAATTTTATTAATCAGAGGAGTTTTGGCCTCGGATCTGGCTTCCGCACGCGAAAGGGCTTCGTCTACTGGTTCCCACAAATATACAGTTTCCTTTTTGATTTCTTTTTGAAATTCTGTTCTATCGTCGATATTTGATTTAACAGGAGGACCGGTCGGCACACCAAAAAGCGGATAGTCTGCTTCACTCAAGCCATCGGCTCGGGCCCAGACTTTTTCGCACCATTTCAATGTTTTTTTATCTAATTGTACGCCAAGGTATCGGTCCAGATTTCGAACATATATCTGACCAGTGTTCCAGAAACATGCCATCCAGCCACCAACATGCGGAATATTTTCGGGAAGTATAAGGTCGTCCCTTGTCGCCATAGCCGATTCGGGATTCAATACAACAACCTCAACATCTTTGTTCTTTTTATCATAGGAATATTCGGGGCCTTTTAAAATAACTACAAAATGAAATTTATCGTTGGTCTTTTCCCCTGACGGCGACCAATAATCCCTTCTTGTAATCCACAACTGTCCCGGTTCAATTTTCCTTGGTCGTTTAGCGGATAGCGCACGCATAAAGTTCAATGATGACTTACCGGCAATCTTATGTAATGTTTCCAGCTTCTTTTCTCTCTCTTCAGGTGTGTATTTATAAAGTTTCATAATTATTTTCTCCTTTTATGCCAGATCGATAAGTATTCTGACACCATTTGTAAAATCTTCAGCGGAGTATCCTGCTTTTAATAGCGCTTCCGCATATTTTTCAAGAATACTAGTCTTTGAATCGTATATTAAATTTCTTGCGGTCTGAGGACTTTTTGTCCCTATACAAAGTTTAACATTGTTCCAATCAATTCTGTCGGAATCTGAAGACTGAATATCTGAAATTCTTTTGTGCTCTCTGGCATAACATTTCCAGGCTCCTTTTTGTTTATTGTCCATTTTTTCGTAAAAATATTTTGTGAGCACATGTAGTTCTTTCTGGACCATTTCAGTTTCCGGATCGTCTGTATTATGATACAGCATTTCTTGAGCATCATCCCACCCTCCGAAATCGATCATCGTATCCAGCGATTCAAAACTTACTTTCTGAATATTAAATTTGTATTGAAATAGTTTCCATATATTTTTTTTGCTGATGGGGGCTTTTACTGACTTAAACATATCCAATAAAAAATCATCTATTTCTTTTTTTGAAAGACCTTTTTTTCCGATTTTAACTGGTTCAAACCGGGGCTTTAACGTACTGATATCATCGTTGAAAACTTCCGTATTTTTAAATTCCGGAATTGAATAAATTTCTTCGCTGATCTTTATAATATATGAGTGCTTTTTCAGGAGATTTTCCAATATATGATAATAGTATTTACGGTTATCATGCGGTTTTGTTTGATTAAAAATTGCCCTAATCAATGACTTGAGCAAATAACCTTTTGCAGAGTATTCCGCGCTTATCAGGCTTGGCAAAAATTTTTCCCTCGTTACATACTCATAACACCAT
>CAZYXS010000181.1:0-5947 GCA_964650955.1 uncultured Desulfuromonadales bacterium | reverse complement strand
TACCGTCTCGCTACGCCAACTCCTGACATAAATTTATTGCCGATAATGTCTATTGTAAAAGAAGCGCCATAGCATAAATATAGCCACTTTTCCCAGCGTGGGAGCTGGTTTTCAAGAGATTCGATTTCCGTTATCGATTCATGATTCATTTTGACCTCCATTTTGTAAAACATGCTGGATGCGCTCTGCCACAGGTGGACTCTGAAAAATCAGGATATTTCGCTCGCTAAAACGGCGCAACAATTCGAGCCCCGTCCCGGTTAGACGATAGTACTTACGTTGTGGGCCAACCTTTGACTCCTGTGATTGACTGGTGACAAGCCCCATCTCCTCGAAACGATTGATTGCGCGATAGATGCTGTTTTCATCGGCGGTCATCATTCCCTGGCTTATGCTCTGAATGGAGGCGCTCATCTCATAGGGATAAGAAGGCTTCTCATCCAGGAGCAGGAGCAGCCAAAAGGTAAGTAGTCCCTTTTTATAGACACTTTCCCAGTTTTCAAGAAGTTGCTCAATGTGATTCATTTTTATCTCCTTTGGTATTATACCATAAGTATAGTACTAAAGGAGATAAAAATTATTTTCGGTTTCTTTCCAACCCAGAAATGGTTTGCATTACAGGATTACCCCTTAACTTTCAAAACCCAAGGCCCGTTGATAGCGCCTTCGATGTTGTCCACAATTAGCACATCAGCCTGCGAGGCTGTCATCCCATCTGGAAGTTGGAGATTGGTGTAATACCCCGCAGCGGTGAAATTGCATTGGAAATCCAGTCCGGGATATTGCGTCATCAGACTGGCACGCGCAGTGATACAGGCCCCTTGTGAATCATTGACCCCACCCAAAATACGCACCTGTGCAATCGAGACAGCCACGCTTTGCGCCTGGGAAATCTGGGCTTCGGTGACCGGAAATTCAAATTCAAAACAACCAGTTTCCAACGAACCGCCAGCGGAAGCCAGGAGCGCTTGTCCATCAATGAGCAGCGTCACCGAGGCCGGAGATGGCCCGTAATTGCGATTGGGCAGGGTCAGGCAGAACTGCGCTGTGGCGCTTTGTGGGCCGGGTGTAAAGCCGCTCAGGCTCGCTGAAACCCCATTGGCCGCAGTGGAACCACCCATCTGGGGCGCTGAACAAGTTTTTCCCGCCTCGCAAACCTGGATCAAGACCCAGAGCCGGTCGCCATCCACCCCAAAGGGCTGGGCGCGATCGTTCATCAACGACCAGTAGACAGCGTAGATACCCGGAGTAGTGGGAGTCGTGAGCGCAATGGAGAGCGTAACTTTTTCGCTGGGAGCAACCACCTGCGGAAGGGGAATTTCCGCAGGGCTGCCAAGTGTTTCGTTTTGGGGCGTCGAAACCAGTTTTATCTGGTAAGTATCGGGATACCAGGTGGTTTCGCCGTTATTTTTGAGTTCCCAGGTTTTGAGAAACTGCTCGCCTGGCGCGACCACCGCATAATCCGGGTAAGTCTCGCCCAGGAAGGTCGCTGAGTCACGCCCAGTTTGTGGCGCACGGGTTGGGCTGGCTGTCTGGGAAGGCTGGGGCGTTGCAGTAGATGGCGCAGTCGCGCTGGGGCTGGGCTGGGTCGGTGTCGGAACAGGGGTAGCTGTCGCAGGCGCGAGACAGCCTGTCAACAGGAGCATAATCCAGAGCCAGCCAACTCCAGAGCGTTGCATTCTACGGTTCCCATTCATGGATTTCACCACTGAGATTGGGTAATGGGATCGTCTCGCAGCTTTCAAGGTTAATCAAGCCTGGTCTGGCTTCACCGGGTTGATCGGCGTTGAGCACCCCGATTGCCAGCCATTTTCCATCCGGGCTGAATCGCGGGGAGATAACCGGCCAGTAATCCAGTTGTGCCAGCAGGCTTTTTTGGGTGCCATCGAGCCGCGCAAGATAAAGACCAGGCGTTAATTTTCCGGGGACAAGTTCCAAATAAGCCAGCCATTGCCCATCGGGTGAAAGCGCCGTCGTGACCGAGCCATAGGGGTTGTATTCGGTTTCGAGCAGGGTGCGCCGGGAGCCGTCTGCAATGTGCAATAAATCGATTTTGGTGCCATCCTGAATAAGGATGGTTTGTCCATCGGCAGCCCAACCCGCAATTGCCAGGTAACTGGTCTGGTCGGTCAGTTGGCGTGAGTTGGAGCCATCGGCTTCCATCACAAAGATATTTTGCCCCTTGGGTGTGGTTCGGTCGAAGGCGATCTGCGTACCATCTGGCGACCAATGCGGAGTAAAGCCTTCTCTCAAGGTGGTTTTGCGTCCACTGGCAAGCTCCCAGAGTACCAGCCGGTCGTTTTCATCGCTATAGACCAATTTCTGACCATCTGGCGAGAGTGATCCATTCCCAAAGACCAGCGGCTGCTCATCGCTGCCATCCAAATTGACCAGGAACAGGGATGGATCGGGCGAGACGGCCCCGCGCGAAATCAGGATGCGCTGCGATAGCCCGGTTGGGATTGGTCGACCCGCAGCCTGCTTCCATTTTTCCAGGGTGACACAAGCCTGCGGCGCGTAAAAAGGCGTCGCCCCAGCCGGTGCAGCGGGAGGCGCCCAAGTGGTTGACCAGTTGCCATTGAGCGAGGCTGTCTGTGCTGCCAAAACCAGCGGGAAGGACATCGGCGCATTCGAAGTCACCCGCGCAATCAGCAGGTTATCTTCATGGTCCCGGTAGGAACCGCCGCCACTCGCGATGCCAGCCAGACCGGTAGTATCCAGACCGCTTTCAATGCTAAAGGATAAGTTTTGCAGAGCCGGATCGGCTTCGAGGGCGATTTCAAATCCGCGCAGATCACCTTCTTGATAGTAAGTGAATTTGAAAGCTTGGGCCATCAAGCCGGGTAATTCAAGCGGGATAATCCCGGTTTTATACGGCACGCCCAGGTTTTGATCGCTGAAGGTGAAATTGAAAGGCTGCAAATCGAAGCTCAATTGGGGCGGGTCCTGGAATTCAACGCCAACCTGGCTGAAACGCAGGGTGACATCGCCAGCGAAAGCCTGACCGTGGAGATGGTAAACCCACTGATTCGGTTTCAGCGCTTCGATCAGAGAAGCATTTTCGCCCCACCTAAGCGTATCAAGCGCCAGTTCCTGGCCGCTGGCATCGAAGGCTTTGACCAGCGCCGGATAAACCTGCTTGATACGTTGGTCCGTCCAGTTGGTATGACCAATCAGGTAATAGCCAGACTCACTGGGGATATATTGATCGAGTGCAAACGAAATCCCATACAAAGAAGTTGCTGCGGCTGGCGGGTTTTCCGGCGACCAATGCATCGACCAGGTTTGAACCGGGCTGGCAACCGTCAGGTTGGAAAGCGCTACTTTCAGTTTCCCAGTGGGCAGTTGGGCATACGTCAGGGTCACGGAAGCGCGGCCAAAACCATAGCCGCCACCGCCACCACTGCCGAGGGCCGGGTACTCAACCAGTTCTGCGGAAATGCCGGTTACATCCGGATCGCAGATGAAATTGAATTGATAGATGTCTGCGTTAACAACCTGAACACTGGCGAGTGTGATTGTTCGGCCACCCAGTTCGATGGGTTGGTTGAGTTCCCAGGTCTGATCCGGCTGCGGGCTTTCCCCGGCGTCGAACTCGAATTCAGCCTGAGCCTCCGGTAGCGGTGAAATCTCGACCCAATCAAAGGCCAGCGTCAAGGGGAATGGCACCGTCCCGGCTTTGAACTGGAAACCCCAATCGAAATGATCCAACCCAGCCACCGTGGGTGACTGGACGTAAACTTCTTTCCCGCTGGCATCGGTCACCCTCAGGGCGCGCAATTCGACCCAGTTCTCAGCGGCTAACTGCCCGGGGACAGTTCCGGTAATCACGTAATCGTTGCCCACCTGGAAAGCCTGGGTGATTTGCACGGGCGCGGCGGCGGGCTGCGCAGTGGGGATGATCTCCACCACCGGCGCAACGGTTAAATCTGGCGGAGCGGGGATAAAGCGCAGTGGAATTTCCCAGTTTTCGGGGGCCAGCCCGGGCAGGGTTTCGCGCAGGCAGGGCATCACAAAGATCACCTCACTCACGTCACGGGGAATGGGCGGATAGGTGAAGCGCGTTTCATTCATACTGCCTTCACCGCTTCTAAGTTTCAAAATAGTTCCATCGGGCAGGCGCAGATCGACCACGCCGCTGCACCCGGCGACATTCTCATTGTGCGAAATTGCTTCCCAGGGCAGGTTATCCACGGTAAAAATCACGACGGTTTTCTCGGCGGTCAGCACCGCCTCGCGGACGGTGACCGTCACGCCATCGCGGGTCAGCGTTACTGGTTCAGCCAGCACGCGGATGGGTGTACCCTGCTCCACCAGGCCGATACCGGGAATGTAGCCCAGGGAACGTCCCACGGCATAAGCCACTCCTGAAAGCAGGGTCAGAGCCAAAAGCACGAATAAAATCATCAGCGCCGGTTTAGCGCGTAAGGTTTGCATGAAGGTTTTCCTTTCATAACGATCTTTAATCCTCGCCAGCAAATCCACCCCGGCAGGAAAAAAGTCAGTGGCAACGGCGTCCAGGATGCGGGAAGTATCATTTGAGTTCATCGCACGCTCCTTTCCAACAGACCGCGAAGTTTTTCGCGCGCCGCATTTAACAACCATTTGATCGTCCCAGGGCGAGCGTGGAGCATCTCGGCCATCTCTTTTTCGCTCATTTCAAGATAGTAACGCAGTACAACCGCCGCGCGCTGGCGAGGGGAAAGTGCAGCCAGAGCCTGATGGATGTCTCGCTTCAGGCCATTGAACTCGGCTTCGGCTTCCACCCGCATAGCGGTTTGGAGCAGAGCCTCAACGGATTCCAACCCGACTGTCGCCTGCGCCTCTTTCGAGACGCTGATCGCCGCATCCAGGGCGGCATTGACCACGCTTCGTAGCAGATATGGGCCAAAGGGGCGCGACTCGTCGAAGCTCTGAATATGCCGGAACACCTTCAAGAAGGTTTCCTGGGTTATATCCTCGGCAGCTTGCTCATCGCGCAGCACCATGAAGGCTGCGTGGACTGCCTTCACCTGATAGCGACAAACCAGCGTCTCTAACCCGCCGATCTCGCCAGCTTTCAGTTGGCGAATGGCAGTGATGTCATCATCCATGTCTGGCTCCATTGATTTGTGAGTCTCACATTCTTAATACTGAATTGTATGCCAAAAGGTTGGGTGAGAAGAAAAGGCTCATTGGGAAATTCCGATATCCCCCCCCAGCAGTGGGGGTATACAATTGGGCAAAAAAGGTTGTAGTGACAAAGCCACAAGTAACCATTCCGTTGGATATACCTGATATTCAGGTGATCAAAAGCGAAATCAATTCTGCCAATGAGTTGATTATCACGGTGGAAAGTACCAAGATGGGCACGGTCTGTTCACGTTGTGGCAGAACGGTGCAGAAATTTCAAGGGCATGATGATTGGGTCAAAGTGCGCTACTTGCCAGTCTTTGGGCATCCGACGTATTTGCGCTATCGCCCAAAGCGCTATCGCTGCGAGTATTGTGAAGGACAGCCAACAACCACACAACGCTTGGATTGGCATGAACCCAGTAGTCCGAACACCTATGCCTTTGAAGAGCACATTCTGCTGCAATTGGTCAATTCTACGGTCGAAGATGTTGCGATCAAGGAAAAGCTCAACTATGACCGCGTACTTGGCATTTTGGAGCGCCACATCTGTGAGAAGGTCGATTGGTCTGCATACACGCGCATTGGCGTTCTCGGGTTGGATGAAATCGCCCTGCTCAAGGGGCATCGCAACTTTGTGGTTATCATCACAGCTAAAAGGAATGATCGTATTTCGTTGTTGGGTGTTTTGCCTGATCGAGAAAAGAATACGGTGGTTGAGTTTCTGCGCTCTATCCCGGAGCGACTAAAAAAGACGATCTCAACGGCTTGTAGTGATATGTAACGTCAGTTCGGGTTAGGGCAGTAAGACAATTGGCGAATGAAAGCCAAGAGA
>CAZYXS010000180.1:0-5979 GCA_964650955.1 uncultured Desulfuromonadales bacterium | reverse complement strand
TCCGGCATCGACGCCGGAACCGGCGCGGCCCCTGCGGGAGAGCGCCACCGCCCCTCCCGCGGTCCCTGACACGCCGTCGCAACCGACGGCCCCGGCCCCGCCGGCGCGGGACCTGCCCGACCTCCAGGCGCTGCTCAAACTGCCGCAGGCCACGGTCTCCCGCCTTGAGGACCAGTGGCGGGAGAAGTACCGCAAGGATGTGGACGCCGGCACCGCGGTCTGGCTCGACACCGAGAAGGATCTGCTGATCTCTTTCTTCAAGCGGTTTCGCGACCGCATCTACGGGGTCTGGAACTACCCGGCCCGCTCCCGTGACCGGGGGGAGGAGGGGACCTGCCTGTTGCGCATTACCGTGCTGCGGGACGGTACCCTGGCCGATGTGAAACTGCTGGAAAGCTCGGGCTATCCCCTGCTCGACGACGAGGCGGTGGCGGCGGTGCGCAAGGCCTCCCCCTTCGGCCCCCTGGCCCGCTCCTACGAGGAGGAGAGTCTGACCATCTTCGCCTTCTTCCGCTACACCCTGACCAGCCGCCGCATCTACTAGGAGCGGCCGGGGCCGGCCCCGCATCGGCAGGCCGGCCCCGATCCACCCGTCCCTTTACCCTTCCCAGCGCAAGCGCGGCTTGCGGGCCGCTGCGGTCTCGTCCATGCGCCGCACCCGCGTGCGCAGCGGCGCCTGCAGCAGCAACTCCGGCTGCTCCCGGGCCTCCCGGGCGATCTCCAGCATCGCCTCGCAGAACTCGTCAAGCGTTTCCAGACTCTCGGTCTCCGTCGGCTCGATCATGATCGCCCCCTTGACCACCAGGGGGAAGTAGACCGTGGGCGGGTGATAGCCGTAGTCGATCAGCCGCTTGGCCAGGTCGAGGGTGTGGCAATTTCCGCCGAGCTTGCGATCGGAAAAGACCACCTCGTGCAGGGAGCGGCCACGGTAGGGCAGGTGGAACTCCCCCTCGAGCCGGGCCCGGATGTAGTTGGCGTTGAGGACCGCCATCTGGCTGGCGAGCTTCAGCCCCTCCGCCCCCATGGAGCGGATGTAGGTCCAGGCCCGCACCAGCACGCCGAAGTTGCCGTAGAAGGAGCGCAGTCGGCCGACGGACTGGGGACGGTCATGGCAGAGGCGGTAGGTCTCCCCCTCCTTGATCACCACCGGTGCCGGCAGGAAGGGCTCCAGGGCCGCACTCACCCCCACCGGGCCGGCCCCGGGGCCGCCGCCGCCATGGGGGGTCGAGAAGGTTTTGTGCAGGTTGAAGTGCATGACGTCGATGCCCATGTCGCCGGGCCGGGCCATGCCGAGCAGGGCGTTGAGGTTGGCGCCGTCGCAGTAGACCAGCCCCCCCCGTTCGTGCACCAGGCGACAGATCTCGTTGATCCCCGACTCGAACAGCCCCAGGGTGTTGGGGTTGGTCACCATCAGCGCGGCGACCTCGTCATCCATGGCCGCAGCCACCGCATCCAGGTGCAGGATGCCGTCTTTGCCCGAGGTAATCGGCACCACATCGTAGCCGCACAGGGCCGCGGTGGCCGGGTTGGTGCCGTGGGCGGTGTCGGGGATCAGCACCTTGGTCCGCATCTGGCCGTTGGCCTCGTGCCAGGCCCGGATCATGAGCATGCCGGCCAGTTCGCCGTGGGCCCCGGCCGCCGGCTGGAGGGTCATGGCGGCGAAGCCGGAGATCTCGGCCAAGGCCTGCTGCAACTGGTAGAGCAGGCCGAGGGTCCCCTGGCAGAGCGCTTCGGGGGTGTAGGGATGGACCTGGGCGAAACCGGGCAGGCGGGCGGCCACCTCGTTGAGCTTGGGGTTGTACTTCATGGTGCAGCTGCCCAGGGGATAGAACCCCGAGTCGACCCCGTAGTTCCAGGTGGAGAGCCGGGTGAAGTGGCGCACCACGTCGACCTCCGACAATTCGGGGAAGCCGGCCAGCTCCTCGCGGGTGAGTTCCGCCGGCAGCTCGACATCGGGTACATCCAGGGGCGCCAGGCTGTAGCCGCGGCGGCCGGGATCGGAGTGTTCGAAGAGCAGTTTTTCGTTGAGCAGCAGTCCGCTGGTTCCGACGGATTTCATGCCGCACCTCCTGCCAGGGCCTGCACCAGGGCGTCGATTTCGGCCCGGCTGTGCTGCTCGGTGACGCAGACCAGCATGCGGTCGCTCATCTCCGGATAGAAACGGGCCAGGGGGATGCCGCCGAGAATCCCTTGCTGCTGCAGCCCATCGAGCACCGCCTGCGCTGGACCCGGCGTGGCGACGACGAATTCGTTGAAGGTGATGCCGGCGAAGGGGATGGAGAAGCCCGGCAGCGTGGCGATGGCCTTACGGGCATAGGCGGCCTTGGCGAGGTTCTGCTGTGCCACCTCCCGCAACCCGGCCTTGCCCAGCAGCGACAGGTAGACGGTCGCCATCAGGGCGCACAACCCCTGGTTGGAGCAGATGTTGGAGGTGGCCTTCTCCCGTCGGATGTGCTGCTCGCGGGTGGAAAGGGTCAGCACGAAGCCCCGCTGTCCGTCCCGGTCGAGGGTTTCCCCCACCAGGCGCCCGGGCAGGGAACGCAGGTCCTGCTGGCGGGCGGCAAAGAAGCCGACGGTGGGACCGCCGAAACCGACGGGGATGCCGAAGCTCTGGCCGTCGCCGACGACGATGTCGGCCCCCAGTTCCCCGGGGCTTTTGAGCAGGCCGAGGGCCACCGGCTCGGCGACCGCCGCCACCAGCCGCGCTCCTTGACGATGGGCCAGTTCCGCCTGGGCCGCGAGGTTCTCGATCACCCCGAAGACATTGGGGTAGCCGCAGACTACCGCCGCCGTCGCCTCATCGGCCAGCTGTTGCAGGGCCGCCAGATCAGTGCCCCCGCTGCCGTCGAAGGGAACCTCCACCAACTCCACGTCCAGGTAGCGGCAATAGGTGGCCACGGTGGCGCGGTACTCTGGATGCAGCGCCGCCGACAGCAAAACCTTGCGCCGCCGGGTCACCCGCACCGCCATCAGCACCGCCTCGGCGCAGCTGGAGGCGCCGTCGTACATGGAGGCATTGGCCACGTCCATGCCGGTGAGCTGGCAGATCAGGGTCTGGAATTCGAAGATCGCCTGCAGGGTCCCCTGGCTGATTTCCGGCTGGTAGGGGGTGTAGGCGGTGTAGAACTCGCTGCGGGAGATGAGCTGGTCCACCACCGCGGGGATGAAGTGGTGGTAGGAGCCGCCGCCGAGAAAACTCAGGTGACTGGCAACGGTGGCATTGCGACCGGCCAGCCGGCCCAGTTCCCGCAGCAGTTCCCCTTCCGCCGCCGCCGGGGGGAGTTGCAGCGGCCTTTGCAGACGGTCGACGGCGGGAATGCCGACAAACAGCTCTTCAATGGTGGGAACCCCGATGGCGTCCAGCATCTGCCGGACATCCTCCTCGGTGTGGGGAATGTAGCGCATGGCGCAACTCCTGAAAAAAGCCGGGGAGACGCCATGGCAGGCGCCTCCCCGGCTGGGTCTGTCGGGTTCTAGCTCGATTCCTCGACAAAGGCCGCGTAATCGTCGGCGTCGAGAAGATCCTCCAACTGGGAGGGATCGGAGGGCTTGATTTTGACCATCCAGCCGTCCTCGTAGGGGGAGGTGTTGAGGGTCTCGGGGGAATCGGGCAGTTCCTCGTTAACCTCCACCACCTCGCCGGAGATCGGTGCGTAGATGTCGGACACGGCCTTGACCGACTCCACCACGCCGAAGGGCTTTCCGGCCACCACCATGGTGCCGATTTCGGGCAGTTCGACGAACACGATGTCGCCCAGGGAATCCTGGGCAAAATCGGTGATGCCCACGGTCACCAGCTCATCCTCCACCAGCACCCACTCATGTTCCTCGGTGTATTTCAGCTCAACGGGAAATTCCATCCTCATCCTCCTTTGGCAAGACGAACAGGGCCGGGACCGCACTCCCGGCAGTCAGCGTTGAATAAATGGGGGTTTGACCACCTCGGCCGCCACCTGGCGTTGGCGGATGGCAATCTGCAGTGGGGTTCCCAGGGGGGCGACGGCGGGCTCCACCAGGGCCAGGGCGATGCCGACCCGCAGCGAGGGGGAAAGGGTGCCGCTGGTCACGACCCCGACCTGGCGCCCCTCGGCCAGCACTGGATACTCGGCCCGGGGCACCCCTGCCTCGAGCAGTTGCAGGCAAACCAGGCGCCGGGGAACCCCTCCGGTCTTCTGCTTGAGGAGAGCGTCACGGCCAACGAAATCCCCCTTGTCGAACTTGGTGATCCACCCCAGCCCCGCTTCCAACGGGCTGATATCGGTGGACAGTTCGTGGCCGTAGAGGGCGTATTTCATCTCCAGACGCAGGGTGTCCCGGGCACCGAGACCGCAGGGGATCAGACCGTCGGCGGCACCGACTTTCAACAGTTGGTCCCACAGCCGACCGGCATGCCCGGGAGCGCAATAGAGCTCGAAACCGCTCTCCCCCGTGTAACCGGTGCGGGAGATCAGCACCGGTTCATCGGCCACCAGGCCTTCGTAGAAGTGGTAATAGGGGATGCGGGAGAGGTCGGTGAGGGTCAGGCGGGAGAGGATGGCCTCGGCGGCCGGCCCCTGCA
The DNA here is from genome assembly GCA_964650955.1 of uncultured Desulfuromonadales bacterium. Classification (GTDB taxonomy): domain Bacteria; phylum Desulfobacterota; class Desulfuromonadia; order Desulfuromonadales; family CAZYXS01; genus CAZYXS01. Next base: position 1,421 of record CAZYXS010000180.1, on the reverse strand, counting down.
GCGCCAATTGAGCGAAATCGCGGCTGACGTCCCGCAGGTGCACATCCGCGTTGCCGCGGTCGGCCAGGACCTGCTGCATCCAGGCAAAGTCCTTCTCCGTGTTGGCGGCGTTGACGCAGCAGAGAAAATGTTCCTGGTCGAAGCGGTAGACGGTCAGGTCGTCCACCGTGCCGCCGTGAGGGTAGCACATGGCGCAGTACTGCACCTGGCCGTTGACCAGCTTGGAGACATCGTTGGTGATCAGGCCCTGCAGAAAGGCCAGGGCGCCGGGCCCCTTGACCTCGATCTCCCCCATGTGGGAGACATCGAACAGGCCGGCGGCGTTGCGCACCGCCAGGTGCTCCTCGATCACTCCGCGATACTGCACCGGCATCTCCCAGCCCCCGAAGGGGACCATGCGGGCCCCGAGGCGGCGGTGATGTTCGAACAGCGGCGTTTTTTTCAGCATGCTCCCTCCTTGTCGGGCACTGGGCGCCGACCGGTCAGTGACTCGCCAGGATTTCGGGAATGCGCTCCTCCTGCCCCAGGGTCATCAGGTGCACCCCCTGGCACAGCCGCCGGGCCTCGGCCACCATTTCCCGGGCGATGGCCACCCCCTCTTCCAGGGGTCGGGGAGCCAGTTCCAGGCGTTCGATCAGCCGTTCGGGCACCCGTACACCGGGGATGCGCTCGTTAAGGAACCTTGCCATGCGGGCGCTTTTGAGCACCAGCACCCCCACCAGCACCGGCACCCCGCTGCCCTTGGCCTCGGCCATGAAACGCGCCAGCCGCTGCGGCTCGAACACCGCCTGGGTCTGGAAAAATCCGGCGCCGGCCGCCACCTTCTTGCGGTATTTCTGTACCATCAGCTCGAAGGGCTCGGCCTCCGGGGTCACCGCCGCTCCGGGAAAGAACCGGGGGGCTGTGCTCAGGGGCCGCCCGGCCAGGTCCTGCCCGGCCATCAGCCCGGCCACTCCCTGCAGCAGCTGCACCGAGTCGAGATCGAACACCGAGCGGGCCGCGGGATGGTCGCCGAAACGGGCATGGTCCCCGGAGACCAGCAGCAGGTTTTCGACCCCGAGTGCCGCAGCCCCCAGCAGGTCGGACTGCAGGGCCATGCGGTTGCGGTCCCGGCAGGTTAGCTGCAGGATCGGCTCGACTCCCTCCCGCACCAGCAGCCCGGCCACCACCAGAGGGGTCATGCGCATGTTGGCCCCCTGGTTGTCGGTGACGTTCACCGCCGTCACCCCCCGCAGGTGGGCGACCGTCGCCAGGGTCGCCGCCAGGTCGATCCCTTTGGGGGGAGCAACCTCGGTGGTGACGACAAACTCTCCGGCAGCCAGCTGCCGTGCCAAACGGGACATGAACCGCAAATCCTCTCTGCAGCCCCCCAGGGGGATGCGTCAACGCCCGTTCTGACGGCGTCCGGGCCGGGCCTGCCG
>CAZYXS010000179.1:0-6012 GCA_964650955.1 uncultured Desulfuromonadales bacterium | reverse complement strand
GCTCTTCGGCGGTGAGCAGGCGTTTGTAAAGCGCCAGCTCGTCCACCCGGCCGTTGAGGACGTAGGTGCTGTCGGCAAAGGCGCCCACCGTCAGCGGGGCGGTGGTGTCGCTGGCGCCGCCGCTGTAGGGGCTGGAAACAATCGCTCCGTTATCAATCTGCAGGTTGAGGGTGTCGCTGGCGGCGTCGTGCCAGGCAATCACCGTATGCCAGGCGTTGGCTGTAACCGCCGGGGTGGTGACAACCGCATGGGTCGTTCCATTGCCCACCCTGAAGCTGAATGTTCCATTAGAGACGAACAGGGTGTAGTCGCGCTGACTCATGTTGGCTTTCTCGCCCTTGTTGACGACAATCGAAGTGCCGGTCAGGTTGTTCAGGTAAACCCGCGCGGTCAGGGTGAAATTAATGTTCCCGGCGCTGTTGAGGGGGCTGTCTTCCTGGCGCAGGTGGCCGGGCGCGTCGGTTGAGAACCCGGCGGCGCTGCCCTGCTGCCCAGCGGCGGCTGTCACCGTGCCTTGCGGAAGCAGGAAATCGCTGCCGTGCCGGTTGGCGCGCGCTCCGCTGCTTTCGTCCAGGCTCCACCAGGCGGCCAGGTTCGCCGCTTTGGGGTTGGGCTGGGTATTGGCCGCGCTGCGCCAGGCCAGGCTGCCGGTCTGCGCGTTGTAGCCGTAGGTTTCGCTGTACAGGCCCTCCGTTCCACCCGTCACCTGGGCCGCGGTCAGCCGGTCGAGGGCGTCATAATCGAAATCTTGTAACTGCGGCGGCACGCCAGCCTTCCAATCTTTTATCCAGTCAATGTTGCCAACCGCATCATAGGCATATTCGAGTTTTTGCAGCGAGGTGGGAACGGCGCTGGTTCCCGATTTGATGAAGCGCAGCCGCCCGCCCTGCTGGTTCCAGGCGAAGTAATCGTAATCGGTTTGCGCGCCGCTGCCATAAGCGCGGATGTTGATGCGCCCGGCAGAATCGTAGGTGGTGGATGAAACATACGGGCTGCTGCCAATTACCGTTTCGAGCAGCATCCGCGATGAATAGGTGTTCGTCACCACTTCGCCATCGGGGTAGGTCATCGTCACGGGCAGGTCGGCGCTGTTATAGGCCCAGCTCGTAGAAAAAGATTGTCCATTCATGACCCTGGTTTCAGTAGTCGCGCGTCCACGCGCATCGTAGCTCCAGGTGGTTGCGCCGCTGGCATCGCTCATCCCGGTGCGGCGGCCAATGCCGTTGCTTCCCGCATCATAGGTATAGAACGCATGTGTGGCGGTTAAGCCAAGCCCAAGCGTGCAATATTCCGTGCTTGCTTTGTTCGTTAAGCGGTTAAGCGCGTCGTAGCTCATCGCCAGGCTGCATCCGCGCGCGTCGGTCTGGCCCGTCAGGTTGCCGAGCGCATCATAGGCATAATTCCAATTGCCCATATCGGGGTCATCCATGAAAATTTTGCGCCCGCCAGCATCATATTCCATTTCAGTGGTCACGCCGCCGCGCGTGGCGCTCAACAGGCGGCCAAGCGGGTCGTAGGTATACGCAACGCTGGGGCCGGTCGGCGGGGTGACGGACGTGGTCCGCCCCCAGACGTCGGCCTGGCTGGTGGTGCTGCGGCCTTTTGCATCCGTGACGGTAGTCGCCAGGCCGTTATAAGCGTAACTGACCTGGCTGCCATCGGGCGCGGTGATGGTCAGCGGGCGGCCCAGGATGTCTTTGATGGTGGTGGTACAGGCGCTTGAAAATTCGAGCATGTCTATGCAGGTTGGGGTTTCAGTGGGGCCATAAGGCGGGCTTTGACGGGTCTTGGAGAAGGTATCGTAGAACGTATCGACCGTGTTGAACACGCTGAACGTACCGACTGGGCCGCCGCTGCTGCCGGTTTGCTGTTTGTATTGGCGGCCCAGGCCGTCATACATGCGGCGAATGCCGTAGTAGCGGCTGCCGTCGATGCGCTGGCGGATGGTGGTGGTAAAGGGCGCGCCGTTCGAGTAACTGATGGCAATCGTCGGGTTGGCGGAATCGTCCCCTGGGCGAAATAATTGCACCAATCTCCCAAAAACATCGTACTCGGCGCTGATCGTTGTATCGTTACCTGCTGCATCGTTCGGGTCGCTCTCGGTGAGCGGCGCGCCCAGGGCGTAGTCGTAAGTCCAGGTGGTGGTCTGATTGAGCGGGTTGGTGGTCGAGGTGGGGTAGGTGCGGTAGGTGGGGTCGAAAACCGTGCTGGTGGTTTGCGCGCCGCTGGCGGGGCTGCTGTTCCAGGTTCCATACCCCGTCCAGTTGGTCAGGCTGGTCTGGTTGCCCCAGGGGTCATAGGCGTAATTGACCTGGTAATAGCGATTGGCAGGCTGGGCGAATTCGAGCAGCCTGCGCAAGCCGGTTAATTTGCCTTGCGTGGGCTGCGCGCCTGTTTCCAGGTTGTCATACAGGTAGATCGAAGCGCCGAGCAGGCCGCCGCCCAAATCGTACAGATGCGTGCTTTTGGGCAGCCCAACCAGGTAAAGGCCGTTCAGGTTGGGGGGCGCATAGGCGGTCGTTTCGCGGATTCTGGTTTGCCAGGTCGAACCGTTCCGCTCCTGCTGTTGTTTTTCTACCAGGTTGCCATAGGTCGATTCGTAAGCAAAGACAGTCTTTGTGGCCTGGTAGGAATTGTCATTGGCATAGACGCGGTTTTCTTCGGCAGAGACGTAAATCCAGTTCCGCAGCAGGCCTTTGTAGAAACAATCGCCAACATGGCAGCCTTCCAGCGCGGGATACGACATGCCGAGGCGGTTGACGCTGTAGGTGTAAAGCGTTTGGGAGTACGTCTTGCCGCTGGAATCCTGAACGGTGACGCTGCTGGGGCGGCCTTTCAGGCTGTCAGTCTGGTGATACGTGGTAATCGTCTTCAGCCCGGCCGGGTTGGTTTCGGTGACCGTTGCGTGGCCGCGAAATTCGCTGTATTTTTCGACATAGGCCGGGCAAGGTCTCGCTGGAGGGTTGAAGGGGTCATCATCCGGGCAGATGTTCAACAGGGTGCTGCCGTTGGGGAAGGTCACAGACTCAGCGGTCGCATCGGTGTTGACCGTCCCGCCCGAATATGTGCAGGCGTAGCTGTAAGAGTTTCCCTGCCCATCCTGAATGGTTTTGCTGGCTGCCCGGTAAACGGCGGTAAGCAGGCGGAACTCGAATTGCCAAAAACGACCATAGCCTGAACCGGTTGTATACATGCGCGGTTCAACGATTGTGGCAATCTGGGGCAAAACAAAGATCCCGCTTTGCCCAGCAGTGTAAGCAGACGCCGCGCCGTCGAAAAGACCGATTTGGGCCTGGGTGCCTGCATCAAGATTGCCGTGCATCACCAATTTATAAGCGCCCCCTGGGCGAAGCAACTTATTCTTATGGTGTATGCTTACCAACCCTGATTTTGCCGGTCCCGCGCTTGCAGACATCAAAATCCTATCGTGGTCATCGCAGGCAAGCCATTCTCCAGTTATATACAGCCAATTGCCGCCAGCGCAAGGTTCATTAATTCCGGGGTGTCCAAAAGACTCGTAAATCGAACGCGATGCAGAAGAATTATTTGGGTAGTACCAGAGATTGTAACTGAACAGAACCGAACCCCCGTATCCATTCTCGGCCCTGGTCAGGTGCATGTTATCGCCATAGGTGAAGGTATGCGCTGGCAACGCAACGCTTCCTCCCAACCCATATTGGGTAATGCGCTTCAGCGTCAGGGTTTTGCCTCCCGCCGTCCACTCAACCCCAGGCCAGATGAGATTGGCAGGGTTGGTTTCGTATTCGAGCTGGTACTTGCGAATGATGGTCTCGAATGTGCCGTTGCCGTCCGCGTCCTGTTCGACGAAAATGGCGTTCAGTCGCTTGCGTTGGAATTCCCGATATGCGCCATCGGTAGCCCATTCGATGGGATAGTCAGCGCGCGCATCGATATCGAAGCGCGCCCGGTAACGATTGTGGGGATAGGTGATGGCAGCGAGGTAGGTGGCGGTGATAGAAGGGACAACATAGCCTGGCCCACATCGCTTTTTACTGTTGTTCCATGCCATGGCTTGAAAATTCTTGGTTTCATCCTCGTAAGAATAGGTTAATTGTTTCCCATGAATGTTGACAATCCTGGTGAGCATCCACTTATAGGGGATGTTGTACAAGCCACAAGTATCTCCGTCGTTTATATCGAGATTGTATTGCAGCGATACCATTTTCTCAAAATGATAAACGTTTCCGGTCTTGTCCCATGCCTTCCAGGAAATAATATCCGAGTAAACGTAGACAGGCTCGATTTTCCAAAAATTCTCGTCTGTCAGGCGGTAGCCGTCACTGGTCGCCACAAGCGTGCTGCTTACTCCGCCCACATTCAACATAAAGGTATCATCATAGATATAAAGAGGCGTGCCTTGATTATTGCGTTCAATCGAACCCGCATCCAGCGACCAGCCCATGCCTACCCAAGAAGCCTGGGTTTTAGATAGGGATTGATCAATCACCTGGCTGTTGTAATTAAGCGACAGTGCTCGGCTGCAAGCCGCCCGGCCCCGGCGGCACCTCTATTGGATACGAATAAGTGGCCGCGCCGGTGAATTGAGAGACCTGGAAGGCGTCAATTGTGGGCAGGTGGTTGGCCTGCCAGTTGTTTATGCCAATATCAAACACCGTGAAGTGGTTGGTAAAACCGCGCGCCACCTGGTTTTCTGTGTCCACAACCGTCGTCAGCGCATGCCAGGCATCCAGTTCAGGGTCGTACCAGTGCAGGTACAAGTCGCCTTCCAACTCTGGCGGCACATCAAAATCGGCATAAGAGACTTCGATTTCTACATAATCTGAAAACGCATCCAGCCCGCGCTTGCTTTGCGCCCCACGAGCCGTTATCTCGAAAGGCCGTCCGCTCAACGAATGGGAAGGGCTCGACTCGCGCAGCGGATGGTGGATGAACACCTCGGCGGTTTCGGTGAGCACCCCTTCAGGAAACATGACCTGCACCCGGTTGCGCAGCCCCTCTGCCCGCCCGCCAGATTGGTTGACAGTGACCTTCTGCAACAACGCCAGCGAACCGCCGCCCGGCGCTTTTGCCGCCTGGGACTGGGTCTGCGGCCTGGCTGGAGTTCCCGCTCCCAGCCGGGCATCGAGATAGACCGGCATTTCGGCCTCAGCGTCAATTTCGATTTGGAAGACGCCGCGCGGCGCGAAGGGAACCCGATAGGTATTGGCCTGTGGGTCGTACACACCGTCTGGGTCGGGTTCTGCCACAAGGATGCCCGGCGATAAAAAGAATGCAATTTCGCCATGCCCGGCCTCGTCCGCAACGACCTCCCAGTGGATAAACGCCTGCCCGCCCGGCGTAATGAACTCCGGACTCGATTCCAGCCGAATTTGCTGGCCTGTTGGGATGGGAGCGATGTCCTCGAGCAGTGGGGTTGGGCTGGCGGTTGGGCCAGGCAGTTGCGTTTCAGTGGGTAGAAGGGTTGGGTTCCCGGCAGGCGGCGTTTCTTCCGCTGGCGGGCTGGTCGTGGGCGTCAGAGTTGCTTCATCATCCTGCGGCAAAAAAACAGGAGCGGCGGTCGCTGTGGGCGAGGCTGCTCCTGGGTAGACGGGTCGGGCAAAGGCAAAGACTGTCACGCTGGGGAGAACTTGCTGCAATGCCAAAATCAATAACATGCTGCAATGGATGACGATGCGCTTCATGCTAACCTCCTGGTAACTGCGGTGGGTATCTTGGGCAGTCAGTGATTGAATTTAGTATAGTGAAAAATTGCGCAATCCGCAAGGAAATGTGGGACAGCCAGGCTGGGAAATATTTCTCAGCCTGAGCGGCTTTTCCCGGAAACCTACCGGCTCACTGCCGATAAGCCCTTGTAACTCAACTGGAGTTGTGCATCGGGATTGTGCAAGAAATTGCATTTTTGACCCCTGTTTTGAGCCATTTTTGGCGGAAAAACAATTACACTCAAAAGGTATGAATGTCATTTGACACTTAAATATCTGATGTTACGCAGATCAAAGCGTGAAGATCGGGTAAGATTTGCGGATGAAC
>CAZYXS010000178.1:0-6032 GCA_964650955.1 uncultured Desulfuromonadales bacterium | reverse complement strand
CGGCGGTGTGCCAGCCCGGGGGCTCGAACCGGGACGCCGAGGTGATCGACGCGGTTAACGAGGCGGGGGCGACCATGGTGTTCACCGGGCAGCGGTGCTTCAAGCATTAGCTGGCCTACAAGGGCAGCGGCGCTCCGGGGCAACGGCGAAGGGTAGCTGGGCCGAGGCCAGGCTCACAGGGGGGACGAGAGTCCCAAGGAGGAGACCCGTTCATGAAGGCTCTGCCGTCCATCTTCGACACCTGTCGTCCGCGGCCTGAGATCCTCGCCGGGGAGCTCCCCGACGCCCTCTTCGCCGCGGACCTCTGGGACGTGATCCGGAAGACCGCCCACAAGGACTACCAGGACCCAGCGCGGTTCTTCACCGGCACCCATCCCACGGCGAACCTGAAGCGCCTCTTGAAGGACGTGGCCGAGCGCCTGGACGGCGCCCAGGGCGGCACCTCCACCTTTCGCCTCGAGACGGGCTTCGGCGGCGGCAAGACCCACAGCCTGATCGCCACGGTCCACGTCGCCCGCGAAGGCCGAAATCTCGCGGCGAAGCTCGGCGAGTACGGCATCACCCGGCTTCCCGAGCCCGGCAAGACCCGGATCGCGGCCTTCGTCGGCGAGAACTCCGACCCACTTTCGGGCACGGAGCACGAGGTGGACGGGCAGACCGTGCGCACCTTCACGCCCTGGGGCCAGATCGCCCTCATGGCCGGGCGGGTCGCGGGCTACGAGCAACTGAAGGAGAACGACCTGCACGGGGTCGCGCCCTCCCGCGACGCCCTGGAGAAGGCGCTGGGCAACGGCCCGGTGCTCATCCTGATCGACGAGCTGGTGCTCTACATGGCGCGCTCCCTGGCCCTGCCGGAAGGGCACCCGCGAAAGAACATCGGGAGCCAGTGGGCGACTTTCTTCCAGACGCTCCTCTCCGTGGCCGCGCACCGGCCCCAGACCGTCGTGATCCTGACGCTTCCGTCCGAGCAGGACGCGAACCGCCGGGTGACCGGAGAGCTCAAGGAGGTCCTGCCGAGCGTCCTCGACGTCGTGGACGAGGTCGAGAAGACCGCCGCGCGCCAGGCCCGGAACCTCACCCCGACCCAGACCACCGAGCGGGCAGCCGTGTTGGCCCGGCGCCTCTTCGACTCCGTGGACAACTCAAAGGCCGCGGCCATCGCCGACGCGTTCGCCGCCTACTACGAAGAGCAGCGGGCGGCCGGGGTGCCCGTGGACCCACGGGCCTTCGAGGCGGGATACCGAGAGCAGCTCCGCGTGGGCTACCCCTTCCACCCGGAGCTGATCCGGCTCTTCTCCGAGCGGCTGGCCGACATCCCCGAGTTCCAGGCCACCCGCGGCGCCCTGCGCCTCGTGGCGCGGACCATCCGGGGCGTGTGGGCCAAGAAGGAAGAGCTCCAGGGCGCGCCTCTCCTCCAGGTCCAGCACCTCGACCTCACCCGGAGCGACCTCCGCGACGAGATCCTCGCCCGCCTCGGCCGCACGGCCTTCGAGCGGGGGCTCGACGTAGACGTGGTGAACCCGGCGGGCGGCACCCACGCCACCGAGGCCGAAGCCGGATGGCCGTGGCGGGCGGCCAGCGAGTCTGTCCTGGTGGCCTTCCTCCACAGCCTGCCGGACGGCTCTCGGGGCGTGACGGCTCCGGAAGTGGCGCTGGCGGTCGGCCGTCCCGGAGTGGACCTCGGCTACGTGGCCCGGGGCCTCCAGGACACGGAACGCAAGGCCTGGTACCTGCGCCCCGAAGGGGAGCACTTCCTCTTCCGGACCCGGGCCTCGATCAACAAGCGCTTCCAGGAGCACCTCACCCGCCTCCAGGCCGAGCCCGGGGTGGTGAAGCAGACTCTGGATGACTGGGTCCAGAAGCTCTACTCCGGGTTCTCGAGCTTCCAGGTCCTCCTCTTTCCGGTGGACCACACGGGTGTCAGCGACAACCCCGAACGGCTGCGCCTCGTCGTCGTCCACTACGACAAGGAGTGCGCCCAGGTCGGCGGCGGCGACCGGCTGAACTTCCCCAAGAGGATCTTCACCACCACCGGCGTCCACGAGGGCCCGCGCGGCTACCGGAACAACCTGGTCTTTCTGCTGGCCGAGCCCACGCGCATCACCGGCGTCAAGGACGCGAGCCGCGCCCTGATCGCCTGGGAGCGGGTGCAGAAGGACATCGAGATGGAGCAGTCGAACCTCGCCCAGGCGAGCGGGTCCGACTACCAGGCCCTGAAGAAGCAGGCCCGGCAGGGCGCCTCGGGCGTCCCGGCCGAGTTCCTCGCCCTAGAGAACGACCTCTCCCATGTGCTGGAGAAGCTCGGCCAGCAGGAGATCAACGTCCGCACCCGGGTCCTGGAGGCCTACCGGGTGCTCGCCTTCCCCAAGGGCGGCCGGGACGACGAGCTCGACCTCTTTCGCACCCGGGGCGCCGGCACGCTCCTCGAATGCTTCCGCGTGGACTTTGGCGAGGTGCCCGAGGAAAAGGCCAAGAAGTGGAAGAGCGTCCGCCAGCCGGTGGCCGAAGGGCCGATCCTCCAGTGCCTGCGGCAGAACCAGAAGCTCGTGCCCGAGGCGACGCCGGAGCAGCCCCTGGTCCTGGCCGCGGCCCTGGTGAAGCGCCCGCCCCTGTGGAAGGACGGCGAAACCAAGGTCTCCACCGACCAGGTCTGGGACCGCATCCGGCGGGAGCCCGAGGTCCCCATGGTGCTCAAGCCCACGGACCTCCTCCCCACCTTCCGCGACGGCCTCACCACCAACCCCGAGGCCCAGTGGGTCTACTACCACCAGGGCGAGAAGAAGGTCTGGAACCGGGACAACGCCGCCGGGCTCTCCCCGGTCATCGCGGCAAACCACTACCTTTACGATCCCAAGGCCGCGGTGCCAGACCGCATCCTTCCCGTGATGAGCGTCTCGCCCCAGGAGGTCTGGGACCATCTCTGGCCCAGAGAAGGCGTGACCCACGCAGACACGGTCCCGGCGCCCGCGCTCCTCGCCGCGGCCAAGGCGAGCCCCCACTTCCCGGTGCTGCCGGATCGGGGCGTGCTGTGGCAGGCCCTCCAGGAGGGAGCCCGGGAGAACCGCTGGGTGCTCTACCTGCGGGGGCCGAACCTGGCCATCGGCGCTCAGGAGATGAACGAGTGGCCGGGGACGGCGCGCTTCGAGGACGACGTGGAGCTGTGGGCCTACCAGGCCGCGCTGGACCAGGGCCTCTACCCGCGCCAGAAGAAGAAGGGCGAGGAGACCACCACCCCGCTCACCCCGCAGAACCTCAAATCGCTCTGCTGGCCGAGCGGCGCGGATCGGGTGGCCACCGAAGACCTCGAGCGCAACGCCCGAAACGTCTGGGCCGATGCGAGCCGTCCCCGCCTGGAGGAGTGCCTCAAGGCTGGACTCCAGGCCGGACTCTGGGGCGCCTGGAAACAGGGCGCGGACGAGACCTACTACACCAAGGACGACGCACCGGCGCCCACCGTGCGGGTGAACCCCGCTTGGACCCTGGTCAACCCCGACTCGAAGCTATCGAAGGACCTCGACTCCCTGCGCCCGGGCAAGGGCCCTCAGCCCGTCGAGCACGTCGGCACGCCCCGTGAGGTCCTCACGCAGCTCTGGGAGGCGCTCGCCGTGTTCAAAGACGTGCGCGTGGCCGAGCTGACGTTGGCCGTGAGCCAGCGGGAGGGCTTCGACAATACGCTGCGCGCCACCTGGGCCGACCGCCCCAAGGCGGCCAAGGCGCACGCCTCGGTCACGGCCGGGGGACAGCGCACCGGCGAGGCCGGGACCGAGACCGTGAACCTCACCTACGAGGGCCGCTTCGAGGAGGTGAGCACCCTCCTCGCGCCGGTTTGGCCCTTCCAGAAGGGTGAGTTGGACGTGACCATCGCGGTGAAGCTGACCTTCGACCCGGCGGTGCTTCTTACCGACGGCGCGTTGGAGACCTACCGCACGGCGATCATGAACGCCAACCAGGGGACGCTGCACGGCCGCGTCGTACCCGTGCGCAAGCTCTCGGGAGGGGGCGCCTGATGGAACGCTTTCGTCTGCGGATCCTGAACCAGCCCAAGCGGGGCGACGTCTGGGAGCTGAAGCTCTTCCCCGACCGCCCGGACCACCTGACCCGGGAGGCCGACGGCCGAGTCCTCGGCACCTGCACCAACCCCGAGGCCATCTACTGGCTCCGGCAGATCGCGGCGCCCCTGCTCGGCCGCGCGCTCGATCCTGCGCCGATCGCGGCTGGGCCGCTCCCGCCCGTCGTGGGCTCTGCGGCACGGCCGCATCCTGCGGCCGACTCCTTTAGCGCCCGCTCCGATCCCCGGTGGCTCCACCCCGAGGACGGCATGCGTCTGGCGCTGGCCTTCTCCGCGGCCAAGTACTTGGCCACGGCCGAGCAGCGGGGCCGCTTCCAAGAGGGCCTCGCCGAGCTTCCCTCCGAGGTGATCCTCTACTGGTTCACGCTCTGCTTCTATGGGTACCGCCAGGCCGCCGGGAAGGCCGCGCTCCGAGAGCTCCTCACGCACGAGGAACCGCCCCGCCGCGATCTCGGCGGAACCGATGGCCGCAAGCTGCGTGCGAAGCCCTCGGAGGCCCCGCCCCTGTTCGGCAGCTCCGAGGTTCGAGAAGGGTTGACCCATTATGCCGAGACGTCCCGCGAGGGACGGCCGCGAAGGACGTGAGTTGTGCCTCGTTTCGTTCTCACTGCCCACGCGGCCGTCGTCATCGCCGAACGGGGCATCCGAGCCGAGTGGCTGGAGCAGGCCCTGGAGCACCCGGACCGGACCGAGCCGGACCGGGAGGATTTGTCCCTTCGCCACGCGCTGAAGAGCATCCCCGAGTTCGGGGACAGGGTGCTCCGGGTGGTGTACCATCCCGGAAACACACCTTGGCGGGTGGTGACCGCCTACTTCGACCGGAGCCAGAGGAGAAGAACATGAAGATCCACTTCGACCCCGAGGCCGACGCCCTCTACATCCGGCTCGACGACTCGGCCATCGTGGACTCCGAAGAGGTGAAGCCCGGCGTGATCCTCGATTACAGCTCCGCGGATCAGATCGTGGGCATCGAGATCTTGAGCGTGCGCGAGCGGGTGCCCGAGGCGCACCTGAAGCGCGTGGACTTCCAGGTGGCGTAGCCGACCCAACAAAGGGGGAGTGCCCGTGAGCCAGCCCTTCGTCCGAACCAAGCCCTCGTTCCTCGAAGCCGGGCTCCCCTGCGCCTCGCTCTCGGCCGAGTGCCAGCGCGACAACAACGCCCGCCAGCGCCCACCCCAGAACCGGCTGCACATCTGGTGGGCCAGACGTCCGCCAACCATCAGTCGGGCGGCGATCCTAGCGGCGCTCCTGCCACATGACATGAACATCGACGAGAGCGTCCTCCCCACCACGGCGCCGGAACCGAACGAAGAGGACTTGGCCAGCCTCCCCTCGAAGATGGTGCCGCACCGTGCCTTCTTCGAAAGACTCCTCTCCGAGGTCGAGCCCACGAGCCTTCCGGGTTCGCACAACGCCTTCCTGAAGGCCCTCGGTGTCACGGGCGATGCCGCCCGTGCCTATCGCCGGATGGCCCTGCGCGAGGAATACAAGGTCGGGAACAGCCCCATCCTCCTACCCATGGACTGGACCTATCGCCACACCCCGGCTTTCAGAGTAACCCCTTCGGAGGATCTTCTTGCGGCCCTGGAAGAGAAGATGCGGGGGCTGTTGCGCCTGCCGGAGGGCGATCCCGTCGTCCTCCTCGACTTCATGGCGGGTGGCGGCTCCATTCCCTTGGAGGGAGTTCGCTATGGACTCAAGGTCTTTGCCAACGACCTGAACCCGGTTGCGTCTCTGGTCCTGAAGGCGACCATCGAGTACCCAGCCAAACACGGGAGGTTCCTCGTCCCGACGCTGCAACGCTACGTAGAACAGATCGACGCCAACGTCCGCTCTCGACTTCTTCCCTTCTTCTACACAGAGCCTGGCGAAGTGTGGTGGGAGGCAGAGAAGGAAACGGTGCGGAGAAAGTTCAAGTCCGCTCTGATCGGCAAGCGTGAACCAGCGCCTCTCGATTCCTCGA
>CAZYXS010000177.1:0-6078 GCA_964650955.1 uncultured Desulfuromonadales bacterium | reverse complement strand
TCGGCGTGCCCGTGCACAAGCGGAAGCCCGGCTACGCGAACTTCGCGGTCGAGAACCCCCCGCTGAAGCTGGTGCTGTTCGAAGCGCCGGGCCAGCCGGAGCGGCTGAACCACGTGGGCTTCGAGTACTTCGACAACGAGCCGGTCGAGGCCGTGATCCGGCACCTCGAGCCCCAGGGCCTGCCCCTGTTTGACCAGGTCCCGCAGCATGCCCCCCAACTGCTCCAGGAAGGAATCCACTCCCCGGCTCAGGTCGGTGGTGATGGCCCGCGAGGCAAGCAGGCTCCCTCCCTGCCCCACCAGGCCGCAGCGGCAGTTGGTTCCCCCCAGGTCGATGCCGATAAATGCGCAGCGGCTCACCGTTGCCGTTTCTCCTCGGTTGCGATGGCCAACTTGCCGAACCCGGCCTCCTTGGCAGCATCCATCAGTTCCACCACCCGGCCATGACGGGTCTCCCGGTCGGCCAGCAGCAGGAAGGTCATCCCCTCGGTCCCTTTCCCCAGTTCCGTCAAATGGCCCCGCAGCTGGACCAGGGTCACCTTCTCATCCTGGAGGTAGATGTCCCCTTCACGGGACAGATAGATCTTGAGTTCCTTGGCCTTGGGGTCGACAGGCGTGGCCGAGGCCTCCGGCAACTGGATATTCAGCCCGGGGGTCTCGACGAAAGTTGTAGAGATCATGAAGAAGATCAACAGCAGGAAGACCACATCGATCATGGAGGTCAACTCGACCCGTGGCTCTTCCTTTTTGCGTCGGGAAAAGCCCATGACTACCTCCCCAGCAGGTCAACCACATGGAGGGAATATTCCTCCATTTCCAGCAGCATGCGATCCGCCCGACTGCTCAGGTATTTATGGGCCAGCAGAATCGGAATCGCAACCGTCAAACCGGCAGCGGTGGTGATCAGGGCCTGGCTGATGCCGCTGCCCAGAGTTGCCGGAGTACCGTGCCCCTGCAACGCGATGACGTTGAAGGCCTCGATCATGCCAAACACCGTCCCCAGCAGGCCCAACAAGGGCGCGATGGAGGCAATGGTGCCGAGCAGCCCGAGGTAGCGCTCCAGGGGAGCGGCCTCCCGGGCGCCGACCTCCTCCACTGCCACCTTGATCTGGTCACGAGGCTTGCCGGCATTGCGCAGGGCCGCGATCAGGATGCGCGCCAGGGGGGTGCCGCTGCGCTGGCAGACGACGATCGCCTCGTCGATCCGCTCCTTGAGCACCAGGGACTCCACATCCCGCACCAGGCCATGCACTCCCCGTCCGACCTGCAGGTAGGTCCAGAGCCGCTCCAGCAGGATGGCCAGGGCGAGCACCGAGCAGGCGAGGATCGGGTACATCAGCGGCCCGCCTTTGATGAAAACATCCAGCATGCAAATCCATCCTTTCCAAATGCCCCTCACAGGGGGATTTCATCCCGCCAGTCGCGGAGTCTCAGCCACCCAGCCGGGTAAAGACCGGGCGCAGCAGTTCATAGGTGCGTTCCAGATGCTGGGGAATCACCCGGACATCCCCGAGCACCGGCATGAAATTGGTGTCGCCCACCCAGCGCGGCACCAGGTGCAGGTGCAGATGATCGACCACTCCGGCCCCGGCGGCATGGCCGAGGTTCATGCCGAGATTGAACCCCTGGGGAGCCAAGGCCTGCTGCAGCACATCCCGGGAAAGCACCAGCAGGCGATGCATCTCCAGCACCTCCTCCGGCGCGAGGGCACCGTGGTCGGCGGTGTGCCGGTAAGGCGCCACCATCAGGTGCCCGTTGGTATAGGGGTACTTGTTGAGCAGCACGAAGGCATGCTCGCCGCGCCACAGGATCTGTCGGTCCACATCTTCGTCGCCGCACTCCCGCACGCAGAAGATGCAGCCATCAAGGGCCTCCCCGGTGATGTAGTCGAGACGCCAGGGCGCCCAGATTTGCGTCGTCATCGAGTCCTCGGCTTTTGGCCCCGCCCTTCGGCAGGCCCTGGGGGTTTCAGTCGAAGGCCAGAACCTGGCCGGTGATGGACGATTCCAGGCGCAGCAGGCCGACGGTGGTCCGGGGGGCGAAGCGACGCTCGGTCGGACTGCCGGGATTGAACAGCAGCAACCCTTGCCGACGATGGCAGACGGGCGCGTGGCTGTGGCCGTAGACCAGACAATCGAGGTGATCCTGTCGAAATTCCCCCAACACCCGCTCTTCGAGCCCCCCCAGCGGCCCCCAGCCATGGAGCAACCCGACCCGATACCCACCCAGGTCCAGCACCCGCTTGAGGGGCAGGCCGGGAGCCGGCGGGTCGGTGTTGCCCCGCACGGCGACCACAGGCACATCGAGATAGCCGTCCAACACCTCACAGAGGCCGACATCCCCGGCATGAAGAATCAGTTCCACCTGGGAGAACAGGCCCTGGCGCAACCGTTCGAGGAGCGCCACTCCCGCCTGCAAAGTGCGGAAGTGGGTATCGGAAAGCACGCCCACCAACATCGGCCAACTCCTGGAAAACGGCTCGGCTGTAGCCGGGCCGGGTAGAATCCGCACAGTATAGCAAAACCCCGGTGTCGGCCAACAGAGAAACGCCAGGATATCCGCCGTCTTTAGAATGGCTAAAACTCGCCGAAACGACGGGAATCTGCCAAATACCTGAAACACGGCGAAAAATTAATTTCTTCTGCGATTTCACTTGACGCGGGGCAGGGCTTGGATATTTTTACAAACGCGGTTTCTTCCGGCATATTGGCACCGGCATTGCTAACCCAGTCACGGTGAAATGGAAAATTCGAGCCCGAACCCTGTGACAATGTGCTTGACAGGCCTTTGCGACCTCGCTATCGTGCCGCTTTAGCGTAACTAAATTTTCTCTTCGTAGACAGCAAGAAAAGCCTGTGTCATAGAGAAATTTTCACCATGTGTTGGTGAAAAACCCCAGGGGTCTCCAAACCGATTTTTATGGAGACTAAAAATCACCCCAACAGGAGGATCAAGCGCGATGTCCAAACGCCAAGATGCCCTGGACTATCACAGTTCAGGCCGCAAAGGTAAAATCGAAGTTATCGCGACCAAGCCCTGCGCCACCAGCCGCGACCTTTCTCTGGCCTACAGCCCGGGGGTTGCGGAACCCTGTCTCGAAATCGAAAAAAATCCTGCCGACGCTTACAAGTACACCGCCAAGGGGAACCTGGTGGCGGTGGTCTCCAACGGCACCGCCGTTCTCGGCCTGGGGGACATCGGCGCCCTGGCCGGCAAGCCGGTCATGGAGGGCAAGGGGATTCTGTTCAAACGCTTTGCCGATATCGACGTGTTCGACATCGAACTCGACACCAAGGACAGCGACGAACTGATCCGGACCGTCAAGATCCTCGAACCGACCTTCGGCGGCATCAACCTGGAAGACATCAAGGGTCCCGAGTGCTTCTACATCGAGGAGAAGCTCAAGGAGATCATGGATATCCCCGTTTTCCACGACGATCAGCACGGCACCGCCATCATCGCCAACGCCGGCCTGCTCAACGCCCTGGAACTGCTCGGCAAGGAGATCAACCAGATCAAGATCGTGGTCAACGGGGCCGGCGCCGCCGGCATCGCCTGCGCCCAGATGGCCCTCACCCTGGGCGCCGATCCCAACAAAATGATTCTCTGCGACACCAAGGGGGTCATCTACCAGGGGCGCACCGAAGGAATGAACGAGTACAAGGCCCGCTTCGCCATCGAGACCGGCGCCCGCTCTCTCGAAGATGCCATGGTCGGAGCCGACGTCTTCTTCGGCGTCTCCTCCAAGGGGGCTCTGACCCCGGCGATGGTCCGCTCCATGGCCAAGGACCCGGTCATCTTCGCCATGGCCAACCCCGATCCGGAAATCACCCCGGCCGAGGCCAAGGCGGTGCGGGACGACGTCATCATCGGCACCGGCCGCAGCGACTACAACAACCAGGTCAACAACGTCCTCTGTTTCCCCTTCCTGTTCCGCGGCGCCCTCGACACCCACTCCCGGGCGATCAACGACGAAATGAAGATGGCGGCCTGCATGGCCCTGGCCAAATTGGCCAAGCAGGACGTGCCCGACTCGGTGCGCAAGGCCTACGGCAACGTGGAGATCAAATTCGGTCGTGAATACCTGATTCCCAAGCCCTTCGACCCGCGGGTCCTGCTGCACGTCGCTCCGGCGGTGGCCCAGGCGGCCATGGACAGCGGCGTGGCCCGCCGCACCATCGAGGACATGAACAAGTACCGCGAATCCCTCGAGGCCCTGCAGGGGCGCTCCAAGGAGATCATGCGCGTGCTGATCAACAAGGCCAAGGCCAACCCCAAGCGCATCGTCTTCCCGGAAGGTGAGGAGGAGAAGATCCTGCGCGCTGCCCAGATCCTGGTGGATGAGGAGATCGCCATCCCGGTGCTGCTCGGCGATGAGCAGGAAATCCGCGCCAAGATCGCCGAACTCGGCCTCGACCTGGAGCAGGTGCAGATCATCGACCCGATGCACGGCGCCCAGGCCGACGCCTACTCGGAAGAGTTGTTCAAGATGCGCCAGCGCAAGGGGATCACTCTGGCGGAAGCCAATCGCCTGATCCGCAAGAACCGCAACTACTACGGTTCGATGATGGTGCAGCAGGGGGATGCCGATTCCCTGCTCTCCGGCCTCAACCATCATTACCCCGACACCCTGCGCCCCGCCCTCGAAGTCATCGGCAAGCAGGACGGCCTCTCCAAGGTGCACGGCCTCTACATGATGGTGTTCAAGAAAGACGTGGTGTTCTGCGCCGACACCACCGTCACCATAGAGCCGACCGCCGAGGAACTGGCCGAAACCGCCATTCTCACCGCGCAGAAGGCCAAGCATTTCGATGTCGAGCCGCGCATCGCCATGCTCTCCTTCTCTAACTACGGCAGCGCCGAGCACCCCCTGACCCTGAAAGTGAAAAAGGCCACCGCCCTGGTCAAGGAATGGGCGCCGGAGTTGGTTGTGGACGGCGAAACTCAAGCCAACGTGGCCCTGGACCCTGAGATCACCGCCCGCCAGTTCCCCTTCTCTCAGCTCAAGGGGAACGTCAACGTGCTGATTTTCCCCGACCTGCAGTCGGGCAACATTTCCTACAAGCTGCTCAACAAGCTCGGCGGTGCCGAGCAGGTCGGCCCCATCCTGATGGGGATGAAGAAACCGGTGCACGTGCTGCAGCGGGGGGACAGCGTGGCCGAGATTGTCAATATGGCCGCCGTGGCCGTGGTCGACGCCCAGGAAGCCCAGGGATAACCCACTCTTCAGCGAGCAATCCAAGGCGGGGGGAACACGCAGGTGTTCCCCCCGTTTTTTAAACCCTTCCCTCCCCCGACCAATCCTGTTACTATGTGCGGCAATTTTTCCCAAGGAGTTCAGCGATGCGCTACATGAGCACCCGCGGCCAGGTCCGCAACATCAGTTTCAAGGAAGCGGTCCTGATGGGCCTGGCGGACGACGGCGGCCTGCTGCTGCCCGAATCCATCCCGACCCTCACCCCCGGCGACATCGCTGCCTTCGGCAAACTCGCCTATCCCGAACTGGCCTTCCAGATTCTCTCCAGATTTGTCGGGGACATTCCGGCGGCGGACCTCAAAACCCTCATTGACCGCTCATACGCCAGTTTCACCCATCCAGAGGTGACCCCGGTGGTTCACCAGGATGGCGTCTACATCCTCGAACTGTTCCACGGTCCGACTCTGGCCTTCAAGGACGTGGCCCTCCAGTTCCTCGGCAACCTGTTCGAGTATCTGCTCAAACAGCGGGGAGAAAAGATGAACATCATCGGCGCTACCTCCGGCGATACGGGGAGCGCCGCGATTTACGGGGTGCGCGGCAAGGCCAGCATCAACATCTTCATCCTGCACCCCAAGGGGCGGGTTTCGCCGGTGCAGGAACTGCAGATGACCACGGTGGTGGACCCCAATGTTTTCAATCTCGCCATCGAAGGGACCTTCGATGACGGCCAGGCCATCGTCAAGGAGATCTTCGGCGACCTCGGGTTCAAGAGCCGCCATGCCCTGGGGGCCATCAACTCCATCAACTGGGCCCGGGTATTGGCCCAGGTGGTCTACTACTTCTATGCCTTCGGCCGGGTTCAGGCCCAGACGGGTTGCG
>CAZYXS010000176.1:0-6162 GCA_964650955.1 uncultured Desulfuromonadales bacterium | reverse complement strand
ATGTCTCCGACCTCCTCGGTGAATGGACCACGGAGGGCAGGTTAGCCGATGGCCGACGGCTCATCAAGATGGGTGGGGTTGACGCTTACCCTTGTTGTTGGCTATTTACCTGCGGCCCAGCTACTCAGGCTTCTGCGTCAAACCATAAATAACGTCGTAGCTGGCCGGCAGCCCCTCGGAGCGGCCAAAGGCCTGGCGGTAGATCTCCCCCATCCGGGTCATCACCAGCCGCGAGGCCAACCCCTGGGGGCGCTCGCTGGCGGCATTGCTGGCGCCGATGGCCTTCAGCCCCCGCAGCAGCGAGGCGATATCGGCATGATGCTCCACCTCGATCTCCCGCCGCAGCGCCCGGGTCTGCAAACCCGCCGCGGTGAGCGCGGTTTGCACCTGGTTGATATCGGGGAAATCCAGCGCATGGGAGCGGACACCGGCAGCGAGTTCCTGTAGCGCCTGGCGATGGCAGCTGCGCAATTCGAACAGGGTCTCGGACCCGAACAGGGCGAAAGCGAACCGCCCCCCCACCGGTAGCACCCGGGCCGCTTCGGCGAAGGCTCGGGGCAGATCGTTCATCCACTGGTAGACCGAGGCCGACACCACCAGCTCACAGCTGCCGCTGCGCAGCGGTAGGGCCTGGGCATCGCCATCGAGGGCGAGCGCCCTGGGAAGGACTGCAGCCGCGTGCCGGCTCATGCCGTGGGCAATGTCGCTTAAGACCAACTGCAAATCGGGACAGATAGCCGCCAGCCGAGCCGCCAGGCTGCCGGTGCCGGTGCCGACATCGAGCAGTCGACCGCTCAGAGGCCCGGAGTCAAGCAGCAGCTCGGCCAGATTGGCCACCACCCGCTGCTGCACCACGGCGTAACGGTCGTAATCGTCGGCGTGGCTGGAAAAGTTGCGTCGCACGAGGCGGCTGTCGATTTGAGTTGGAGTCATTGCAGAAAATTCCGCAGCAAAGCGCAGAATCGTTGTGGAGCGCTGAAAAACGGCGCATGACCGACGTCAGGCCAGAGTTCAAGGGTCGCTTCAGGGATGGTGGCGGCGAGAAACCGGCCGGCGGCAGGGAGCACGATGGGATCGAGGCCGCCGTGAATCACCAGGGTTGGCAAATCCAGCTGCGGCAACAGACCCCGCAAATCCTCCGCCGCCAAGGTCTCCAGCCCGGCCAGGGCCACCTCGGGCTCAGGCAGCCGGCCAGCTCGCACCGCAAAGCGCAGAATCTGCTGGTAGCGGCCAGGGACCAAGGATTCGCCCTGAAATTGCAGTGAGAAGAAATCCCCCATGGTTTTTAGGTAGTTGCGGCGCAGGTCCCGGGCCAGGGCGCGGACCTGGGTCGCCGGCAGTCCGGCGGTCCAGTCCTCGGCGGCTACAAACCGAGGGGTGGTCGCCACCAGCACCAGGGCCCGCAGGCGGCGCTGAATGTCCGTCTTCGCGATCAGGGAGAGGGCCACCTCCCCCCCCAGCGACCAGCCCAGCAGCGTCGCCTCCTGCAAATCCAGAGCGCCGATCCATTCCGCCAGGTCGGCCGCCAGCGCATCGCAGCCATAACCCGGGCCGGGATCGGAGTCGCCATGGCCGCGCAGATCGGGGGCGAGGATGGTAAAATCCCGCGCCAGTTCGGCCATCACTTCGGCAAACACCAGCGCGGACATGGCCCAGCCGTGGAGCAGAATCAGCGCCGGGCCCTCCCCGCTGCGGCGGTAGGCCAGGCGACGGCCATCGGCGAGTTGAAAATAAGTCACCCTGCCCCTCCGGGGAGGCTGGCCAGCACCAGTTCGGCGGCCCGCCCCAGCTCCTCCTCGGTATGCTGGGCCATCACCGTGGCCCGCAGGCGGCAGCGTCCCGGGGGCACCGTCGGGGGGCGGATTCCCTGAATGAAGATGCCTTGTTCCAGCAACCGACCCGCGGAGGCCATGGTCGGTTCCGGTTCGCCGATCAGCACCGGAATGATCTGGGTGCTGCTGCCGAGCAGATCGCAGCCCCCCTGTTGCAGGTGGTCTGCGAATTTGCGTCGGTTGGACTCCAACGACCGGCGCAGTTCGGCCCCTTCCGGGCTGTCGACAATGTCCAGGGCCGCCAGGGCGGCGGCCGGCACCGCCGGCGGCAAACTGGTGGAAAAGATGAAAGCACGACTGCGGTTGATCAGGGTGTCGATGACCACACGGTCGGCGGCCACATAGGCGCCGGCGCAGCCAAGGGCCTTGCCGAGGGTTCCCATCTGCAGATCGATCTGCCCCTGGCAGCCCAGGTGCTCGGCGGTGCCGCGCCCCCTGGCGCCGAGCACCCCGCTGCCGTGGGCGTCATCCACCATCAGCAGGACATCGAAGCGCTGTTTCAGGCGCACCAAATCCGGCAGGGGGGCCACATCCCCGTCCATGCTGAAGACGCCGTCGGTGACAATGACCCAGCGCCCCCGGCGATTCGGGGCCTCGGCCTCCATCAGGGCTTCCAGGGAGGAGGCGTCGGCATGGGGATAGATCACCGTACGCGCCTTGGAAAGTCGGCAACCGTCGACGATGGAAGCATGGTTGAGCGCATCGGAAAAAACCAGGTCATCCGGGCCAAACAGCCCCTGCAGAATACCGGTGTTGGCCGCATAGCCACTGTTGAACAGGAGCGCCCCCTCGGCTCCCTTGAAGGCGGCCAGGGCCTCTTCCAGACGGGCGTGGGGCTCCATCGATCCGGAAATCAACCGGCTGCCGCCGGTACCGACGCCGTAGCGGGCGGTGGCCGTCTGCGCCGCTTCGATCAGCGCCGGATGGGTCGCCAGGCCCAGGTAGTTGTTGGAGCACAGCAGCAACACCTGCCGCCCTTCCAGCAGCACTCGCGGCCCCTGCATCCCTGCGAGAGTCCGCAACCGTCGCCGCATTCCTCCCATCTCGAGCCTTTCAAGCTCCTGCTGCCAAGATGTCACGAACATCCTCCCATGGGGTTTCCCCGGCCAGTTCGCCGAGTTCGGTGAACAGCACCACCATCTCCCGCAGATCCCGCTGCAGTTGCTCGAGGTTCAGGTCGGACCGGCGAACGAAAAAGGCCCGGCCACCCCGTTCCTCCCCTGCGGGTTTGAGGGCGGTCAAACGGCGATACCCCAAAGCCGGGGCGGCCACATAGCCGGCGGTGTAATCGGGGTCGTCGGACCAGCAGAGTTCCGCCAGGATGCCGGGGACCTGCATGACCTTCCCCGCCAGCACCAGGGCCTCCCGGACATGCTCGTTGTCGAGACCCAGCCTAGCCAAAGCCTGGCGCAACTGCACCTCCGCCACCGAGCTCAGGTCCATGCGACTGGCCCTCACTCCCCGGGCCGGGTCGGGTTCGAGGCGGTCACCGCTTTCGGCATCGACCAGCATCGCGCCTCGCATGCTCCGCCCGTCCGGAGCAGCCCCGGCCACCAGGGTTGCCATGGCCCGCGTGGCTCCCCGGGCACTGACGCCGGCGTGCTGCAGCAACGCCTCCGCCGCCTCCCGCCCCTGCCGGTAATCCCGGACCCGGACGGTCGCGAGATCGGGCAACCGGGAGGTACGCACTGTTGCTGCGGGCAGGGCATCGACGCTCAGCCGGATGTTTTCGGCGCAGCCGCGGGGATGAGCGAGGGCGCGCCGGATCAGTTGTCCAGCGACCCCTTCAAGATCGGCTTCCTGCACCAGGCGTTCGGCTCCGGACAGGTGGCCGCCGCCCCGGGTGGCATGCATGCGAATGCTGAAAAGTTCGTTCATGCCGCGAGAAATTAGCACGCGCTCAAGGCATTGTCAACCAAAGCCAGGGCTACGGTTTACAATCCTTCCGATTGTGCTTTTCATCCCTGTTATCCCATGCTAGTTTTACGCGGATGCACGATAAAACACCCTGCCGGAGACATCCGTGACGAGCATGACATTGCTGCTGCAGGCCGCTTTCGCCTCCTATGTGGCGGCCTTTCTCTGCTATTTCCTGCATCTGGTCCGTCAGCAGACCTGGCTCGGCCGCCTGGCATTTGGCCTGGTACTTAACGCCTTTGCCCTGCAGAGCCTCTGCCTGGGGTTGCGGTGGTTCAACGCCGGCTTTCTGCCGGTTACCAACCTCTTCGGCACACAGTTTTTTTTCAGTTGGGCGTTGGCGGCCACCTATCTCTATTTCGAACTGCGCTACCGCATTCGCGGAGCCGGCATGTTCGTGCTCGGCTGTAACCTTGCGCTGCTGCTCAGCGTGCTGCCGCGCAACCCGGCCATCCCGCCCCTGATTCCGGCCCTCGACACTCCATTGTTCACCTTTCACGTCGCCTTTTCCTTTTTCGGCTACGCCTTCTTTGCCATGGCTTTCTCCCTCGGGGTTCTCTATCTGGTGCAACAGCGCCTGGCGAGTCCCCGCCTGCCCGACCTCCCGTTGCTGCGCAAGCTCAATGAGGAGGCGGTGTTTCTGGGCTTCTGCCTGTTTACCCTGTGCATGATTTTCGGCAGCATCTGGGCCTATGTGGCCTGGGGCTACTATTTCTCATGGAACATCAAGGCCGTCTGGTCCTCCCTGGTCTGGCTGTTCTACGGCGGCATGTGCCACGCCAAGTTCGTGCGTCGCTGGCAGGGTGGCGTCTATGCCTGGCTCTCCATTGCCGGGTTCGGGGTGGTGCTGTTTACCTATCTGGGCATCGGTCTGTTCATGAGCAGCAATCATCCCCTGGAGTAATCCATGTCCATAGCCCCCCCCATGGCGCGCCTCTGGCGCCTGTTGACCTCGTTGAAACTCGCCATCGTCCTGGCCTCGGCGGCCACCCTCCTGGTCATGGCCGGGTCAATTCTGATGCCCTTCAATCCCCGCACCTTCGCCAGCATCGACAGCCTGACCTTGCACCAGTGGCTGCAGAGTTTCGGCCGGGCCGCCCCCGCGTTAAGTTGGTGGATTCCTCTGGCTGGCCTGTTGCTGGCTCTGCTGTGGCTTAACACCCTGTGCTGTTTTTTCGACTGGCTGCTGCAGATCCGCGTCCGTTGGCGCAAAACCGGCGAATACCTGTTGCACCTCGGTTTCGTGCTGTTTTTTTCCGCCTACTGCTGGGGAGGGCTGGTCGGGTTCCGCAGCGAGGGGCACCAGGTCTTCATCGGCCGCCCCACCCCCACGCCCATGCCGGGGATATTCCTGCGGGTCGACCGCATCGAACCCCTTCTCAACCGCCAGGGACGTCCCATGGACATGCTGACCGGCCTGACCCTGTTGCGCGGCGACCAGGTCGTCGCCAGTGTCGAGGCCCGCGCCAACCATCCCCTGATGTGGGAGGGTCTGGTGGTGCTGCCGACCAGTATGGGGGAAGGCTGGGTACGCAACCCTGGTCAGCGTCCGCAACGCCTGCCTTTCAGCGTGTTGACCATCAACTACGACCCTGGTGCACGTCTGGCCGCGGCCGGCGGCGGCGCCATGGGACTGGGGGTGGTGCTGGCCCTCTTCTCCTTCTACCGTAAGCGGGCCCGGGGTGAACGGCCGGAGTTGGCCTGACCCCAAGGCCCGCACCGGGCTAACAAATCGACCCAGCCGCAAGGGAAAATCGAAGAACGTCCAAGGGATGGCGGATTTTGGACCATTTGAAGCTTGAAAAACAGTCTGATTTCAAATTATTATTAATATCCTCCAGATGTGGGGATCGTCCAAGCCCCCCACGCCCTTTCCCTTGATTCCGGGTCTGCCATGTTTTTTCGCGGTCTGTCGGCTTTGTTCCTGACCCTGGTCCTGGTTCTACCGGCCCAGGCGACATTGACCTTCGGTGTCGCCTCGGTCCCGGGAGATTCGCTGCGGTCCGAAGCCGCAGTCCGTGACCTTGCGGCCCAGTTACAGGTCGCT
Organism: uncultured Desulfuromonadales bacterium; assembly: GCA_964650955.1. GTDB lineage: Bacteria > Desulfobacterota > Desulfuromonadia > Desulfuromonadales > CAZYXS01 > CAZYXS01. The sequence goes on along the minus strand of CAZYXS010000176.1, from coordinate 366 downwards.
CTTCAGGAAGAGGTCCGGTTGCGGATCTTTCGCAACGAAATGGAATTGAGCGAGTGGCTGCTACGGTACCGGATGGTAGACCTGGCCGTGGTCAGCCCGGGCTACTTCCGCAGCCAACCCGCCGGGACTCTGCACCTTCTGCCCACGGTCTCAGGGAATGCTTTGGCCGGTGATCGTTTGGTCGCCCGCCCTGGTCTTAAGGCTGAGCGCATGGACCAGCTTCGCAAAGCCGTGGCGGCGCTGAAACCGGTTGCCCCCCCATCCAAACCGGCAGCAGTTGCCAAAACCCGGGAAAAAACCGTACGCACCTACAGCCAGGATCAACTCACTCCCGGCGACGGGGAATTGCGCCCCGGACAGGTGATC
>CAZYXS010000175.1:0-6180 GCA_964650955.1 uncultured Desulfuromonadales bacterium | reverse complement strand
ACGTCACCGCCAAGTGCTACGGCGGCGACATCACCCGCAAGCGCAAGCTGCTGGAAAAGCAGAAGGAAGGCAAAAAACGCATGAAACAGGTGGGCAGTGTGGAACTGCCCCAGGAGGCGTTCCTCGCAATCCTTAAGGTGAAAGAACAGAAATGAAGTCAAAACCCACGGTAAATTCAGAGGAAATTGTCGCAGAAAAGGCGACGGCAGCGAAGAAGCCCTGGTACCGGGAGTATTCGGAAGCGCTCATCGTCGCGGCGATCCTGGCGCTGATCATCCGCACCTTCGTCGTCCAGGCTTTCAAGATTCCCTCGGGTTCCATGGAGGACACCCTGCTGATCGGCGACCACCTGCTGGTCAACAAGTTCCTTTACGGCACGACCATACCCTTCACCGATACGCGCATCCTGCCGATCCGCCATCCCGAACGGGGGGACATCATCGTGTTCGAATTCCCCGAGGATCAGAACAAGCCTTTCCTGGAGCGGCGGGATTTCATCAAACGGGTGGTGGGAACTCCGGGAGACATCGTGGAGGTGCGGGAGAAGAGGGTCCTCGTCAATGGCGAACCCCTCCAACTGCCCCAGGAGATCCACAAGGACAATGACCTGCTGGTGCCCAATCATGGCTGCGGGCCCCAGTTCCCCAGGGAACAGTACTGCCGGGACTTCATGCCGCCGGTGAAGGTGCCCGAAGGGAGCTATTTTGTCATGGGAGATAATCGCGACCGCTCCTTCGACAGTCGTTTTTGGGGCTTTGTTCCCATGGATCGGATCAAGGGGCTGGCTTTCATCAAGTACTGGTCCTGGGACGCGGAACGGGTCCGTCCCCGCTGGGGGCGCATCGGCCGGCCCATCGACTAGAAAATCCGCAGGACCGGCGATTCTCCTTGACGGGGTTTGAACCGCCCTGCTATAGTCCGACAAATTTTACGCACGCGTCCCTTTTAAGTTAATCCCGTGAGGTTAGCAAAGGTGGCAAAGGCCTTGAAACACAGCATACGCACACGTCTGTTCAAGTACCTTCTCGCCTCCGGCGAGGAGGTACTTTTTTTTGCCCCCCATTCCAGCCCCAAGGAGGCTTGAACCATGGCAAAGACGGAAACGCTGATCCTGGACAAGGCGGGCATCAACCGCGCCCTGACCCGGATATCCCACGAAATCCTGGAGAGCAACAAGGGGAGCGCCGACCTGGTGCTGGTCGGCATCCGCAGCGGCGGCGACATCCTGGCGGCGCAACTGCGCCAGCGGCTGGCGGAGATCGAGGGAGAGAGCCTGCCCCTGGGGGCCATCGACGTCACCATGTACCGGGACGACCTGAGTTCCCGCGGCTCGCGGCCCGTGGGCAAGACCGATCTTCCCTTTCCCTTGGAAGGGAAGCGGGTCATCCTGGTGGACGACGTGCTCTACACCGGTCGCACCATCCGCGCCGCCATGGATGCGCTGATGGACATCGGGCGCCCCCGCTCCATCCAACTGGCGGTGCTCATCGATCGCGGCCACCGGGAACTGCCGATCCGGCCCGACTACATCGGCCGCAATGTGCCGACCTCCCGGGAAGAGCAGATCCAGGTCGATTTCGATGCCGAGCAGAATCCCGTCGAGGTTCGTCTCATCAAGCCCTGATTTCTTATTTTCGTCTAGGGAGGTCCGTCATGTCGTTCCGCCACAAGCACATTCTCGGCATCGAAGAGCTGTCCAGGGAAGATATTCAGCTGATCCTGGATACGGCCGACAACTTCAAGGAAATCAACTCCCGCGACATCAAGAAGGTCCCGACCCTGCGGGGCAAGACCATCATCAACCTCTTCTACGAGGCGAGCACCCGCACCCGCACCTCCTTCGAGATCGCTGGCAAGCGGCTTTCCGCCGATACCATCAACATCACCGCCTCCTCCTCCTCGGTGGTCAAGGGGGAGACCCTTGAGGATACCGCCAAGAACCTCGAGGCGATGGCCCCCGACATCATCGTCATGCGGCACGCCGCTTCCGGCGCCCCCCATTACCTGGCCAAGCGGCTGCAGTGCTCGGTGATCAACGCCGGCGACGGGGCCCATGAGCACCCCAGCCAGGCGCTACTCGACCTGCTGACCATGCGCCAGCACAAGGGGCGGCTCGAAGGCTTGACGGTGGCCATCGTCGGGGACATCACCCACAGCCGGGTGGCCCGCTCCAATCTCTACGCCCTGACCCGCATGGGGGCCAAGGTGCGCCTGGCCGGGCCGGGGACCATGATTCCGCCTGGCATCGAGCGCCTCGGTGCCGAGGTGTTTACAGATATGCGCGCCGCCATCGAAGGGGTCGACGTGGTGATGATGCTGCGCATCCAGCAGGAGCGCCAGGGGAAGACGATGATGCCGAGCACTCGGGAATATGCCCGTTATTACGGCCTCAATCCGGTCAACCTGAAGCTGGCCAAGCCCGATGCCATCGTCATGCATCCCGGCCCGATGAACCGGGGGGTGGAGCTGTCGTCCTTCGTCGCCGACGGCCCCCAGAACGTGATCCTGGAGCAGGTGGAAAACGGCGTTGCCGTGCGCATGGCGCTGCTCTACCTGGTCTCCGGCGGCGAGCAGAACCAGGGCTGATCCAACCTAACAGCGACCTTTCAGGGGAGTTTTCACTATGAGCATGCTGATCAAGGGTGGCCGCGTCATCGACCCGGCCGGGAATGTGGACGGGCAGTTCGACGTGCTGATCGAAAACGGGGCCATCGCCAAGGTCGGGCCGAATCTCGGCGCCGGCTTCAGCGGTGACGTGATCGACGCAACGGGCAAGCTGGTGGTGCCCGGGCTGATCGACATCCACGTGCACCTGCGGGACCCGGGCTACGAATACAAGGAGGACATCGAGACCGGCACCCGGGCGGCGGTCGCCGGCGGGTTCACCTCGGTGGCCTGCATGCCCAACACCAATCCGGTCAACGACAACAAGGCGATCACCCTCTACATCCGCAACCGGGCCAAGGAAGTCGGCCTGGCCAACGTCTTCCCCGTCGGCTCCATCACCAAGGGGCTCAAGGGGGAATCCCTGGCGGAGATGGGTGAGCTGCAGGAGGCCGGCTGCCTCGCTCTTTCCGACGACGGCAAGCCGGTGGGCAACCCCGAGCTGATGCGCCGGGCCCTCGAATATTCCCGCCCCTTCGGCCTGACCCTGATCTCCCACGCCGAGGACCTCTCCCTGGTGGGGGAGGGGGTGATGAACGACGGTTTCGTCGCCACGGAACTGGGGCTGAAGGGGATTCCCTGGGTGGCCGAGGATGCCGCCACTGCCCGGGACGTGATGCTGGCCGAGTTCACCGGCGGCAAGCTGCACCTGGCCCACGTCTCCACCAAGGGTTCGGTGGAGATCATCCGCCAGGCCAAGGCCCGGGGTGTGCGGGTCACCTGCGAGGCGACTCCCCACCACTTCACCCTGACCGATGACGCGGTGCGGGGCTACGAAACCAACGCCAAGATGAACCCGCCGCTGCGCTCGGCCGAGGATGTGGCCGCCATCCGCGCCGGTTTGGCCGACGGCACCATCGACGCCATCGCCACCGACCATGCGCCCCATCATTTCGACGAAAAGAACGTGGAGTTCAATATCGCTCTCAACGGCATCGTCGGCCTGGAGTCGGCCCTGCCACTGACCCTGGAGCTGGTGCAGGAAGGGGTGTTGACCCTGGCCCAGGCGATCCGGCTGCTCACTTGCGGCCCGGCCCAGGCCCTCGGCATCCCCCGCGGCACCCTGGCCCAGGGGGCGGTTGCCGACGTGGCCATCATCGACCCCGAACTGACCTGGACATTCGAGGCGGAAAAGCTCGCCTCCAAGAGCAAGAACACTCCCTTCGACGGCTGGATCATGAAGGGCGCCGCCACCCACACCCTGGTGGCCGGCAAGGTTGTCTACCAGCGCTGAGGGGCGCCGGCGGATCGGGTTACACACTGGTAATTCATCAAGGAGTCACATGCGCATGAAAGCAATTCTGGCCCTGGCCGATGGTCGGGTGTTTGTAGGCAAGTCCCTGGGTGCCACCGGGGAAGTCGCCGGCGAGGTGGTGTTCAACACCAGCATGACCGGCTATCAGGAAATCCTTACCGATCCCTCCTACCGGGGGGAGATCGTCACCATGACCTATCCATTGATCGGCAACTACGGCATCAACATGGAGGACGTGGAATCGGTGCGGCCGCACCTCTCCGGCTTCATCGTCAAGGAGGCCAGCGACTTTCCGAGCAACTGGCGCTCCCGCATGAGCCTGGATGCCTACCTGAAGGAAAACAACATCATCGGACTGCAGGGGATCGACACCCGCGCCCTGGTGCGCCACATCCGGGACAAGGGGGCCCAGACCGGCATCATTTCAACCGTCGACCTCGACCCGGCCAGCCTGGTGGAGAAGGCCCGCAAGGCACCGCGCATTGTCGGCCGCGACCTGGTGCAGGAAGTGACCTGCCAGCAGCCCTACCACTGGACCGAAGGCCCCTGGGACCTGGAGCAGGGCTACCAGCCCGCCGCCGAGCCCCCCCGCTACAAGGTGGTGGCCTACGACTTCGGCATCAAGCGCAACATCCTGCGCAACCTGGTGGCCTCGGGCTGCGACGTGACCGTGGTCCCCGCCACCACCCCCGCCAGCGAGGTGCTGGCGATGAACCCCGACGGGGTGTTTCTGAGCAACGGCCCCGGCGACCCGGAACCCATCGCCTACGCCCAGGAAAACATCCGCCAGATTCTCGGCAAAAAGCCGCTCTTCGGCATCTGCCTGGGCCACCAGCTCCTCTCCCTGGCCCTGGGCGGCCGCACCTACAAGCTCAAGTTCGGCCATCGCGGGGGGAACCAGCCGGTGCGACGCAAAGACGGCGGGCAGGTGGAAATCACCTCGCAGAATCACGGCTTCGCCGTGGAGCCCGGCTCCATTGCCGACAGCGCGGTGCTCAGCCATATCAACCTCAATGACAACACGGTGGAGGGGCTGACCCACAAGACCCTGCCGGCCTTTTCCGTGCAGTATCACCCGGAGGCCTCCCCCGGTCCCCATGACGCCCGCTACCTGTTCGAGCGCTTCACCGCCATGATGGAGCGGGAAAAACAGCGCCAGGGCTAGGCGGAAACGGCGATTGCCAGCCGCCCCCAGGGGGCGGCTTCAGACACTTCTGCAGCATTGAGGACCATCCATGCCAAAGCGTACAGATATCAAGAAGATCCTGATCATCGGCGCCGGGCCCATCGTCATCGGCCAGGCCTGCGAATTCGACTACTCCGGCACCCAGGCCTGCAAGGCCCTGAAAGAGGAGGGGTACGAGGTCGTCCTGCTCAACTCCAACCCCGCCACCATCATGACCGACCCGGGTTTCGCCCACCGCACCTACGTGGAGCCGGTCAACCCCGAGGTGTTGGCCCGCATCATCGAGAAGGAGCGCCCCGACGCCCTGCTGCCGACCCTGGGGGGACAGACGGCCCTGAACACCGCCGTGGCGGTGGCCAAGAACGGTACCCTGGAGAAGTTCGGGGTGGAGCTGATCGGCGCCAAACTGCCGGCCATCGAAAAGGCCGAGGACCGCACCCTGTTCAAACAGGCGATGGAGAAGATCGGCATCGCCGTCCCCCGCAGCGGCCTGGCCCACAACCACAAGGAGGCAATGGAAGTCATCGAGCACGTCGGCTTCCCCGCCATCATTCGCCCCTCCTTCACCTTGGGAGGCACCGGCGGGGGCATCGCCTACAACCTGGAAGAATACGAGACCATGGCCCTGGCCGGGATCGATGCCTCTCCCACCGCCGAAATCCTGGTGGAAGAGTCGGTCATCGGCTGGAAGGAGTACGAGCTCGAGGTCATGCGGGATATGGCCGACAACGTGGTCATCATCTGCTCCATCGAGAACTTCGATCCCATGGGGGTGCACACCGGCGATTCCATCACCGTGGCCCCGGCGCAGACCCTGACCGACAAGGAATACCAGATGATGCGCGACTCTTCCATCGCGGTCATCCGGGAGATCGGGGTCGAGACCGGCGGGTCCAATATCCAGTTTGCCATCAACCCGGAGGATGGGAGGATGGTGGTGATCGAGATGAACCCGCGCGTCTCGCGCTCCTCGGCGCTGGCCAGCAAGGCTACCGGATTCCCCATCGCCAAAATGGCGGCCAAGCTGGCGGTCGGCTATACGCTGGACGAGATACCCAACGATATCACCCAAAAG
>CAZYXS010000174.1:0-6196 GCA_964650955.1 uncultured Desulfuromonadales bacterium | reverse complement strand
CGCCGCCATCCCGGCGGCTCCGGCGTCGGCTCCCCTGCGCTCGCTGCCGCGGCCCCTCCCGGGCCGCTCTTCAGCCAGAGGGCTGCGCTCGCTACGCTTCGAATCCCTCCTGGAACCCCAGGAAATTAAAATGGCGGAGAGGGAGGGATTCGAACCCTCGGTACGGGTTTACCCCGTACACTCGCTTAGCAGGCGAGCGCCTTCAGCCGACTCGGCCACCTCTCCGTGTGTGTTGCGCTATTCAATTTTTTCAGTTCCGCTTCGAATCCTACCGGAACCCTTGCGCTTAACTAGTTATGGCGGAGGAGGTAGGATTCGCCCACTCTGTCGCCGCCATCCCGGCGGCTCCGGCGTCGGCTCCCCTGCGCTCGCTGCCGCGGCCCTTCCCGGGCCGCTCTTCAGCCCTAGGGCTGCGCTCGCTGCGCTTCGAATCCTACCGAACCCTTGCGCTTAACTGTTATGGCGGAGGAGGTAGGATTCGAACCCACGGAACTTTCGTTCAACGGTTTTCAAGACCGCCGCCTTAAACCACTCGGCCACTCCTCCGAAACTCGGGCCTCAGGCGCCGATCCGGCTCAATCCGCCCATGTAGGGGCGAAGAACCTCGGGGATCGTCACCGAACCGTCGGCTTCCTGGTAGTTTTCCAGGATGGCCACCAGGGTCCGGCCGACGGCCAGCCCGGAGCCGTTGAGGGTATGCACCAGTTCGGGGCGATTCCCCTCCTCGCGCCGGAACCGGATCGCCGCGCGGCGGGCCTGGAAGTCGCGGAAGTTGGAGCAAGAGGAAATCTCCCGGTAGCTCCCCTGGGCCGGCAGCCAGACTTCGATATCGTAGGTGCGGGCGGCGGAGAAACCGAGATCCCCGGTGCACAGATCGACCACCCGGTAGGGGAGCTGCAGCCGCCGCAGCACTTCTTCGGCGTCGGCCAGCAGGCCGGCGAGCTCCCGGTCGGACTCTTCGGGGCGCACGAACTTGACCAGCTCAACCTTGTTGAACTGGTGCTGGCGAATCAACCCGCGGGTATCCTTGCCGTAGGAGCCGGCCTCCCGGCGGAAGCAGGGGGTGTAGGCAGTGTAGGCCCGCGGCAGGTCTGCTCCGGGCAGGATCTCGTCCCGGTGGATGTTGGTCACGGGGACCTCCGCCGTCGGGATGAGAAAGTAATCCGGGCCATCGAGATGAAAAAGATCGTCTTCGAACTTGGGCAACTGACCGGTGCCGGTCATGGTCTCCCTATTTACCATAAGGGGTGGCAACACTTCAATATATTTGTGCTCCCCGGTATGCAGGTCGAGCATGAAGTTGATCAGGGCCCGCTCGAGGCGGGCGCCGGCGCCACTGAGCAGGGAGAAGCGGCTGCCGGTGATCTTGCCGGCGCGTTCGAAATCGAGGATGCCGAGGGCTTCGCCGAGCTCCCAGTGGGGCTTGGGCTCGAAGCTGAAGTCCCGGGGAGTCCCCCAGCGGCTGACCTCGCGGTTGTCGGCCTCGGAGCTGCCGACGGGGCACTCCTCGTGGGGAAGGTTGGGCAGGGTGAGGAGCTGGGCGTTGAGCTGCTCCTCGACGCCGCGCAGGTCGTCCTCGAGGGTCTTGATGCGGGCCGAGACCTCCTTCATGCGGGCGATTTCCCCCTGCACCTGGCTTTTGTCCTTGGTCTGGCCGATGAGGGCGGAGACCCGGTTCTTTTCGGCCTTGAGGGCTTCGCTTTCGCCGAGCAGGTCGCGCCGGCGACGGTCGAGCTCGCGGAAGGCGGAGAGGTCGACGGTGCCGCCGCGGGTGGCGAGGCGGGTTTCGGCGAGGTCGAGGTTATCGCGCAGGTATTTCAGGTCGTGCATGGTTAGGTCCCCCTTGCGGCATCCCGTGAAAGGTGGATACTACTAGCACTTCTCGTCCGGCTCGTCAACCGGCTTGGAAGCGGCGGCGCCGTGCACCCACCAGTGGCCGTCGTCGTCGAACCACCAGCGGCTCGAATCGGTCTCCCAGATGGTCTGCCCCAGCTGCCGGGCGGTTTCGGTCTTGAGCCGGCGCAGGGCAAAGGGATACCATTCGTCGGCGTAGCGGTTGCCGAGATCCTTGTACTCCTTGAGGGCCAGGATCATCTCCAACTGGTCGGCGTCGTGGGCCAGCAGCGCCTCGGGGCTCTGCGCGGCGGCAAACTCCTGCAGGGTGGCGCGGTAGGCATCGCCGAAGGGCAGGGTGCGGGCCAGGTCTTCCACCGCCCGCCCCTCGTCGGCCTTGACATACTTCTTGTTGACGTAGTTGAGATCGCCGATGCGGGCCTCGGGGATGTCGTGGAACAGGCAGAGTTGCAGCACCCGGCCGGTGTCGACGGTACCATCGAGCTGGGCCAGGGTGTAACCGATGATGGCGGTGCGGAAGGAGTGTTCGGCCACCGATTCGGCGCCGGAGCCGAGAAACTGGAAGCCGGTGCGGGGGGTGCGCTTGAGCATGCCGACTTCGAAGAAGAAATTCGCCAGGTTTTTCATCGCGGGACCTTGGGGATGGGGGTGTGCGCCACCTTAGCACCGCCGGCCGCCCCTGGCAAAGATCTTGTGCGGGCTTCAGCCGAACTTGATCAGGGTGATGCCGAACAGGATCATCAACGAGGCGAACAGGCGGATGTGGCCGCAGGTCTCCCGCAGGAAGCAGATGCCGATGAGCACGCCGATGAGCAGGCTGCTCTGGCGCACCGGCACCGCGTAGCTGACCGGGGCAAGGCTCAGGCCGAAGCGGAAGGCGAGGAAAGAGCCCATCATGATCGGCCCGGAGGCGAGGATCAGGTGGCGGCTGCGCCGCCATTCGGCGAGAATGCGGCCTTTGTAGCGGGGACGCAGCAGGTTCAGGCTCATCAGGCCGAACATGAACATCACCAGCAGATAGGTAAAATGGAAGGGGTCGTAGAGGCTGACGCCGAGCTTGTCGACCACCGCCCCGATGGAGTAGATGAAGCCGGCGGTGAGAGCGGCCTGCACCGAGGGGTTACCGAGATTGCGGATCGGGCGCAGCACCTCCGCCAGGGAGAGCTCCCGCAGCTGCACGCAGCCGGCCCCGGCGACGATGCAGAGGATGCCGGCGACCCCGAGCAGCGACAGGGTTTCCCCCAGCAGCAGCATCCCCCACAGGGGGACGTAAAGCATGGAGGTCTGGGACAGAGGATAGATCAGCGAGAGGTCGCCGCTGCGGTAGGCGCGGCCGTTGAACAGGTGGTAGAGAACGAAGCAGACCGCCCCGGCCAGCCCCAGCAGCAATACCTGGTGGGAGGGGGTCGGAAAAGGCCCGGGCACCAGCGGCAGCAGCAGGTTGAGCAGCCCGCCGCTGGCAACGAACATCCACCAGATGAACACGGTCTTGTCCCCGCTGCGCTTGACCAGCAGGTTCCAGAAGGCGTGCATCAGGGCGGAAAAGAGGATCAGGATGAAGGCTTGGCTGCTCATGACCGGCCATTCTAGCCGAGGCGCCAGGCATTAGCGACAATAAAAACGGCCCGGGCCTATTTTTACCAAAACTAAAACACCCTTTTACCCCCGTCGGTGCGGCGGGAGCAGGAGACAACGATGACAAAGGTGCGGATGGAAAAGGATTCCATGGGGGAGATGGCGGTGCCTGAGCAGGCCCTGTACGGGGCGCAGACCGCCCGGGCGGTGGAGAATTTCCCCATCTCCGGGCTGCGTTTCTCCCGCCCCTTTTTACGGGCGCTGGGGCAGATCAAGCAGCAGGCCGCCCTGGTCAACGGGGAGCTGGGGCTGCTCGACCAGGAGCGGGCGGCGGCGATCGCGGCGGCGGCGGCCGAGGTGGCCGACGGGGCACTGGATGAGCACTTCGTGCTCGACATCTTCCAGACCGGCTCCGGCACCAGCACCAACATGAACGCCAACGAGGTGATCGCCGGGCGGGTGCGCCAGTTGCTCCCGCAGCTGGAAATCCACCCCAACGACCATGTCAACCTGGGGCAGTCGAGCAACGACGTCATCCCCACCGCCCTGCACCTGGCGGCGGCGGCGCAGCTGCAGACCCGCCTGCTGCCGGCGCTGGCGGAACTGCGGCAGGCGCTGGCGGCCAAGGCGGCGGAGTTCGACGACATCATCAAGATCGGCCGCACCCACCTGCAGGATGCCACCCCGGTGCGGCTCGGGCAGGTCTTCGGCGGTTACGCCCGGCAGCTGGAGCGGGCCGGGGAGCGGCTGCAACAGGGGCTGGAGGGGCTGCTGGAGCTCCCCCTGGGGGGGACGGCGGTGGGGACGGGGATCAACACCCACCCCGAGTTCGCCCCCCGGGTCATCGCCGCCCTGGCGGAGCAGAACGGCCTGGGGCTGCGGGAGGCGCAAAACCACTTCGAGGCGCAGGGGGCGCGGGACGCGGCGGTGGCCGCCGCCGGCAGCCTGCAGGCCGCGGCGGTGAGCCTGTTCAAGATCGCCAACGACATCCGCCACCTCGGCAGCGGCCCCCGCTGCGGCCTGGGGGAGCTGATCCTGCCGCCGGTGCAGCCGGGCAGTTCGATCATGCCGGGGAAGGTCAATCCGGTGATGGCGGAGAGCCTGATGCAGGTCTGCGCCCAGGTGATCGGCAACAGCACCGCCGTCACTTTGGGGGGGCTGGCGGGGAATTTCGAGCTGAACGTGATGATGCCGGTGATGGCCCACAACCTGCTGCAGAGCATCGAGCTGCTGGCCAACGCCTGCGCGCAGTTCGAGCGCCGCTGTATCCGCGGCCTGCAGGCGGACCGGGAACGCTGCGAGGGGCTGGTGGAGCAGAGCCTGGCCATGTGCACGGCGCTGGCGCCGGTGATCGGCTACGACCGCGCGGCGCAGATCGCCACGCAGGCCTACCAGAGCGGCCGGACGGTGCGCCAGGTGGCCCTGGAGAGCGGCGTACTGCCGGAGGCGGAGCTGGCGGCGCTCCTCGACCCCCGAACCATGACCGAACCGGGGGTGCCGGGCAAGACCCGCTGAGGCATCGCCAGCCCCCTACCCTTCAGCGGGTGGGGCCCCGCTCCTTGCCCCAGGCCTTGTCCAGGAACTGGTCGCGGCCTGAGTTGAAGCGGTAGAACTTGTAGCGCAGCGGGTTCTTTTGGTAATAGTCCTGGTGGTACTCCTCGGCCGGGTAGAAGGTCGCGGCGGGCACGATCTCCGTCGCCAGCGGCCGGGCGAAGCGCCCGGATCTGGCCAGTTCGGCCCGGGAGCGCTCGGCGGCCAGGCGCTGGGCTTCATCCAGGTAGAAGATGGCCGAACGGTACTGGTCGCCACGGTCGACGAACTGGCCGCCGGCGTCAGTGGGGTCGATGTTGCGCCAGAACACCTCCAGCAGCTTTTCATAGCTCACCTGGGCCGGGTCGTAGCGGATCTCCACCGCCTCGGCGTGGCCGGTACCGCCGGCGGAAACCTCCTGGTAGCTGGGGTCGGCCTTGTGCCCGCCGATATAGCCGGAGATGGTGGCGTGCACCCCGGGGAGTTCATCGAAGGGGTGCTCCATGCACCAGAAACAGCCCCCGGCGAAGATCGCCCGGGCGCCGGCCTCCTCGGCCGAGTTCCCCGGGGCGGGGACCATGAGCAGCAACAGGGTCAGAACCGGAAGCAGGACGTTCATGGTCGCCTCCTAGGGTTTACCGGGAACGAACTCCAGCGCCGCCGAGTTCATGCAATAGCGCTGGCCGGTGGGCGCCGGGCCGTCGCCGAAGACATGGCCGAGATGGCCGCCGCAGCGGGGGCAGAGCACTTCGGTGCGGCGCATGAAGAAGCTGTTGTCCTCGGCGGTGGCGACGTTTTCCGGGGCGATCGGGGCGGTGAAGCTGGGCCAGCCGCTGCCCGAATCGTACTTGGTCCTGGAACTGAACAGGTCGAGGCCGCAGCCGGCGCAGCGGTAGACCCCCTCCCCCTTGTGGTCGTGGTATTTGCCGCTGAAGGCCCGCTCGGTCCCCTTTTCCCGCAGAATGTGGTACTGCTCGGGGGTAAGCTGGTTTTTCCATTCCGCCGCCGTCTTGTTGACCTTCTCGCTCATCACGTAGCTTCCTTTCTCCACCGAAAACACCCGGATCGACTCGGCCAGGACCGGCGTCGCGCACAGCAGGCCCGCCAGCAGGGTCGCCAGGGTCAGTACGGTCGCTTTCATCTTGGACACTCCTTTCCGGCCGGGTTGCGACCGGCCGACCTCTATCCTCAATCATACTCCTTTTCCCCCGCTCCTGCAGGGATGGGGGGGAGCGGC
>CAZYXS010000173.1:3928-6304 GCA_964650955.1 uncultured Desulfuromonadales bacterium | reverse complement strand
ACATCGTGCAGGAAACCAGCCTCCTGCTGGCCCTTGGCGGAGCGGAACTCCCCTTCCTGATGGGCTATCTGCAGGTGGAGCCCAATCTCTACAGCCTCAAGGGGGTGCTGTCGCGGAAAAAGCAGCTGGTGCCCCATCTGCTCAAGGTGCTCAAGGGCTGAGAGCCTGCCGGGATAGGGGGGAAGGGTTCAAGCGGCGACCGGTGACAACCCGGTCGCCGCACTGCTTTCAGCGCTCCAGCAGTCGGAGCAGATCGGCGGTTTCGGTGACCGGGGAGAGACAGGTCCGGTTGCGACAAAGGTAGGCGGTGGGGCGGCCATCGCTGGCGCTGCGTCCGGCCAGTAGCGGTGTTTTCGGGTTGGCGGGCGGTTGCGGCTCTTGCCCCACCACCAGCAGGGTGCCGGGAAGAAAGCGGCGGCGGATCTCCCGCAGCCAATCGAGGGGAACGGGTGCCTCTGTGCCGGGCACCAGGACGATCTCCTGTGCGGGGCCGAGCAATTCATCCAGCGCGATCAGCGCCTGGGCGAAGGCCGGCGGGTGGTTGGCCACCGCAGCCAGTTGCAGGGCGAGCAGGGCTTCGGCCCGGTCGGCCAGTTCCGGTCGTTTGCAGAGCCGGGCCAGTTGCAGTTGACAGCGGGCCAGCACGGCGGTGGCGGTGGGAAGGGCACCATCCTGCCGACTGCGGCCGCGGGTCAGAATTGTTTCACTGTCCCGGCCGCTGTCGTAATAACCCCCCTGTCCGTCGGCGAAGAGATTTTCTGCAGCCTCGGCCAGTTCCAGGGCCAGAGCCAGATCTTCGGAGTGAAATTCCGCCTGGTACAGTTCCAGTAACCCCCAGTAGAAGAAGGCATAATCGTCGAGAAATGCAGGAATGGCCGCCTCGCCACGGCGCCACCGGCGCAGCAGGCGGCCGTCGGGCCGGCGCAGATGCCTGCAGAGGAACTCTTTGGCGCGCCGGGCTGCGGCCAGATAACGGGGTTGTTCGAAGAGGGCGCCCGCACGGGCCAGGGCCGCGATGGCCAGGCCGTTCCAAGCGGTGAGAACCTTGTCGTCCCGGTGCGGGCGCGGCCGCTGTTCGCGGGCGGCAAAGAGCTGTTGGCGGGCTGTTTCCAGCAGCGTTGCCAGTTCCCGGGCCTCGACGCCGACCCGCTTTGCCAGGCTGGCGACATCCTGCTGCAGGTGCGGGATGTTGCGTCCTTCGAAATTGCCGTCGGCGGTGATGCCGTAGCTGCGGCAGAAAATGGTGGCCAGGTCCCTGCCAAGCAGTTGTTGGATTTCCTCATCATCCCAGAGGTAGAACGTCCCCTCGGCCCCTTCGCTGTCGGCATCCTCTCCGCAGAAAAAGCCCCCCTCAGGGTCGGTGAGATCCCGCAGCAGGTACTCGAGCAGTTCCTCGGTCATCTGACGGTAGAAGGGGTCGCCGCTGGCCTGCCAGCCATCGCAGGCGGCCAGGGCCACCAAGGCCTGATCATAGAGCATCTTTTCGAAGTGGGGCACCAGCCAGCGTTCATCCACGCTGTAACGATGAATGCCGCCACCGATCTGGTCGAAAATGCCCCCCAGACGGAGGGCCTGGAGGGTCCGCAGGGCCATGGCGGTGGCTTGGGGGGCTTTGAACCGCTCCCCCAGGCGCAACAGCAAGGAGATGTTGTGAGGGGTTGGAAACTTGGGCGCCCCGCCGAAGCCGCCGTGACGCTTGTCGAAGAGCTCGCCGTACGCCTGCAGGGCCTGGCGTAGCGGCTGCTCACTCAGTGCCCCGCGTATGGCGGAACTTTGCTCCAGGCGCAGCAGGGCCTCATCTACCTGGCGCCCGGTCTGCAGCAGCTTTTCTCGGGAGCCCTGCCAGAGTTCCGCGATCTTTTCCAGCAGCTGGATCAGGCCGAGCATTCCCTGCCGGGGTTCCCGGGGAATGTAGGTGCCTGCGAAGAACGGCTTTTTTTCGGGGGTGAGGACCAGGGTCAGAGGCCAGCCGCCACTGCCCGTCATCATCTGGCAGACCGTCATGTAACTGTTGTCGATGTCCGGGCGCTCCTCCCGGTCGACCTTGACGGAAATGAAGTGGCGGTTGAGCACCGCCGCGACCCCCGGATCCTCAAAGGATTCGTGGGCCATGACGTGGCACCAGTGACAGGTGGAGTAGCCGATGGAGAGAAACACCGGTTTGTCTTCCCGGGCGGCCCGGGTAAAGGCCGTATCCCCCCAGGGGTACCAGTTCACCGGGTTTTCCGCGTGCTGCAGGAGGTAAGGGCTGGGCTCGAAGATCAGGCGGTTGAACCGCTCGCCGCCATCCTCCGGCAGTCGCTGGGTGTCGACTTCGGAAAGGCGATCGACCAGGTTGTCGGAAGCGCCAGTCTTGCTCAGTTTCTTCATTCGTTG
>CAZYXS010000173.1:0-3908 GCA_964650955.1 uncultured Desulfuromonadales bacterium | reverse complement strand
CAGGATGCTGCCTATCAGTATAGCATGAGGGGAAAGGGGCAGGCGGGGCCAGAAAAAAACCCCGCGAAGGAGGGGTCTCGCGGGGCAAAAGGGTCTGGCACAGGGCCAGACGAACATGGAGCGAATTCTAATCGATAAGGCGACGCTCTGTCAATGGCAATTCTACGATAACTTGCCGGAGATTTTCAGGGCGACACGGAGTAAAAAAAGGCCCCGTGCACGGAGGGGGGGTGCACACGGGGCCAAGGGCTTTGGTCTGATGGTCAGGCCAAATACCTGGGACGCATTCTATAATGAGAATATTGGTGAAGCAACTAAAAAATACTCCATTTGTCATCTTTAAGCGGGTCCTCCGGGAAGACGTTTCAGTGCGCAAATATCCTTTGACCGCCGGGCAGCAATCTGTTTTTATGGCCCGATTTACACTGTTGAAGGAGCCGTCATGTCCAACCTCGGGTTGTTTGTGCTGATGTTCGTCGGTGGTATCATGGTGGCGGTGCAGCCTTCCATCAATGCCCGCTTGGCCCAGCGGATCGGATTGCTGGAAGGTGCCTGCGTCTCCTTTGCCGTCGGGACCCTCGCCCTCTTGCTGGCTAGCCTGGTGGTGGGTCGTGCCAACTGGCGGGGAGCTGGCGAGGCCCTGTGGTGGGAGTGGACAGGCGGCTTCCTGGGCGCCTTTTTCGTTGCCGCCACCATCCTTGCCGTGCCGCGCATCGGCACCGCCGCCACCATGGCGGCGGTCATCGCCGCCCAATTGCTGACCGGTCTGGTGATGGACCATTACGGCCTGTTCGGCTATCGCGGCGCACCCATCGACCTGGGGCGGATGCTCGGGGTGGTCTGCCTGCTGGCGGGGGTAGCCCTGATATTCAGGCGTTGACCCTAACCCCCGAAGAGGCTTTTTTTTCTGACAGGATCCTGCATGACCCATCCCATGACTTTTTTCGCCACCGCTCCCAAAGGATTGGAGCAACTGCTTGCCGAAGAACTCAAGGCCCTCGGCGCGGCCGAGGCCGGGGAGACCCGCGCCGGGGTCGCCTTTTCCGGGACCTTGGAGACCGCCTACCGGGCCTGTCTCTGGTCGCGCCTTGCCAGCCGGATTCTGCTGCCTTTGGCCAGTTTCTCCGCGAACAGCCCGGAACAGCTTTATGCCGGCGTGCAGGCTTTGGACTGGACCGAGCAGTTGGATGCCGACGGGACCCTGGCGGTGGATTGCAACCTTTCCCAGTCGCAGATCAACCACTCCCATTATGCCGCCCTCAAGGTCAAGGACGCCATCGTCGACCAATTTCGCCAGCGCTGCGGAACCCGCCCCAGCGTCGCCACGGCGCAGCCCGACCTGCGGATCAATCTCTACCTCCACCGGGACGAGGCGACCCTGAGCCTCGACCTCTCCGGCGCCAGCCTGCACCGCCGTGGCTACCGGGAAGACGGGGCTCAGGCACCCCTCAAGGAGAACCTTGCGGCCGCCATTCTGCTGCGCTGCGAGTGGCCGCAGATCGCCGCCGCCGGCGGAACCCTGCTCGATCCCATGTGTGGTTCGGGGACCCTCCCCCTGGAGGCGGCCCTGCTGGCGGCCGATATCGCCCCCGGGCTGCTGCGCTCCTATTATGGCTTCCTGGGCTGGCGCGGCCACGAGGCCGGGCTCTGGGAGGAACTGCTTGCCGAGGCTCGGCAGCGGCGGGAGGCGGGGCTGACGCGGCTGCCGTTGATCGTCGGCTACGATGCCGACCCCCGGGCGATCAAGGCTGCCTGGGCCAATGCCGCCCGCGCCGGCCTGCAGGACCGGGTCCATTTCGAGCGGCGGGAACTGGCCGGCTTGGAGGGACCACCGTCCCGCGCCGTCGTCGGCCTGGTGGTGGCCAATCCTCCCTACGGCGAACGGCTTGGCGAAGTGGCTGAACTGCGCCCCCTCTACGCCGAACTCGGTGCCCGCTTGCGGGAGCACTTCCTGGGATGGCGTGCGGCGCTTTTTACCGGCAACCCCGACCTCGGCAAGCAATTCGGTTTACGCTCCCGCCGCATCCACTCCTTTTACAACGGCGCCCTCAAGTGTCAGTTGCTGCATTTCGACATCCAGCCCGATTGGTTTCTGCGGGGAGGCGCCCCGGCGCCTGCATCCCCCCGGGACGCCGCGGCTCCACCACAAACCCTCAGCGTCGGGGCGGAGATGTTCGCCAACCGTCTGCGCAAGAACCTGCGCAACCTCGGCCGCTGGGCCCGCCAGCAAGGCATCGGTTGTTACCGCCTCTACGATGCCGACCTGCCCGAATACGCTCTGGCCATCGACCTCTACGAACAATGGGTGCACGTCCAGGAGTACGAGGCGCCCAGGACCATTGACCCGGACCTGGCCGCAGCCCGGTTGCGGGAGGCGCTGGCGGTGCTGCCGGAGGTGCTCGGGGTGCCGGCTGCGGTGGTGTACCTCAAGGTGCGCCGGCGTCAGAAAGGGAGCGCCCAGTACGGGAAATTCGGCACCGCGGGGGGATTCCACCAGGTGCGGGAGGGCAATTGCAGCTTCCTGGTGAATTTTACCGATTACCTCGATACCGGCCTTTTTCTCGACCATCGCCTGACCCGGCAACTGGTGCAAAACCTGGCTGCAGGGCGGCGCTTCCTCAACCTGTTCGCCTACACCGGTACCGCCACGGTGCATGCCGCCATGGGCGGCGCCCGGAGCACGACCACCGTGGACATGTCCCGGACCTACCTGGACTGGGCGCGGCAGAACCTCGCCCTCAACGGCTTCACCGGTCCCGGTCACGAGTTCATCCAGGCCGACTGTCTGCAGTGGCTGGCGCAGGCCGGCGGGAGGTACGGGCTGATCTTCCTCGATCCGCCGACCTTTTCCAATTCCAAAACCATGACCGACACCTTCGACGTCCAGCGCGACCATGTGCCGATGCTGCGGCGGGTGGCGGGGTTGCTGGAGGATGAAGGCACGTTGATATTTTCCAACAACAACCGGCGTTTCCGCATGGACGCCGAGGCCCTGCCGGAATTGCGGATCGAGGAGATCAGCCGCCAGACTCTGCCCAAGGACTTCGAGGGCAATCCGCGCATTCACAATTGCTGGAAAATCACCAGGCGTTGAAGGAGCTTAGGAGGGGAGGAGGGGTATGGATAGACGGTTGCTGGCACGGGTGGTGCCCTTCGGGCTCTACATGGCATTTGTCGGCCTGGAGCAGGGGCTGGGCTGGTTGCGGGACCAGGGCTGGCTCGGTCTTGCCGAGGTTCATCTCAACCTGCTTTATCCGGTCAAAATTGCCGCCGTGGTGGCGGCCCTGTGGTGGTACCGGCGGGAATACGCCGAACTGTGTTGGCGCGACCTGCTGCGTCCCGCCACCTTGGCGCTGACCCTGGGGGTGGGTCTGGCGGTATTCTGGCTCTGGATCCATCTCGACTACACCTTGGGGGATCTGACCCCCCGGGGCTGGGACCCCAACCAATTCGCCGAGCCGGGACTGCGGTGGGCCATGATCGCCACCCGATTGGCCGGCGCCGTGCTGGTGGTGCCGCTGATGGAGGAGCTGTTCTGGCGCTCCTTCCTCATCCGCTACATCATCAATGCGGACTTCACCCGGGTGCCCATGGGAACCTTCACCCTTGGGTCCTTCCTCATCACCGTGGTCCTGTTCGGCCTGGAACACCATTACCTGATTGCCGGCATGGTGGCGGGGGGCGCCTACAACCTGCTGCTCTATCGCAGCCGCAGTCTCGCCCATTGCGTGCTGGCCCACGCTCTGACCAATCTGGTTCTGGGCTGGTATGTGCTGCAGACCGGGGCCTGGCATTTCTGGTAAGCTGGGGGCGATCCTGCCGGGGGTCAGATGGCGTCTGAAAGAGCCCCACAAGGGGCATCGATGGACAGGGAGGGCGAACAGTGCGTCTGTTGCTGCTGGTGAGTC
>CAZYXS010000172.1:0-6331 GCA_964650955.1 uncultured Desulfuromonadales bacterium | reverse complement strand
ACGCCGTCTTCGTTCAGGCGGGGAAGCCTCAAAGGGGACAGGCTTCCCATTGTCGTGGTGTCGAACCTTCCCTTTGCGCGTATGACCTGGTCCATTTCGGATGGATGCGACACCATTCGGGCCTGGGACGGTATGTAAATCCCCTGGTCGGGAGTGAATTGCGTAAGGCTTTTGACGGAGCGTGACCGCCCCGTAATCGTTTTGGATAGACCGGCGTCGTGCTTGTCCGAAAACACCGTATCAATCCCGGCTTTGGTAATCCTTGTGAGTATCCCGTTGTAACCGAACTCGAAGTCGACCTCGCCGCCGCGCCTGACCGCCGGATGATTGATCCGGGAGGGAATGGTCATGTCCAATTTCCCGGACCTTCCTTCTCCTTCCGCAAAGGAGAACGAGTTGACGTCGTTGGTGGCGAGTTTTAGCGCGGGATTATCGACGCCGACAATGATTGTAGCTGGCGCTTCCAGGACTGAATTGACGCCGACGTACAAAAGCGCGTCTCCGCGAAGAATGAACTTGCCGCCAACGGAATATTCGGTGATGAACAGGTCGCGCCCAAAGGAGAAATGCCGAGGACCAATGGTGAAAACGTCCATCCCGATTGGAGCACCGTCGCTCGAACGCACGAGCCTGCCGGTTAGAAAAACCCTGCCGTCGATCGCGCTGGCGTAGGCAAGCGTCAAACCATAGGACGTGTCGATGGCGTCGATGGGCAGGGTGTAGGTTGGCGAACCCCAGTGTCCTCCGATACGGGCAATCTCGCATATTCGTCCGACGTTGCGGTCCATGTAATAGACATAGTGCGTATCGCCAATTTCGACGGCGTCGATGAAGCGGCTGGTTTGGATGTCGCCATAAACGCGCCCGTTCCAGTCGCTGTTTCCGGCGTCGGAAACAAATGCCAACGCGAGCCATGATCCGTTGAAGAACTGGATATAGGCGCCGGAATTGAGCGGCGCGATGGAACATATATGCGGGTTGTAGGCGGACGTGACGTGAACTTCGACCGCAAAATTCGAGTAGTCGCGATAACAAATGCTTCCATCCGCTTTTTGATACCAGACCTTGCCGCCCTCCACCCCGGCGCGGCTCTGTGCTTTCAGCGCCACGCCCGAGTTTTCCCACAATTCCCAATTCCCGGGAAAAGTGGCCGGGGCGGTCGGGTCGCTGACGTATTGGGTGTACAGCAAACCTTCATGGTTCACGACGCGCAGAAACCCCGTCCCATACGCGCAAACATCGGCATGAGAGGGATCGGAGAGACCCAAACTGTCGTCGACCATGCGGCGCGTAAAACGAAGACGCGTGTCGCGAAACGTTGCGCGCACCGATAACGTTTTCGGCGTTTCCAATAGTTCTGTCAATCCAGCCGGTAAAGATCTCATACGTTGATTTGTGTCAGTTGAACGCCAAACTTCATTTCGTTGTCAGGCTGCTCCCAGTCCGGCACATAACTGACTTCATTGTTTGGATTGGTCAAGACCACGCTTGAAACATCGCCATAATGGTCTTCAAACGGTAAAACGCTCATTTTGCTCAGTGATGTGCGTAAATCTTCCACGCTTCCCCATGCGGAACCGGGCGGCGTTACGGGAGCGACGATAGTCCCTTCCCACGACCGTCTCGGCGCGGGGCCGAAGGTCACGTCGTCCCTGCCGCTTAATAGCGGGCGAATTTGAGTGGGTCTGGCAGTGGAAGGAGCCCACTGCCCGTTAATCGTCATGTATTGTTTGCCGTCGAGAATGATGTAGTTTCTCATCTGCCGCTTCCGTTCAATCCAAGTTCTCGCAGGTCGCTGGCTGCCTCTTTCGTTTCACGAATAAACCGGAGGATGTCGCTCATGACTTGGGAAAAGCCGACCGCGCTGCGCGAGATTTTGTCCACGTAAACGCCCTGATCCTTAACCAGGTTTTGCAGTGTGGTCATGCTGTCGTTGAATTTCTTCTGCTCCGTCACTTGTTTGATTTGCAACGCCAGGGTCTCTTCCTGAAATTTCATCTGCTCGGTTTGATGGCTGCGTTGAAGCGCCAGGTATTCCAGTTGCATCTCGCGCATCTCCTCGGCTTCGGCGATGCGCCGAACCATGTCGGCTCGTTCCATCTCGAAAAGTATGGCGCGTTGCTCCTGTTCGCGGTCGAACTGTTCCTGGTTCAGGGCGATGATTTGCTCGTTGTATTCGATGGATTTTTCGAGGCGTTCCCCTTCCCGCTCCCAAGCCTCCTGATCCATCTCGATCATCTTTTCGTTGTATTCGATGGACTTCTTATAGCGCTCATCCTCGCGCTTCCATGCCTCCTCCTGACGTCCGCGAACCTCGTCGTTGTGACTTGTCTCCATATTTTCCTGGAGAGTGGCGCGATCACGCTGTTTGATCAACAGCGACCTTTCATAGCCCGACGAACGGCGGATACGCTCGTTGATGTCCTCCATCTGCCACCCAAACTGCATGGCATTGGTTTGCGATTGATACTGCCAATCCTCGCGCGCCCAGTCGCGTTGGATCAAGGCGCCCTGACGCTCGAAGCTTTGCATCCACCTCTGGTTTTCCACACCCAGTTCGCGGCGCTGACCGGCAATGGCGTGGCTTTCCCGTTGGAAATCGTTGTTCCAGCGCTGATACGCGACATTCAGGTCCATGCGCTCCTGTTGCGCTGCGGCGTTTTCCAGCTCATACCCTCTCGTAACGTCCATTCGATTGAGCGAGTAGTTCATGCTCGTCATCTGGGACTGGTACTGGAAGGTATCCATCCGATCCTGGATGCCCCACGACGCGAGGGTGTAGGCGTTGTTGGAAGCGAGTTGCTGTTGCTCGCGGTTGAGCGACTGCATCTGGTAGCCGAACTGCCTGTCGGCGTACAACTGGTTGACGGCGCGGAAACCTCCCGACAGGAGCGCCTGGCTCATATCGTTGTCGCCCTGGAACACGTTCAGGGACGCAAGGGTCTGCTCATTATTGAACGATGAAGCGCCCGATACACTGGCGAGCGTCACCTGGCGCGCGAACCGCAACGGGCTTGACATATCGACTTCGCCGACATTTCTGCCGAACGTATCGACGGTTTCAAACGCGCCGCTGTATTGCCAGGATTGATGCGACCTGGCGAAATCGCTCATCTCATAACGATCGAGATTGAACAGAGCCTGAAGTTGTTTTGCTTCAACGTTGTTTGCGGACTGCGAAGCCAGGAGGGAGAGATTGGAACCGAAATCGCCGGCGCCATTCTCCGTCAGCATGGAGGCCGTGCGTATCAAACCGCCGACCTGTCCCGTGCTGATGCCCTTTTGCAGTGAACCCATGACGGTTTGTCCAAGAGACATCGAAGTGGCGGCGTCGAGCGTCACGCCCTGCCCTTCCGCCTGCGCGTACACCTGTTGAAGCGCCGATGCCTGCGACATGGTCGACAGACCAAGAGCCTCGCTGATTTTGTATGCCTGCCCGTTTCCGCCGACGTATGGCGCGAGTTGCGCGTACCGTTGATAGGATTGCTGGGCTTTCAGGATTTCCTTCTGCTGGCCGACAAGATCGAGAGACGAATATTGATCTAGGATCGCCCGGTATTCCTGGGTGCCCTCCTGGACGCCGCGCATCTGCGCGAGGTTCGACGCGCCGGACAAAAGCTGGGAAACGTCAACGCCGAGGTCCTGCGCCCTGGAGAAAACCTTCCTGGCAGTCCTTTCGTTCTCGACGCCGACGGTAATCCCGCTTTGTTCGCTCCAACCGGCGGCAGCCTCTTCGTTGTCGAAACCGCCGAGAGCGACGCGCAACTGCGTTACGCTCTTAAGTGTGTCCTCTTCCTTGAGACCGTGTTTCTCGGATAAGTCGCCGACAATTCCAAGAAGTTTCTTGTTTTCGGGCTTGCGATCGTCATACAGCCAATTTGTGGCGCGTGTGCCAAGCCACTTGCCAAACGGGGTTCTCTGAACATATTCTTGAGTGGACATACCATAGCGTTCTTGCGAATGCTCTTCCTGCCCTTCACCCGTAAAGTACCTGTCATCAAAAGAACTGGCAAATACTCTACCTTCGGAAAGTTCCGAATAGCCGAGAACCGCCGAACCCAACCAGGTCTTGTATCCGGCCCCGGAAATGCTATCCTTGCCTGTTGCCGAGTTGTATGCCGACATTGCCATGCCTGGGATCGCGATTGCGCCCGCCACGGCCAATCCAACCGGAAGAGCAGCGCCGGCAATTGTTGTTCCGGCAGCAGCCAAACCCGCTCCCCCCCATCCGGCGGCAGTCATTGCGGCTCCACCGCCGGCAAGCAGTGAACCGAGTCCGTACATTCCGACGCCGGAAACTATGCCCGCGCCGATGCCCATTTTCAGGTCATTACCGGCGCGATAAGCAAAGCTCGCGCCTGGAAGCTGGCTGGTGGCGTAACCAAGTTCGTTCAGGAACCCGTATTGTTCATAGGCGAGCCCGCCCGCAAAGTTCGCCGCAATCTGCTGGCGCGACGCGCTCATCATGGCGCCGGACGCTTCGCCGGATCCGTAATTGGCCGCGTCAACAAAAGCGCTCTGGTGCGCGCCGTATTGCATACCAGCCTCAAGAACCATGCCACCGGTCTGCCGCCACGCCATGCTGGCCATATATTGAGCCATCATTCCCTTGCCAAGCGCTGTCTGGTAAATGGAATGCAGGTAGTCGGACTTTTCCTGCCTGTCGTATGAAAGTCCGCCGCCGACTTCATACGTCGTGTCCGTGCCTTCGAGGATGGTCGAATGACCGGCGGAGGCTTTCTGGGCGCTGCCGAAAACAGCCTTGACCCGTTCCGCAAAAACAGGATCGGTGTCCATCGCCGCCTGAATTTTGCTCGTGCCATTCAACCTGGCGGCGGCGTACTGAACGTCGCCAATCGGACCTTCCGGCTCGATGATGTTCGATAAATCACCCCTGCGGGAACGGTTCATCATTTCGGCAACGGCGGAGATCTTCCTGCCTTCGACGCCGGCTTCAACGCCAGCTTCCGTTCCTTGAGCCTTTTCGATGGAGGTCGTGCGCTGGTCAATTGCCTTGCGGATCAGGCCGGACACCCTCTTTTGAATGGTGGCGGCCAGTTCCTTGTCGGTCAGCCCTTCCGTTCCCATATCGACAGCCTGGGACCCGGCGGAACGCACGACATCCTCGGCAGTCTTTACAAGCTGGGAACTGATGGTTTCCCGTCCGTCTTTTACGAACCTTCCTTCGACGGGGATGTTTGTTTCAGCGCTGACCTTCGTCGCCTCGAAGTCCCCATAGATCGCGTGTGTCTTTCCCTCGAAACCGCCAACGTTCGAGGTCGCGTACCTGGAACGCACACTCTCGACAACGAACCGTCTGCGAGCCTCGTTGTGCGCGGCGAGTTCCTCGGGGGTGTAAGCGTTCGGATTGTCCTCGCCCGAACCCCAATCCAATGTGTCGGAACCTGAAGGTCGTGGCGCAACGTTTTTCACGCCCTCACGATTACGGGCTGCCGTAGCCGCGCCTTCAAATCCGATGGAACCGCGTTCCTCGCGCACCATTCTGGCGGCTTGAACTCCCGCGTCGTCATCCCACGCGGTTACATAATCCTGGCTCCACTGAGCCTTTTCCTCCTCGGAAAGGCTGGCAAGGAATTTCTCGGTTGACTTGGCGTGTCCCCTGATTGCGCCGATACTTGGGTTAACGGTCGACAGGAATGGGATGGATGCTTTGACGAACGCGTTCTTTTTTGCCCCGTACGCTTCGGGATTGAACGGTACGTCAGCGGTTTTTTGGGCGGGGACATGCATTGCCTGTCGTTCCTGACGCTGCCGGGCGAGCCAGCCCAAGTCTTCCTGGGAAGGTTCATAGTCGGACCGCTCGTCAAACCATAAATCGGGTTGTTTCGGAGCCGCCGGATCCAAAATGTTCCCACCCTGATCCGTCGTGAGTGCGCTGGAGGCGGACGCGCTCGCCGAGGGTTTGGATCCGGCGACTGTCTTGTGCTTATGGGTCATGCCGGCGTATTGCGATTGATAACCGGCGACGAGTTTTCCAAGATGATGCTCGGACATGACGGCGCCCCAGGCGTTCCTGAAGTCGGGATCCTGTGTCGCGGCGAATTCATCGAACGCCTCGGCGTTCGTAATGTCCTTGCCGAAGTGCTTTGTCATGTAGGCCGCGTTGCCTTCGAGTACCTTGCGTCCGCGAACGGCATCGTCGTAAAGACCTTCCAACTCCTCGTTCGACACGACGCCGCCCTTCCGACTTCCGACGTCGGAAAGTAACCCGTTTACAAACTCGGATGGCTTGGCGTCCCCACTTCCAAGAGTTGTCATTGGAATTGGCGCCTGTTTGCCGGGAGGGAACAGCGGGGAAGTGGCGTTTTTC
>CAZYXS010000171.1:0-6419 GCA_964650955.1 uncultured Desulfuromonadales bacterium | reverse complement strand
GATGCGCGACGAGTTCGGCGAGGGCGACCTTGAGCTCGCTGATGCAGGCGCGGTGCAGGGTGTTGAAGCGGGTGCCGTTGTCGAGGGTGAGGTAGCCGACCCGGTCTTCGATGCGGATGTTGAGGGTCTGCCAGCTCATGGCTGGACCACCGAATGCTTGAGGGGGCCGAGCAGTTCCTCGGGCAGGGCCACGGGGCGCCGGTCGCGGCCGATGACCACGTGCACGGTGCGCCCTTCGGCCAACAGGGTGCCGGCCTGGTTGAGGACCTCGTAGCCGAACTCGAGCACCTTGCCGGCGGCCCGGGCCAGGGTGGTGCGGATGCGCAGGCGGTCTTCGTAGAAGGCGGGGGCCTTGTACTTGGTGGTCGCTTCGACCACCACCACGAAATAGCCGGCCTTTTCGAAATCGGTGTAGTTGAGCCCCTGCTGGCGCAGGAAATCGGAGCGCCCCTCCTCGAACCAGACCAGGTAGTTGGAGTGGTGGACGATCCCCTGGGCGTCGGTTTCGGCGTACCGGACGATCAGTTCGGTTTCGGTGGTCATCTCAGCGTCCCTTGAATTGGGGGGGGCGCTTTTCGACGAAGGCGCCCATC
This sequence comes from uncultured Desulfuromonadales bacterium, assembly GCA_964650955.1. GTDB lineage: Bacteria > Desulfobacterota > Desulfuromonadia > Desulfuromonadales > CAZYXS01 > CAZYXS01. Next base: position 5,826 of record CAZYXS010000171.1, on the reverse strand, counting down.
CCCTCTTTCTGGTCTTCGGTGGCGAAGCAGACGGCGAAGGCGTCGCGCTCCATGAGGCAGGCGGCGGCGAGGTTGATGTCGCTGCCGGCATCGATGACTTCTTTGGCCAGGCGCAGGGAGTAGCGCCCGCGGCTGCAGATGGTGCCGAGCAACTCGAGAGCGGCGGCATGCAACTCGGCCACGGGGAGCACCCGGTTGACCAGGCGGCAGCGCAGGCCCTCGACGGCGTCGATGGTTTCGGCGGAGAAAATCATCTCCTTGGCCTTGGCCTTGCCGACCCGCCGCGGCAGGCGCTGGGTGCCGCCGAAGCCGGGGACGATGCCGTAGGCGACTTCCTTGAAGCCGAACCGGGCATCCTCGCCGGCGAGGATGAAGTCGCAGGCCAGGGCCAGTTCGAGGCCGGAGCCGAGGGTGTAGCCGCTGGCGGCGCAGAGCAGGGGCTTGCCGAGGCGTTCCATGGTCAGGCAGAGGGATTGCCCCAGTTCGGCGAAGCGGGTCGCCTCGAGGGGGGTGAGATCCCGGATCTCGGCCAGGTCGGCGCCGGCGGCGAAATCCTGTTCGCCGCGCAGCAGCACCCCGTGCACGGTCTCATCCTCCCGCAGGGCGTTGAAGGTGTCGCGCAGCTCCAGCAGGGTCTGGGTGGCCAAGGCGTTGCGCACCTCGGGCCGGGCCAGGGTGATCACGGCCAGGTGGCCATGGCGTTGCAGTCGCAGATGGGTTGCAGACATGGAAGCTCCAGGATATCAGGATGGATCGGGATTGAGGCTGAGGGCGCGGGCGAGCCAGCCCACCAGGCACTTGCCGGTCGCGTCAGCGTCGGGGCCGAAGGCGACGATGCCGTCTTCGTGGCCGGCCATGACGAAGATGCCGAGGCGGCGGTTTTCGGGGCGGCTCAGCAACCCGGCGACCTCGGCGGCCATCTCGGGGGTGCCGTAGTCGACCCCGGCGGCGGTGGCGGGCAGGCCGAGGGTCGCACCCCGCTGCCAGAGCTCCGGGGAATGGACGTGCATGACCACCCGGGCCTCTGGGTCGGCGGCGTAGACGCTGGCGTGGGTCAGGGCTTCGGAGGAGGGTTTGACGGGCCCCTGGGCGACGACCCGGTTGGCGATGGGGTCGCTGGCGAGGACCTGGGCATAATGGGCCGGGGTGAGCTGGGTCAGCCCGCCGGTCTGGGTGCCGCTGATGGCGAAGGCGCAGGAGGGGGATTCGCCGGCCGGGGGGGGCAGGCGCCAGCTGATGTTGCCGAAGCCGAGCCCCTGGTAGCGGGCGGGATCCTGGCCGATGAGCTGCAGCCGCCGGAGAATCTGCCGCCAGGCGCTGATACCCTGCCACCCCGGCAGCTCAATGGCGGGGGTCGGCTGGTATCGGCAATCGAACTTGATGACCCCTTCCCTGCTCACTCCCCTCTCCTTTGGCGCGGCCTTTGGGCCTATTCGCTAAAGCTGATGGCGTGCCTGGGGCAGGCGGGGATGCAGATGCCGTCGAGGTCGCACTTGTCATGGTCGATCACGGCTTTGCCGCCGACCAGCCGGATGGCGTCCATGGGGCAGACTTTGATGCACTCACCCGAGCCACAGCAGAGCTTGGGGTCGACGACGATTCTGGGCATGATTCGATCCTTTCGGGGGCCATTTGGCCGGCTGGGCAACAGGAGCATTAAGGTAATGGATTCGCCGGCATCTGTCAAACCGCTTGGCGTCCAAACAGCACCGCCCGAGCTTCCGATGGGACGGGAGGCTCGGGCGGGACTGCCGGGGTCGGATGGGGGTTACTTGCGGTCCCCCTGGATGCCGATGCGGACCGCCTCGAAGGGGACCTCCTTGCCGCAGGCGGCGAGGGCCTGGCGGGCGATGGCGATCAGGCCGGAGCAGCAGGGGACCTCCATGTGCAGCACGGTGAGCTTGCGGATGTTGTTCTGGCGCAGCATCTGGGTCAGCTTCTCCACGTAGGCCTGGCCGTCGTCGAGCTTGGGGCAGCCGATGAGCAGGGCCTTGCCGTCAAGGAAATCCTTGTGGAAGTCGGCGTAGGCGAAGGGGACGCAGTCGGCGGCGAGCAGCAGGTCGGCATCCTTGAGGAACGGCGCGCTGGGGGGGACCAGGTGCATCTGCACCGGCCACTGGCGCAGGGTCGAGGCGCGGGTGCCGGCCTGCTCGGCGGCTGCGGCGGCCGGCGCCGCCACGGTGGGCACCTGGGCGGAGGGGCAACCGCCGCCGAAGCTCATGACCTTGGCCGAGGGGCAGCCACCGCCATGGGCGGCCGGCTTGGCCGCGGGGGCCGGGTGGTGCCCGTGACCGGCCAGGGGGGCGCGCCCCTGCTCCTTGAGGTGGGCCTCAACGGCCTCTTCGTCGAACTCGTCGGCGGCGCGCTTCTCGACGATGATGGCGTCCTTGGGGCAGTGGCCGAGGCAGGCGCCGAGGCCGTCGCAGAGGTTGTCGGCGATCAGGCGGGCCTTGCCGTCGATGATCTGGATGGCTCCTTCGGCGCAGGCGGGAACGCAGAGGCCGCAGCCGTCGCACTTCTCTTCGTCGATTTTCACGATATCACGAATCATGGTCAGTCTCCTTCGGGTCGGGTTGTATGGGTGCAGGGTGTAATCTCTCAACGTTGGTGCGACTATCCCACAGCTGGAGCCCGCGAACCTTGACCCGGGTCAAAAGCGAAAAAAATCAGAAAAAATAATGCCAGAGCAGATCGAGGCGGCCACTCTTGATCAGGTACTTGCCGGAAAAGCGCATGATCTCCCGCACCCGCTCCCGGTGGCCGGGGCGGTAGCAGTGCACCGGGCACTCCTTGCAGGTCGGCTTGGGGTCGAGGGGGCAGCGCAGCCGGCGCTGGATGGCGTAGGCCAGAAATTCCCGGCATTCGGGGCAATAGCGGTGCCGGGCCAGGCCGAGTTCGGCGGCGCCCAGGGAGCCACTGGCCAGGGGGCCCTTGTCGCCGTCATGATGGCGGCGGCAGAAAACGGCGGTGAACAGGCCGAGAACCTTGAGGTCCTTGCGTTCTGCGGGGGTGAGTTCGGTGGTCGTGGTGGTGGTCGTAGCCTTCATGACAATCATTGTATCCTATCGGGCAACTTCAGGGGAAATCTTCAGGGCTGCCGGTCGAGCAGCCGGGTCTTTTCCCGGGCGTAGTCGGCATCCCTGAGGGCGCCGCGACGATGTTGGCGCTGCAGCCGCTCCCGCCCCTGGGCCTGGAGTTCAGGAGGATAGGGAACGCCGCCCGGAGTCATGGTCAGCCCCTGGGAGACATCGTGCCCCCCGTGCGGCAGGTGACAGCTCTGGCAACCCGGGCCGACGCTTGGACCGGCGCTGACGTACAGAGTGCCATGCTGGGAGGTCTGCCACATTTCCCACTGGGGGTGGTCGGGGCCCATGTGGCACTTGGCGCAGACATTGGGGTTGCGCACGATGGCCAGGTCGGTGCCGTGGCTGCTGTGGCAGCTGCCGCAGGAGGTCTCCACCTCATGGCAGCGGTTGCAGCCGAGCGCTCCCATCTCCGGGCTCTGCTGCAGGAAGCGGGCGCAGGCCACCGGGGTTTCCGGCAGGGAACTCCCCTGCTGGTGGCAGACCCGGCATTCACTGGCCGGGCGTTTCCCCAGGTTGCGGGTACACCCCCAGCCCGATTGCAGACCCTTGCCGTGGCGGCTGGCCCGGTGCTGCTGCAGGGCCTGGGGGTGGCAGCGGCCGCAGGTTTCCGCCGTCACCCGGGCCTCGCCGGCAAGGATGTCGTCGAGCTCCCCAAGGTGGCAATCGCCGCAGCCGACCTTGCCGGCATGGGCGCTTTTCTCCCACTGGCGCACGGCCGCCGGCGTGGCCTGCCGGTGACAATCGAGGCAATCCTGCGCCCCCTTCGCGGCACCAGGCAGCAAAATCAGCATCACCAGGCCGGCCAACAAAATCCGCCCGCGGCTCATGGCTGGTTCCGCCGTTGCCACTGGCGCCGGTAATCTTCCACCCCGATCAGCCCCTGCAGCCGCAGCCGCCGCAACTCCAGCAGCGCCCCAGCGGCGGGTGATTCGGTCCCATCCCGACCCGGAGCCTCACCGAGCCAGGGCCAGACCCGCGCCTCGGGGGCTCCCGGCTCGGTCCAGGTCAGCATTTCTCCGTCGGCACTGAATGCCAGGGGGGCTCCGGGCATGGACTGGCTGCCGACCACCAGTTCTCCGGGGCCGTCAAGGGAGACAAGAATGACCCGCAGGTAGGGGTCGAAGGCCGGGGGATCATGCAGCCGCAGCAGGGCCAACGCTTCCCCCTGGGGGCTGAGTTGCGGGGCGGGCAGCCGCGCCAGGCGGTATTCCCAGCGGGTCAGGGTCAGGGGCTTGAGGGTGGTGTCGTAGAGCAGGCGGGCGGCCGGCGGAGTCTGGCCGTCCCAACGGTAGAGGTGTACGCTGTAGTTGGCGCCGAAGCTGAAGCGCTTGATTCGGGTGGAGAGAAGGACCAGGTCGCCGGCAGGATGGCGTGCCAGCCAGGAGACGGTGCCGGGCAGGGTCAAATGGGCGATTTCGGATGAACCGGGTCCCTTCCAACGCACCAGGCTCCCCTCCGGGACGGCAGTGACCTCGGCCTGGATTCCTGGCTCGGCAACGACGATCGGGTGAGCTTGGGGCCGGGTCTGCGGGCGGGAGAGGCAGCCGGCGCTGAGCAGGGCCAGCAGGATGCAGACCAAGCCGCACAGGGGCGGGCGGACGGGACGAGCCATGGGAAACCTCCGGCAACGGGTTTATGCTCCGCAGCCTAGCAGAGGGCCCGGCTCCGTCGCCTTGACCCATGTCAATTCCGGGGATTCTAGCTCCGCTCCCGCAGCAGGGACTGATAGTGCTCCTCCCCCGACTGGAAAGCTTCGATGGCCACCCCCATGCCGCAGCGGATCTTGCGGACCATGCTGGGCGGGACCTTCTTCGACCAGACCACCCGGGCGGAAAAACGGATCGGTTCTCCCCCCTGGTTGTCGAGGCTGATCTCGAGCAGGGTCTTGGGGGGATGGATGATGGCCGCCTGGATGAACATCCCGTGCCGGGAGACATCCTGGGTGAAGCCGGTCCGGCTGATGTCGGCGGGAATGCCGTAGTGCACCTGGAACCGGCGCCGCTGGCGATCGAGATTGCGCTTGTTGGCCACGACCGATCCTTTCCTGGAACGGGGGAATCCTGTCAGTTCCCGAACAGACCCTTGATGGTTTCCTTGAGCTGCTGCTTCACCGGGGGCTGCTCACCAGCGGGGGCTGCCTTGCCGGGCAGGATCTTGTCGAAGACCTTTTCCTGCAGCTTTTTCTGGACTTCCTCCACCGCCCGTTCCTTGAGTTTGCCCTTGGCCGCCGAGGCATCGAAGGCGAACCGGGGCGCCGCGGCCGTCCCCGTCACCTGCAGGGGCAGCTGCCCCCAGCCCTCCTTGTCGATGAGAAACTGGCTGACGTTCCCCTTGCGGTCGAGCTTGGCGGTCAGGGCCGGGGCCAACCGGGCATCGAGGCTGACGTCCAAGGCGCCGTCGAGGCCGACGGTCCCGCGTGGTGTCATGCGGATATCCGCGGAGTCTAGGCTTCCCTTCAGGTCGACTTTCCCCTGTTTCACGGTGAAGCTCCCCTCCCCTTCGCGGAACTTGATCTCCTGCAGTTCGGGAATATTGAGAAAGCTGGCCAACTCCGCCACCAGCCCTGCGCCGGTCAGGCGGCCGTCGAACAGCAACAGGTTCCCCTTGGCCGAGAGGTTGCGCTTGAGCTCGTCCCCCTGGACCCCGGCACCGCTGAACTGGCTCTCCAGGGTCAGGGCGCCGAACACCTTGCCGGCCAGCTTGGGGGCGAAGGCCTGCAGGAAGGGTTCGGCCTGCAGCC
>CAZYXS010000170.1:0-6517 GCA_964650955.1 uncultured Desulfuromonadales bacterium | reverse complement strand
AACTCGGTATGTTTTATTGGCATTCCACACCTCCAACCCCACCAATATCGGCAGCACCCCCCGCGTCCAGACCCCGTGGTCATACAGTTTCTTGGCCAGGGCCGGCAGCCCTTCGGCCTGTCGGTTGACCACGATTCTGATTTTGACTTCTTCCCATCTGGTTTGGTGAACTTTGGTCCGCCATTGGCGCCGGCTGAAGGCTTTGCCCTGTTTAAAGGCGTTGACCGTGGTGGCCCCCAGCAACTTGCCGTCGTGGCCATAAACCTGAACCGTGCCCTGGCCGCCACCAGGCAACTGGACCTGCCCTGTGCTGTCGAAGTGAGCCACGTCGGCAGGGCTTAGGGGATGGCGGCCCTGGATCATTGCCTGGGTGTGATATTTTCCGTTGGGGGTCTCGACGGTCGGATTTGCCCCTCGCCAATCAGCCCCCTGGCGGCGAAGAACCGAAGTGTTGGTGTCGACGGTTTGTTTTTCGATATTGATTGCGGAATTGTTGAGGTGCTCAAGACCTCCGCCGGCCGCCTGTGCGCTACGGCGGTCGACCTGAAAGGAGTCGGCAGCGTCTGCTTCGTCTTGGGGAGGCAGGTTTTCCAGGTCCGGTGAGCTTTCGCGGCCAGGGGCTTTGCCCTTGAATTGCTCCTGCAGGGCAAACATGCGCAGCATGACGTCGCCGTTTGCCAATTTACCTTCCTGATATTCAGCCAGGGTGGTCTCTCGAAGGTAAAGATCGAGACCAAGTGCGGCATTGATGAGCCGTAACAGGCTGTTGCGTGGCTGGTCGGTTTCGGCTAGACCCGCTACGCGAAAAAAGTGGCTGAAGAAATCGGAGAAGATCTCCGGATCGTACTGGAATGTATTGTGAATGTGTTGGGAACGGAACGTGGGGCCGCTCTCGGAACCGGTGGACACTTTGGGCTTCAGCGGGTTGTTGCCGCTTGCTGGCTGGGGAAAAAGCCGCGAATGCAGGAAATGCAGGAAATAGCCTTGCTGCGGATCGGCGAGTTTCAGCAGAAATTTTCCACCGGGGTCATTTTGGGTAAGTCGATGGAGATTGGGCGGTTCGGTCTCCAATCCGGCGTCGAGACTGTATTCGTGATCGCCGAGTTTGGCGATAAGCCGCTCGACCATACGCCAGGCTTCGCCGTAATGGGACGTGTTGTTAGCGAGCCACGGCGCCTTCTTCGGTGCTGGACGGGTAAAGTAATCGTCGAGAGCCTTCTCGAGCGCCTGTCGATCTTCATGACGTTGGCTGTCCAGGTAATCAAGCAGCCCTTGTTTGCAGGTTTTGATCTGTTCTCTGATTTCTTTACGCTTTTCAACCCCGAGAGCTGTATCGATATCGGCCTTGCTGAGTTTCTTTTTCCATTGCTCCCGCTGTGCCTTGGCCCGAACCCACTGATCCTTGTCTTTGCCGGTAGGGGGGAGTTGGCCTTCCGCTTCGATGTCGGGCACTTTGGCGAAAAAATACTGGTTGGCCAATACCGCAGAATCGAACCATTTGGCGAAAGGGTATTCTTTGGCCTTCGCCCCTTGATGATCGGGATTGGCAAGGTCTGCGAGCAGTTTGTCCATCTGATCCCAGGCGGCCTGGTATTTCCCCGCAAGATCACGGGCTACCCCTAGCGCGTCCTGCAGATACACCACCGGAATATTGCTCTGCCTTTGCAGGGCCAGCAGGTACAAATCCGGCGCTTTGCTGATATTTTCCACCCGGGCCTTGTTGCGGTTGGCTGCCAGGGTGGGGAAGTTGGCGCCGTAGCCGCTCAGGTCGATTTGCTGCATGCGCTGGCGGCGCAGGTTGGCATCTTTCTCCAGGGCGGTGATGCGCGCCCAACTCCACTGAATTTCCGAAAAGGCCATTTCGATGGTCTTGACCTGGCCCGCTTCCTTGTAGGGGAGTTGCACCCGGTTATCGCTGCTGCCGGTGGCTTGTCGGACCTCGTTCTTCCGGGTTTCCTGCAGATTGACATCGCTGTAATAACCGGTGTTGGTGACCACATACTCCCGCCAGAGTTTTCCGTCCCGAAAGACATAAAGCCAACCCGGGCGAGGCAGGGCCGCTTTCTGGGGGTCGCAGTCAGGGGTGGTGTAGCAGAGCGGTACCACCGGCACCGTGACGTTGGCGGCCTTGGGGTGGGCTCCCTTGGCGGCGGAGGGGACCACATCCAGGGGGATGAAGTTCCAGGTGTGGCGGGTATCCGGGATTTTGAGAAAGAACTGCCGTTCTCCGGGTGCCACGGAAAAAGCGATCTTGCGATGACCGGTTTGCTGGTTATCGCCGCTGTTGATCGGTTTGCTGCTCTCCTTGGATCCTGCGCTCATGCCTGATCCTCCCCACCCGGAACCTTGCCTGCAAGCATCCCTTTGAGAAAATGCAGTCCGTCGCCGGCAACTTCCCATTCCACCGTATCCGGCAACGCGCTTTCGCCGACTTCCTGGGCTCCGGTCACATCCAGCTTCGGCGGTGTACCGGCACCGGCCTGCATCAGTGGCGCGGGGGGGGTGTTGCGGTTGTTGGAGACCATGAGATCCCCTTGGCGCACGGCTGGCACCCCCTCGAACAGGACGTTGGGGGAGGCGGTGATGAACTCGGCCTTCCCCTTGGTGGTGCCGGATTTGACCCCGAGGCGGTTGCCGGGTTCGTCACCGGTGCTGGTGGCGAAGTTGGAGGTCCTGGTGCAGACCGGCTGGCCGTTGATCAGCACGCTGCCGGCGGTTTTGGCCGAGTCGGCCGATTTGGCGATATTGGTGTAGGGGATCTGTCTGACCGGTTTGCCCACTTTGGTCCAGCAGACGTCGACGGTGATCAGGGTGCCGCCGCTGGTGTTGCTTTCAAGTTCACCGCACCGCGCAGCATGGCCTCGCTCCCATCGCAGACGAGGAGGCAAGAAATCGCAGGGTGTTCATGCTCAAAGCGGGCGCAACCTAGGGTTAGGGCTACAGGCAGGGTTGCGGCGCCGAGTTCGCCGAGGGTGGGGTGCAGGCGCAAGGGGTGCGGGGCCTGGGGGCTGTTTTCTGGGTTAGCCGGTGCCGAGGGTGGCCAGATGCGCATGAGGGTCTGGTGCCATTCAAGCTCAGAGGCGTTTTCGGTCGAGAGGGTGAGGATGAGCTCCGGCACCTCATTGAGGGGGATTTCGCCCCGCCGGGCGGCCGCCTCCATGGCTTGTGCCAGCCCGGTCATTGGCTTGTCTCCAGCTTGACCTGCGTGGGGTTCGGGAGCCTGCTCGATAGCGATGATGGTTGCATGGCTGCTGATTGCCTCCGGCCCGGGACGATCGGCCTGCAGAACCAGGTAGGCCGCCGCTTCTCCAGGAAAGATTCCTTCGACGGAGGTGGATGCGGCTAACCGCTCCTGCTGCAGCAACTCGCGACAGCTGTCGGCGTTCACCAGCGAATCAGCTCCGCCAAAGATGACCGCCGCCCAGGTTCCTGCAGCCAGGTCCCTACACACGTTTGCGAGCATGGCGATTGCTCCTTCGGTGCCCGGGACGAAACGCAGCGTTGCCGACCCCAGATCGGGGAGTTCTTCCTGTAGCAACATTTCCAGATCCCGCACCTCGTCTTCCGCCATTGTCGGTAACAAAGTCAGGACAAGAACCTTTTGGCGATCCGAATCCCCGGCCCACTGATCCAGGGCGGAACCAAGCGCTGCCGCGGCAAGGGCGGCAATCCGCTCTTCCCGACCTGCCAGAGGGTCGAGTCCGGGGACGGGAGCGAAGAGCGCCGGCGTTTCCTCGCCGGCCGAATCGACGATGGTCAGCACCGGGTGGGGGGTGGCGGCGCTCAGACTGGTGCCGACCGCTCCCAGCAGGGAGAAGGGCTGATCCCCCGCGGCACAGGCCAGGCCGAGACCGCGAATGTGCGTTCGGGGAAAGGGGGTTGAGACTGGTTCTTGCTGCGGAGCAGCGGTTTTGCGTTTCAGGAGCATTTTCAAACCCAATCAATGGTGCCGTTGGGATGGCGTACGCCCTCCACGCGATAACCCTTTTTCTTCCTGTCCTGCACCAGCCAGTCGAAATATTCCCGATCCCGCTCATCGAAGGGCCAATCCTGGTCCATGTAGCGCACCAGAGCGTACCAGAAGCGCAGGGCCTCTTCGGGGGTGGGGAGATAGAACCCGCCGAAGGATTCAAGCTCTCCGGTTTGGGGGTCGGGCAGGTCGATGTTGAGCCGCGAACTAGAGGCAAGCCCCGAGGTGGTGATGCCGGTGGTGGAGAAATGCAGGTCGTAGAAATCGACCACCCGATGGGGCAGGTCGCAGCGGTAGAGGTAGACCTTGCCCGTCGACCGCTCGAAGATGTGGCAAGCGTTGCGGTCGGCGGTGCGTTCTTTGCGGCGGGCGTAAAGGGTAAAAAAAAGAAAAAAAACCATTGCTGGGATTGAATAATGGAGAAATTTCTGGACCTCTAAATCCATCAAAATGGCGACCAGAGCCATAACAGAGAATCCCCCCGCCATCACCATGGAAAACCCCCACATCCGCGCCTTGCTGACAATGGTTTTGCCGTAATAGCGCTCGGGGGTCATTGTTGCCTTGTGGTAGGCTAGTTCAACCACATCTCCTTCCCCCGGCGCTCCTTCGGGCACCTCAAAAGGCATGGGCGGGGAATAGGTGCGCTTTTTTCCGGCTTCGGACTGTTCGTACAGGTCGAGGGTGCGCTGGTAGCGGGCGGCGATTTCGGGGGTCATGCGGCTACTGCTTTTCTGTGATTCGCTCATGCCTGCAAGGCCTCGGGGAATTGCACCACCACCGGGTCGTGACCAGTGATGGCGCCGTTGTCGATTTTCGAGGGCAGAACCTGACGACCGTCGCCGTACAGGTCGACCAGCGCCCGGGCTTGAAAGGAAGCGAATGCGAGCATGTCTGGCTCATAGATAATGGTCAGGGTGTGAGAGCCGTCCTCGTTGGCCGTCAATGTTCCCTCCTGGCAGGGAGGAATCGGCTGTTTTTCGGTGGTTTTTCTCAGCCCCATCGACCCCAGGCCGTAGAGAGAATAATCAACCCGGGTTTTTCCCTCGAGGAGCAGGGGGAGGTGGATCTTGTACTCGACCCGGGTCTGCCGGAACCCGACACTTTGGAGTTTTGGCTCAAGCCGCGGGCTGAACAGGATATTGAACAGGGTTGCCTCGGCGATGGCGTCATCCTGCCAGGTTTCGAATGTTTTCGATCCCTTGCAACGATTGTTTTTTTCTTTGCCGAAGGGGCCGCGGGCCAGAAATTCCTCCAGGGGAGTTCTGGCAAAATAGTACATCAGCAGGCCGCCCACCACCATGACCACAATCCCGACCAAACTGCCCACTCCAACCCGACTCGCCTGGAGGGTGCGGGCCAGGGGAACCTTGGTTTGGCCGAACCTGGCCGCCTGAGTCGCCCGTGGGCCCTGAAAGCCTTTGGCGCCGAGGGTATTCATCTCCATCACTCCGCCCAGGGTGGTGGAGGCGGCAAGGATGGTGGAACCGAGGGCGGCAACCGTGGCGGCAACAGCCCCTTCGGTATTCCCCTTTTTGTATTCATCCCAGGCACCGTTCCAGCCCAGGGCGACGACGATCACGTTGCCAATGAAACCAAAGCCGTGGGCGCCGCCTGCGATCTTGATACGTTTAAGTTTGAGCGTGTATTGTTGCCATTTCGGCAGAGCCTTGTTGTCCCAGCCCGCACCGATGTTCTTGATATCCTTGAGGTAGGTGAAGCCGAGACTGATGAGAGATGCTGCATTGGCGAGACCCTTTACAACTTCTTTGCCGGAGTTTGTTTTGTTAAACTCCCGCAAAGCATTCCCCAGATTCATCACCTCCAGCACCCCGAACAAACGGATGGCATTGAGCTTGACCAGCGGATGGTTCGTTTGCAGCCATTCCACCGATTTGCCAAGCGTCATCTCAACTTGCCCGCTCATCCCCTTGGCGATCACCACCCATTGGGTCACATCGAGGCGTGCGCGCAGCATGGCCGTAAAACTGCTGCTCAGATAACCGCCCTTGGCGGTGGCGGCGAGGCTTCCCGCCAACACCGGAGCCAGGTTGAACTGGCCCTGGGTGAGAGAGAATTCCCCATCGGAGATCTGCTCCACGAGCTTGGCGAGCAGTTCAAACACCTGCTTCCGGAGCTGCGAATCGACCTGGGTTGCGGCCGCCATGTTTTCAAAAAATTCCGCGATTTTATTCACATCCTTGCCGAGGGATTCGAGCTTTTTCCGGGAAGGATTCAGAGCCCCGACCAGAAAGTGATCCGGCTGGTCGAGGCTCTTGGCGAGGTATTGCCGCCCCTCGCCATAGATCAGGTGGCCGACCAGCTCACTGGAAAGGAGTTGCCCCTGGAGCAGGTTTTCGAGGGTGGCGTGCTCGGCGTAGTCTTTCATGGCGACATGGACATCGGGAACGCCCTGCTGCGGGGCCTGGGTGATGTATTTGCCCAGGGTCACGGCAGCTTCTTCCAGAGCGTGGAGGTGCTCGATCTGCCGGTCCCACTTGAGCAGATCCCGCAGCTCATCCATGGCGACCAGTTCGGCGACCTTGG
>CAZYXS010000169.1:0-6527 GCA_964650955.1 uncultured Desulfuromonadales bacterium | reverse complement strand
GGGGGGCGGGGACTCATGGCAATTGGGGCTCATCCTCCTCTGCGGCCAGCAGCAGCACCTCCTCGGCCCGCTCGGGCAGGCGCCCGAGGTAGAGGCTGACGGCCAGGGCGATGGCCAGCAGCAGCCCCTTGAGCCAGGGATGGGAGACCAGCCAGAGGGCGGACGGGAGAATGGTGAGCCAGACCAGGGCGATGGCGCGGTATTTGATCCGGCGGGGAATTCCCTGGCCGTCGAGGAAACCGGCGATCAGGGGGCCGAGGCGGGCATGGCCGAGGAGCCAGCGGTGGCAGCGCTCGGAACTGCGGGCGAAGCAGGCCGCCGCCAGCAGCAGCAGGGGAACCGTCGGCAGCAGCGGCAGGAAGATCCCCAGCACTCCGAGCAGGGTACTCAACCCCCCCGCCAACAGCAGCAGCACCCGCACCGGCCCCAAGGACCGGGTGGACGGCTGCGCTAGATCACTGGGCGGCATTGGCTGGCTCATGGGGCGGCTCGCTGAGTCGGCTGCGGGGAGCGGTTCACCCCAGTATAGATGGAGCTCCGGCCGCTGCCAACCCCGGAGGTCGGCCAGTTGCCCTTGACCTGCGCTCCAGGCGGGTTAAGCTTCAGACAGGGCCAAAGGAGGGGCCCCTTATGAGCAAGGTGAAAACCAGCGCGGAATGCGACTCCAAGGCCCACAAGCTGCACATGTGCGCCATGAAGCATCAGGGAATGATGGCGGAGATGGACCAGCTTTCCAACAAGCCGACGGTGGTCTGCGGCAAGTGCGGCGCCAAGGCCAACCTGGCGGCCAACGTCTGCAATCCCCGCCCCCTCTGAACCTCCCCCCGGACCCGGTTCAGACCCGGGCCGGCGCCAGGCGCAGTTGCCAGCCACCGAGCACCGGCTCGGCCGCTGCGGCCTGGGCGATGCGCAGGGTCACCGGCGCCAAGGCGGTGATCACCACCTTGCCCGAGCGACTCAGGGCCAGCACATCCCCGCCCCGCAAAATGTGATCCTGGCCGATCTGCGTCAACCAGAGCACCCCTTCCAGGCAGTGCACGTCCACTCCCCTGCCATCCCCGTCGAGACAGAGCAGCTCCCCTTGTTCCAACTGAAAATCCATGACAACCTCCGCAGCAGATGAACTTGCCCTTATTTATAGGCGGCCTCGGCGGAGAATAACAGATACAACTCTTTACATTTGTACCCGGCACAGTTTAGCTTTTTTGCAACTGTACCCCTGTTCAAGTTTGGCAATTGTGCCTGTTCACCGGCTTCAAGTCTGCTTAGGATGACCCCATGCGCACAGTGACGGAAAAACGCCTCGACCGCCCCCCCCTCTACGAAGAGGTGGCCGGACGGATCATCGCCCTGGTGGAAGAGGGCACCCTCAAGCCGGGGGAGCGGGTCCCCTCGCTGCGGGACTTCAGCCGCCAGCAGCAGGTGAGCCTGAACACGGTGAAGGAGGCCTACGCCCTGCTCGAAGACCGCCGGGTGCTGCAGGCCCGCCCACAATCGGGCTACTACGTCTGCGCCCGACTCCCCGAGGTGCCGCGGGAGTCGGTCCCCAACCTGCCGGCCATCAACCCCACCGAGGTCACCATTTCCGAGATGGCGCGGATGATCATGCGGGATGTGCTCAACCCCAACCTGATCCAGCTCGGCGCCGCCATCCCCAACCCCGACCATCTGCCGATGGAGAAGCTCAGTCGCATGCTGGCCTCGGAGACCCGCCGCCACCGGGTGCAGAGCGTCTCCTACGCCATCACTCCGGGGAGCGAGAAGCTGCGCAAAGAGATCGCCCGGCGGATGCTCAAGGCCGGCGCCAGCCTGCGCCCGGATGAGCTGATCGTCACCACCGGCTGCATGGAGGCGATGTTCCTGGCCCTGCGCGCCACCTGCCGCCCCGGCGACACGGTGGCGATCGAGTCCCCCGGCTACTACAACGTGCTGAGGATGATCGAGGAACTGGGGCTGCGGGCGCTGGAAATCCCTTCCACCCCGAGCGAGGGGATCAGCCTGGAGGCGCTGCGCTACGCCCTGGAGCAGACCCGGGTGGCGGCCTGCATCGTCATCCCCAACTTCAACAATCCTTTAGGCGCGCAGCTGCCCGAGGAGCGCAAGCGGGAGCTGGTGGAACTGTTGGAGAGTCGCGACATCCCCCTGATCGAGGACGATATCTACGGCGACCTGGCCTTTGCCGACGAGCGGCCGACGGTGGCCCGGAGCTACGCCCGCAACGACAACGTGCTGCTCTGCTCCTCCTTCTCCAAGACCCTGGCCCCCGGCTACCGGGTCGGCTGGATCGCCCCGGGGCGCCACTACGCCGAGGTGGAGCGGCTCAAGCTGACCTTCAATATCGCCTCGGCGGCGCCGACCCAGCTGGCGGTGGCGGAGTTTCTGGCCAACGGCGGCTACGAGCATCACCTGCGCAGCACCCGTCGCATCTACGCCCAGAAGGTGGCGCTGCTCGGGGAGGCGGTCGGCCGGCACTTCCCCGCCGGCACCCGGGTCACCCGGCCCAAGGGGGGCTTCGCCCTCTGGGTCGAGCTGCCGGCCGAATGCGACAGCATGCGGCTCTACGGCCTGGCGATCAAGGAGGGGATCACCATCGCCCCGGGTCCCATTTTCTCGGCCACCGGCAAGTTCCGCAATTTCCTGCGGATCAATGCCGCCTTCTGGTCCGAGCGCACCGAGTTGGCGATCCAGACCCTCGGCCGGCTGGCGGGGGAACTGCGCGCCGGACATCCCGCCTGAGCGCTCCGCCTCCGCTTTTTTCGTGGACGCCGGCGGGCCCTTCCACTAAAGTGATCTCGAATCTCAAGCCCATAGAATAACTATAGGTTTTTCTCAGGACCACCGGATGCCCGCCAAATCTTTCAAAGCCGATGCGCTGCTGCTGCTCACCGCCATCATCTGGGGCTTCGCCTTTGTCGCCCAGCGGGTGGGGATGGACCACGTCGGCCCCTTTACCTTCAACGGCGTCCGCTTCGCCCTGGGCAGCGCCTCGCTGCTCCCCCTGATCTGGCTCACCAGCCGCCGCCGCGACCCGGCCCCGCGCCACCTGCCCCAGGTCGGCGGTCGGGACCTGCTGCGGGGCGGCCTGCTGGCGGGCCTGGCCCTGTTTGGTGGAGCCTCATTGCAGCAGGTCGGCCTGGTCTACACCACGGCCGGCAATGCCGGCTTCATCACCGGCCTGTACGTAGTCATCGTGCCGCTGCTCGGCCTGATCTGGCGCCAGCGACCGGCCCTGGGAACCTGGCTGGGGGCGGTGCTGGCGACCATCGGCCTGTTCCTGCTCAGCGTCACCGCCGATTTCCGCATCGCCTTCGGCGATCTGCTGGTGCTCATCGGCGCTTTCATCTGGGCCGGCCACGTGCTGCTGATCGGCTGGCTTTCGCCCCGGATGGAGCCCCTCAAGCTCTCCGCCATCCAGTTCGCCGTCTGCGCCGTCCTCAGCCTGCTCACCGCCCTGGCGATCGAAACCATCAGCCTGGCGGGTATCCTGGCCGCCGCCCTGCCGATCCTCTACGGCGGCCTGTTCTCCGTCGGCATCGCCTACACCCTGCAGGTGGTGGCCCAGCGCGACGCCCACCCGGCCCATACCGCCATCATCCTCAGCCTCGAAGGGGTCTTCGCCGCCCTCGGCGGCTGGTGGCTGCTCGGGGAGGTGCTCTCGGCCCGCGGCCTGCTCGGCTGCGCCCTGATGCTCAGCGGCATGCTGCTCTCGGAACTCTGGAACTACCTGCGTCCTCCCCCGGTCAGCCGCTCCGCGGCCTGAAAACGCTGTTGGGGAAGGAGTGTCGGCCCCCTTCCCCCCGCAGCTCGAAGGTCCCCTGCGCCTCAGCCCACCGCCTGGATCGAAACCGGATCGGTGAAACTGAGGGCCACTTCCCGCCAGCGCTCCTGCCCTCGGACAAAAGCCGCGACGATGCGCGGATCGAACTGCCGCCCGCTCGCCCCCAGGATGATCTCCACCGCCTCGCCATGGGAGACGGCCTCCTTGTAGACCCGCTTGCTCACCAGGGCGTCATAGACGTCGACCAGAGCCATCATCCGTCCCGCCAGGGGGATCTTCTCCCCCTTGAGCCCCTCGGGATAACCGCTGCCGTCCCACCACTCGTGATGGCAATAGACGATGTCCTTGGCGACCTGCAAAGTGTAGTCGACATACCCCCCCGTGCGGGCCTCGGCGGTCTCGATGGCCCGGCGGCCCAGCAGAGTATGGCGCTTGATCTGCTCGAACTCCGCCGCACTTAGGGTGCCGCGCTTGCGCAGCAGGCTGTCGGGTACTCCGACCTTGCCGATGTCGTGCAGGGGGGCCAGCCGGCAAATCATTTCGATGGTATCCGGGGTCAGCTGGCGCCGGAAATGGGGGTCTGTCTGCAGATCCTCGCACAGCAGCCGCACGTATTTCTGGGTGCGCAGGATGTGATTGCCCGTCTCGCTGTCGCGGATCTCCGCCAGGGAGGTCAGGGCCTGCATGATGAAATTCTGGGCCGTGGCCAGTTCCTGGCTGCGCTGACTGACCAGGCGCTGCTCAAGGATGTATTTGCCCAGGGTCAACAGGGTGAAATTGCCCAGCAGCAGGAACATCGGCAGGATGGTCGGGACATAGAGCCCCTGGTGCTCCAGCAGCAGCAGGCCGCCCACCCCCAAAAGGGCCACCCCCAGCCCATGCCCGATGGCGCCAACCAGGGGCCGGGTGACCAACAGCAGTACGGTGGAGACCAGGGAAGCTGCCAGGGTCAGCAGCAGCACCCAGGCCGCCTCCCGGTTGGAGCGCTGCAGGAAGTTCCCCCGCAGCAGGTTGTCGGCCAGGGCGGCATGGACCTCAACCCCGGAGCCGTGACTGGCCAGGGGGGTAGCGATCTGTTCCCGCAGTCCCACCGCCGAGGTGCCGACTATTACCAGCTTGTCCCGCAGCCACTCGGCATCCACCCGGCCATCGAGCAGATCGAGGGCGGAAATGGTGGGAAAGGCCCCCTTGCTCCCCCGAAACCGCAGCAGCAGGTTGCCTCTGGCATCGAGCGGCACCCGGCGCTCTCCCAGCTGCAACACTTCGCTGCCCAGCTCGGAGCGTTCCAGCACCAGCTGGTCCACCCCCAAAAAGCGCTGCACCGCCGCGAGACCGAGACTGGGGTAGAACCGCTCCCGGTACTCGAGGAACAGGGGGGCCCGCCGCAGGATGCTGTCGCGGTCGAGGGCCACGTTGAAAAATCCCGCCTGCGGCGCCGCTGCAGCCAGCTCCGGCAGGTTGCAGAGCACTCCTTCGGCCCGGAACCAGGCCGGCTCCCGGCTCTGGGGGCCCCTGGCCACTTCCACCAGCGACAACGGCGGAGGGGAGCATGCCCCGGCCGACGGCGGCTCCAGGGGGTCGACAAAACTGAAGGCATACCCCAGGACAAAGGGCCCGGATGACAGCACTTGCGCCAGGCGGGCATCGCCGTCCGCACCTGGCGAGGGCCGCGCCTCCCGATCCGCAAACAGGATGTCCAGAGCGACCACCCGGGGGCGCAGCGCCTGGATGGACTGGAGCAGCTCCGCCACCTGCGCCCGCGGCCAGGGCCAGCGGCCCTGGCGGGCCAGACTGCGCTCATCGAGATCGACCACCACCACGTCGGTGGAGGCGGGCACGACAGAGAGCTGGCTGAGCAACTGGTCGTACCAGCGCCCCTCGAGAAACTGCAGAAACCTGGGATGGGCAATCTGCATTCCGATCAGCAGGCCGGTCAGCAGCAAAGCGGCCGCCAGCAACAGGCGCAGGCTGCCGTCAGGATAGGGACGCCGGCAGAGGCGGCGCCCAAGACCGACCGGCCATGCCTGAGCGTTTGCGGAAAGGGCCCGGTCCTCCTTCACCGGACCCGGACCTCAACCCGGCGGTTGCGCGGTTCGGGAGTTTCGTCTGCGGTAGGTATCAGGGGGTTGTTTTCGCCGTGGGAGGCGAGTTCGATCCGTTCCCGGCCAATGCCCCGCGCCGCCAGCAAATCCGCAACCGCCTCCGCCCGCTCCAGGGCCAGCCGGGCATTGCCCCCCCTGGAACCAACGGTGTCGGAATGGCCGACTACGCTCAGGTCGGCAGGGGCGCGCTCCCGCGACGTCAGCACGATCCGGTCGAGCTGCGCAGCCGACTCAGGGGTAAGCTCCGTCGAGCCGACCACGAAATAGAGCAGAAAGCGCTGGGCGGCCTGGGGCTGCGCCGCCAAGGCCGCACCGAAACGCTGCCGCACTTCCTCCTCGCTGATCGGCCTGGGGGGCGCTGGCGCACGGTCGGCGGAACTTACCAAGCTGGCCTGGTAAGGGGCGGCGATCTCCTGGGTTCCCCCCTGGTTACTGACGGCAATGCGTCCGGAGGTTCCGTCCTCATCGGGCAGCAACACGAACAGATTGATCCCCCGGCAGCACCCGCCGAGCAGGCCTGGCAACAGCAGCAGGAGCGCGGCAGTCCTTCCGGCCTGCGATTGATGGTCTGGATGGCGGAGCGGCTCGGCCGTCCGGCCGCCCGCATGCTTCTGTATCCGATCTGTCTGTATTTTCTCCTGGTGTCG
>CAZYXS010000168.1:0-6542 GCA_964650955.1 uncultured Desulfuromonadales bacterium | reverse complement strand
AACCATTTTCTGTCAAGACCTCAGTATCACGACTTAAACATCTGACTGCCCTCCCTGAAGCTTGGCATATTGTAAGCATTGCCTGCCATTGATACCATCTAAGATCATTTTTCATTCTGGCCTTAATTTGCTTATCTCCAAGAAAAGCGAAGGGCGTCTTACAAATAACCTGAAATCTTGCAAGATCATCTTTAAGGTCAATACCCTCCTCCATTGAAGGGGTAACAATAATAGTTGGTTCTTTAGATTCGATGTGATGGTTTAAAGCTCTGCTTCTCGTCATTCCGTTATCTCCATGAAAATGGAAAATCAATCTATCATTACGGAGATTATCTCTCAGGTATCCGGCTATCCTATATGTATGAGTATGGATAATGCCTTTATCATTAGGATACATATTAATAATCTTCTCGATCTTTCTTGTCATAACGGGCAACATTTCATCCAAGTTTTTATTATTGATAGTCCCGATATAATTTCTGTATATCGGTCTGTTTTCCTTCGGAAAGGGGGATGGGACATTAAAATATTCCACGTCATTTTCTGACAATCCAAGCGAGCTACAAAAAATTTCCTTGTTAAGAGTTGCCGACATGCATAAAACTTTTTTCCCATAGTCTAAAAGAAACGGCTTGGCATAATCTTTAATATAAACCGGCTTAATCTCAATCCATTTTAAAGTTTTTCCATCTTCATGTGCTTCATAATTAAAAACCCAGTTGTCGAGATTGCCTTTAGCCTGAGATAAAAAGAAGGATAGCTTTTCAATCATCTTTTCAATATCTTCTATCTCGTCTTGGTCAGCAGGATTACCCTTGCCTTTTTCAATGTTTTGCAGCTTGACTATCAGTTCGGATAGGATATTATTAAATAGATCGATGTATTCACTTAGATGTTTTCTGAGTTGGATAACATAGCCGGTTGAACTGGCTGTGATCCTGAAGGAAATGAAATCCATTAAAGTTTGCTCCACTCGATGACTCTCATCTATTATCATAATGTCTCTCTGGCCGAAATGCTTCCCGTACTTCGTCTGATATAGAAATGATGCAAAATTGTGAACAACTATTGGCCTTTTCTTGGCTTCGCCAAGCGCAATATAATAAGGGCAAAAAACATACTTGGATGCCTTTTCAGCACAATAAATATCCTTCTGAGTCCGGCAGACCCCCCTTGAACAGGTCAGGTCAGTAGCTTGAGCGCACATATAATTACCCTTCCCTTGCATGGAAAACATCTCAGGAAAGTCCCGATGATACTGAGCTTGGAGCGTTTTTTGGGTGGTTATGATGTGTGCTGAGCCATAAAACTTGGCAATAGCGAGTGCAATTGCCGATTTTCCGATGCCGGTTGCAGCAGAAAGCAAAATTATCTTTTTACCTACATTATATGATGCTTCTATCCTTTCAAGAATTTTTTCTTGGTATTTTCTATACGTATTAAAGGGAAAGTACATTTTGTAACTCATTGATTTTATTGGTTATCCTTTCTTTTTATGCCTTATATACACTGTGGTATGCTTTATTATGCCTTATATACACTGTGGTATACTTTATTGTGCAATGCTTCTATCATCCTTGTTTTGCTCTCCATTTTTATTTTGTATACCACAATGTTATACATAGATATATGTACTTGTTTTATATATAAAAAAAAAAATAAACTGTACTAATAATATATATACAGTATACATTGTGGTATACAAAATAGTTTATTTTGGAGAGGGAGCAGGGGTTTTGCACAATAAAGTATACCACAGTGTATACAAGGTATAATGGTATAATAAAGTTTACCACAGTGTATATAACCCATCAGTAGTCCGTTCTGCTTCTACAGTAAATCAAATTGGTAAACGGAGGCTTAATATTAATGAGATATTTTTTTCTCCCTCTTGTTTCTTTGCTCTGATTGTTTTCAATACCCTCATATTTATTGTCTTCATCTTCATTGTCGCTATTCTGATCTTCTTCCTCTCCAGCTAACGGATTAGGTCTTACTGTTTTCTTTATTGGAATTTTTTCGATTATATTAAATATTTCAAGCTCCTGCAGGTTTTGCCGAAGATACATATATGATAAGTTGGTATCCTCATTTATTCCCTGAAAAGTGTTTTTTCCTTTTGCGATAGCTTTCAATATCCTTAGCCTTATATAGGGGATACTATCCTTTGCTACTCGCCTTACAATATGCATGGAGAGTTTTTCAGAATGAGTTATGTGTAAAAGAGATGTAAACAAAGCCGATAGTTGCTTATATATTCTTGTCGGCATTTCTGTCTGATCAGAAGGAAAACAAATTTGTTTTGTAAATCTATCTCTTATAATGTCTGTCCTAAGAGTTGATAACATTAAGGATATTTTTTCGATTTCAGGATGATAAAAAGTAGCTTCAGGTTCTCCAGCTGTTTCAAAAAATTCATAAACAGTTTCAGCAAGCTCTTGCTTCATCTCAGCATAATTACTGCTATGGCTTTTTATTTTTTCACATACATTGCCATCGCTCCAATCAAGAATAGGCCTATAATTCAAAAAGCGTTCTCCCAATATTCTATCAAGCGTATAAGAATGTTCAACAGCAGACGTAGCTCCCATTATTAACCCGAATTTGGCTTTTATTGTTTTCTCTCCCATTCCTGTACTTCTGGTTAAGCTGCCATCAAATGCATCCCTGAGCTGCCCGAAAATTGTGGATTTGGTATGAGGATTAATAGTTGTTATCGTTGAGGCATCTTTTAGTATTAACGTTTTGTTATTAAGCTTGCTCATTAATGAGTCGTCAACCTTTGTCTTCTTTCCGCCTTCTTTTTTAAACCGGTCAGAAAAAGAGACCAATGTCGCTGGAGTTAGAATTGATATGGTATGCACTGAGGGATGCATACCAAGAGATGATAGTATTTCCGATTTGCCTGTACCGGCTGCAGCTATAATCATCAACCAGACCGGAGTAGTGTCCAATTTGTTTGCTATTACGGTTGCCAGAACGATCCTAAGAAAGTCCGGTTCTACCTCCAGAGATAAGTGTTTTGCAAAAATTTTCTCAAGTTTTGATAGGTTCATTCGATTTCTCCGCTTCGTTTTAATTTGTAGAATTTTTTTAGTGTGCTGTATATAAATTCCTCTGCTTGAACTTTGGAGTCGGCAAAAAAGAAAATAACATCGTATCTCAGCATGATTGAGATGATCGTTTGTAGAATCGCATTAGAATGCATTTTGGTAAAAGAGATAGCTTGGGGCCTTACATGGCCTGTTTTGGCCTTAAAACCACCTCTCAGCGATGCAAGGGGCAGAATTATGTCACTAAAGGAAGCTTCCACTAAGATAAATTTTTTTGGGAACTGTTTCATTTTTGTCAACATTCGCTTAAAGCGGGCTCTATCATGCGATATGGAGTTAATAAAATCTGAATGACTTTTGCGCTCAATGGTAATTTCATGTTCAAAACCTTTAATTGAATAATCTCCGGCATCAAGTTTATCTCTGATGGTCAGATGTCCTTTGAATTTGTATGCATCCTGTTCTCTGGTATCAATTACAATTATGAAATCATTCAGTTGCTGGTTTTCCATATAGCTCCTCTAATCGCTGCGCTATAACATCTGAGCAGGATAAAACTTTTTTGTCTGATTCGCCCATTAGATTATGGCAAGTTATTCCTTTAAGGCTTTTTATGATATGTAAAATAGGATCATCAGGTAGATATTGAAAATTCTGTATAATATAACTTATAAGCCTTCCTTGAGCTTCATTTTGAGCTTTAGCGCATCCTCCGGCCTTTCCCATCTCAACGAAAACTTCAAAGGGTTTGCTATCAATTTCGTTTACAGTTATATACAATTTTCCGCAACCTGTTTTATATGCCTTTGTTGTTCCGTTAATCACATCAGGTCTTTTGCTCATATTGTTTTTGGCCGAAATATTATAATTGCACTTGGAAATGGAGCACTTGTTTGCTTATATTTTCCGTCTTTTTTCCATGAAGGCAATGTTCGATTTTGGAATTTCAGTCTTCCCTTTAAAAGCCTTATTTCTCCTTTCATACAGTAATCATGCCACCATGTTGTATCAGTTCGGGCAGGAACAAGACAAACAACTGTTGCCCCTGCTTTTGCAGACTCATAAGCCTTTTTAATCCATTTTCCAATTGTTCTACCATAAGATGGATTCATCCAGCATATTCCTTGCTATTCCTGTTCCAATCCATTTTGCTCAAATGTGTAGTATCTTTTGCATTTTGCATTTTCAGGCAAAGCGCAAACATCCAATTCAAAACTAAACTCTTGGTTCAACTTATCAAAAAAGTCTTGCGAGGTTTCCCACATATCAGACTTTGAAGAAAAGTGCACTGAAGTATGTTTTAATTGTTTCATAAATTATCCTTTCAATTTTACCTTCATCAGTGATAGCATAACTATCAGACTACAAGGTTGCCCTTGTAGTTTCAGGCTTGAATCTCGATCTACCAGCATTCTGTTGTTGTTTCAGCCGGAGGAGCTTCTTCTTTTTTAGCCCTTGCTCCTGATTTTTTGCCTTCAGGTGGAGAGGATTTACTGTCAGTCTTTTCTTTTGATTCACTTATAATAGATTTCATGTGATCTCTATTATAGTATGTTTTTATATTCGCCATTGTGTTCCCCTGCTTGGTTTTATTGTGCTTCACCTTGCAGCCAAAAGCTTTTCCTGTCAGCTGAGCGGCGACTTTCGCCTGTATTTTGGCATCATCAAAATACTCTATCGGATAATCCTTATCTGGTATGTTGATTGTAACTGTCAACAAACCTAACAGTCGCATTACGCCGACATCCACATAAAGAGGGAAATTATCAAAAAGGAGTTGTCCGATATTTTCAGGATGCTCTCCGTCAAGAATTTCGCTCTTAGTTTTTGCCAGAAGTCCTTTTTCTGTATCTATAAAATTTATTTCTGACACCTGTGCTATATGATAACCCTCTTCCGGTAATTCAAAATCAAAATCTGTAACTGGCCTTGGCATTGAAGCCTCCTTGTTAAATTGTTAATACTGTCTGCCTATTCCTGTTTGTTCTGCCTATGTTCTGTCTTTCTCAATCGCCTTGAGAATTTTTCTAAAATCTAATACTCCTTTACCTCCTTTCTCTGTTAGTGATGTACTGCAATTTTTGGCAACAAAGCTGCCATCGCTGATAAAATGTACAACTGGGGGATAGGGGTCTTGTTCCTGTTTCTTTACAAGGCCAATGAAATCGAAGTATCCAGTAAATACGCTTCCATAGTCAACGCCTTGAAAGGCCGGTGCAGCCGAGATTTCTCTATCCCATTTTGGATGCTCGATTAATGTTGATGTTGCTACTACCGCAACTCCATGTCGTGATATGCGGTTCAGCAGATAAGTGATCCGCTTCATCATGCTGCCCAGACTCCCCCAGTCAGCGCGTTCTATTCTGAACCGGTCAACTAACGTTTCATATCGGCTTTTAGAGCTGTCTTTTACAAGCTCTGTTTCTTTTTCATATCTGCTGTCTTCCATCTCAATTTTATACCGTGATTGTTCAAATGAGAGGGAATCAAAGCAGATTGATTTATATTCCCCCTTTCCGGCATCATATTTTGAGTTTACTGCATCAAGCAGCTGAATAGTTTCGTCAAATCCTTCAGGCTCTTTAATATCGATCTTCATAGTTTTGATATCGATTTTCATAGCCTTGGCAACACTGTGCAGCGTTCTTCGAGGATCTCTTGGTTCTCTGCTAATAATTAATGTCGGGTCAGGCAACGTAATAAATGATCCTGTTTTACCGCTGCCTGTTTCTCCATAGATCAGAAAACAATTACCAATCTCTCCTTGATCTGTCATGCCATACTCTTTCATATGCTCTCCTTTTTTATATTGTGTTCTCTCCAGATGTCGTAATCTCCAAGTTCACCTGTTTCTATCCTGTATAGATAATCTTCTTTTATCATTTTTTCTATTGTCTCTCTTGAGATATGCATTACCTCCTGTTTTTTGGCATCAAAATAACAATGCAGATGGTTATATTCATGTAAAAAAAATTCTTCATTTAAATTTTTGGTAGCGACATGGTAAATCAGCAGATATGGTTCATCGTCTAAAATGCTGCATTTACATAAAGAACAAACTTTATTTGTTTTCATCAATTCTGTATCCATTTTCGCCTAATTCCTTTTTCATATATAATTCTCTATTGATAACCTTAGAAGAGCATATCTGCATATAATCACACCAGTCGCCATAGCACCAGCAGCCACTATCCTCCTGAAAGAAAAATGTTGAATCTGAATCAATGTATCCTTTGATCTCATTGGAGATGTTGCGGATATAGTTTTTGATGTAAGGGAGGTCGTATTCACTTCTATAGAATGTTTTGTCTTGGAAATATTTTTTAGCTTGCGCCGTTATAGCTCTGATCATTCTGTCTTTGTAGTCTTCGTCAGGTTCTTTCTTGCCTTTTTTAAATGCAGGCTTTTGGATGGTACGGTATGTGATAGCCTGCGCTGTTGGGACTAACAGAAAATATATCCCTGCCTGAGTTCTTGTTGTGAAATGAG
>CAZYXS010000167.1:0-6564 GCA_964650955.1 uncultured Desulfuromonadales bacterium | reverse complement strand
CGTCTGCACGGCAAACATCTGCCGCAGCCCCATGGCGGAGGGACTGCTGCAGCAGGTGCCCGAAGCCAAGGGGGTGTTCGCCACCACCGGCTTTTCCGGCAAAGTGACCGAGGGGATCGCCTTCGTCGAGCTGCAGGACTGGGCACAGCGCCAGCGCTCGTCGCTGCAGATCGCCGGCGAGCTGGGGCCGAAACTGTTCGGCATCCCCGGGGTGCTCGGCTTCCCCATCACCCCGCCGTCCCTCGGCCAGCCCTTCATGAACCAGCCGGTGCAGTTCGTGGTCAAGACCAGCGACAGCTACGCCGAGCTCAGCGGGCAGATTGACCTGCTAATGGCCGAGGTGCGCAAGAATCCGAACATCCTCGCGGCGCGCAGCGACCTCAAACTCAACTCCCCGGAGCTGCGCCTGCAGGTTGACAGGGACAAGGCCGCCGACCTGGGGGTGAGCGTGGCCGCTCTGGGCCGCACCATCGAAACCCTGATGGGGGGCCGGGACGTGACCCGCTTCAAAATGGACGGCGAACAGTACGACGTCATCGTCAAGATCGAGGACGAGCAGCGCGCCACCCCCGAGGATCTCAACCGCATCCACGTGCGCAGCGCCCGGGGCGAGATGATTCCCCTCGCCAACCTGGTGACCATCCGCGAAGGGGTCACCGCCCAGTCCCTCAACCACTTCAACCGCAGCCGCGCCGCCATCATCAGCGCCAACCTCGCCCCCGGCTACTCCCAAGGGGAGGCGCTGAGCTACCTGGAAGAGGCGGCCAAACGGGTGCTGCCCGAGACCGCCCGCATCGACTACCAGGGGCAGTCGCGGGAGTTCAAAGACAGCAACGCGGGCCTTTTGCTGACCTTCGCCCTGGCGCTGATCATGATCTACCTGATGATGGCGGCCCAGTTCGAGTCCTTCGTCGACCCGCTGATCATCCTGTTCACCGTCCCCCTGTCCATGGCCGGCGCCCTGCTCGCCCTGCACTTTACCGGCAATACCCTGAGCATCTACAGCCAGGTCGGCCTGATCACCCTGGTGGGGCTGATCACCAAGCACGGCATCCTCATCGTCGAGTTCGCCAACCAGCTGCAGGAGCGGGGCAAGAGCAAGCTCGAGGCGGTGCTCGACGCGGCCACCCTGCGCCTGCGGCCGATCCTGATGACCACCGGCGCCATGGTGCTCGGCTCGGTCCCCCTGGCCCTCGCCCAGGGGGCCGGCGCCGAGAGCCGCGCGCAGATCGGCTGGGTCATCGTCGGCGGTCTCTCGCTGGGGACGGTGCTGACCCTGTTCGTCATCCCGGCGGCCTACCTGCTGCTGGCCCGCCGGCGGCAGCAGATTGAAGTAGAAGCGCCGGAACTGGCGGAAACGGCAAAGGCTTAATGCTGGCCACGGAGGCACCGAGCCCCAGAGAAAACCATGAGATCGTTAGCGGTTCTCTGCGCCTCCGTGTCTCTGTGGCAAAACCAGATTTGTTTCCAAGGACTGCATCATGAACCGATATTTTCGCCTGACCCTGACCACCGGCCTGGGCGCGCTGCTGTTCGCCGGCTGCACCCTCGGCCCCAACTATGTCAAGCCGCAGGAACCCCTCCCCCTGAGTTTCAAGGAGGGCGCCCCCTGGAGCGAGGCCGCCCCCAAGGACCAACTGGCCAAAGGCCCCTGGTGGGAGCTGTTCGGCGACCCGACCCTCAACGAGCTGCAACGCCGGGCCGCGGCCGGCAGTCCATCCCTCCAGGCGGCCTGGGCCCGTCTCGACCAGGCCCGGGCGCTGGCCGGCCTGAGCCGTGCCGAGCAAGTGCCGCGCCTCGATCTCACGCCGAGCGCCCAACGCTCCCGCCTGACCGAGGAGCGATCCGGGGTTGCCGGCGGTTGGACCGGCGACAGCTTCTCCCTCCCCCTCGACCTGAGCTACGAAATCGACCTCTGGGGGCGGGTGCGCCGCTCCGTCGAGGCGGCCCAGGCCGGCGCCGCGGCCAGTGCCGCCGACCTGGAGGCGGTGCGCCTGGCCCTGCATGCGGAGGTGGCGCGCAGCTACTTCGCCCTGCGGGCCCTGGATGCCGAAAGCGCCCTGCTCCAACGTACCGTGGAATTGCGCCGGGAGGCCCTGTTCCTGGTGCAGACCCGCTACGCCAACGGCATCGTCAGCGAGCTCGACGTGGCCCGGGCCGAAACCGAACTGGCGGTCACCGAGGCCGAAGCGATCGGCCTGCAGCAGGCCCGCGGGGAGCAGGAACACGCCCTCGCCGTGCTGCTGGGCGAGTCCCCCTCGGGCTTCTCCCTCGCCTCCGCCCCCCTCGACCTGCAGCCGCCGGCCGTCGCCCCCGGTCTCCCCTCCCAGCTGCTCGAGCGCCGGCCCGATGTCGCCGCCGCCGAGCGGCAAATGGCCGCTTCCAACGCCCGTATCGGCGTGGCCAAAACCGCCTTTTTCCCCGCCATCCGCCTCACCGGCAGCGCTGGCTACGCCAGCGGGGAGCTCTCCGGCCTGTTCGACTGGCCCAGCCGGGTCTGGGCCCTGGGGCCGGCCGTCTCCCTCCCCCTGTTCGACGGCGGCCGCAACCGCGCCAATCTGCAGCGAGCAGAAGCCGCCCATGCAGAAGCGGTGGCCAACTACCGTCAGCAGTTGTTGGTGGCCTTTCGGGAGGTGGAGGACGGGTTGTTGGGGCTTGGCCGATTGGCCGAACAGGCGCAGGTCCAACAGCGGGCGATGATCGCGGCGCAAAAGGCCGCGGATCTTTCCGACAAGCGCTATCGGGCAGGGATGGTGAGTTACCTGGAGGTGGTGGATAGTCAGCGGGCGGCGCTGGCCAGCGAGCGGGCCGCGGTGCAGCTGCTCGGGCGAAGGCTGCAGACTAGCGTGTTGTTGATCAAGGCGTTGGGCGGTGGCTGGGAACAGGATGGCTGACGGAAATCAGATACTGACGCGATTGCGCCCCTGCTTCTTGCCGCGGTAGAGCGCCTGGTCGGCGCAGTTGATGAGGGTGTGGGCATCTTCGCCGTCGAGAGGGTAACAGGCCAAGCCGATGGTCGTGGTCACCTTGCCTTCGGGTTGGGTTTCTCGCCCCGGAAACTGGAAGGCCTCCACCTCAAGGCGGATCTCTTCGGCGAGGGCCATTGCCTCTTCCTTGCCCAGTTCCGGAAGGATGGCGGTGAATTCCTCGCCACCGTAACGGGCCAGGGTATCGGATTTGCGCAACCTCTCCCCCATCAGCCTGGCGATGGTCTTGAGGAGTTTGTCCCCGGCGGGATGACCGTAGGTATCGTTGTAGCTCTTGAAGTGGTCGAGGTCCATGAAGATGACGGAGAACTTCCGCCCGTAGCGCCGGGACCGCAGCACCTCGATCTCCACCGCCTCCTTGAAATAGCTGTGGTTGTAGAGCCCGGTGAGGCCGTCGCGGATGACCATGTCCTGCAAGGCCTTGTTGGCCAGGGCCATCCCCTTGTTGCGCCGTTCGAGTTCGGCGATCAGACGGTGTTTTTCGGTAATGCGGCAGAAGTTGTCGAAGGCCCGTTCGGCCACCAGGGAGATGATGTCGAGGTCTTCGAAGGGTTTGGGCAGGTAATCGAAAGCCCCGGCCCGCAGAGCCTTGATCGAGGGGGTAAAATCGGCCTGACTGGTCATGATGATCACTTCGGTTTCCGGCAGCAGATCCTTCAACTGCTTCAGCAGTTCCATGCCGCTGATGCCTGGCATGACCACGTCGGTGATGACCACGGGGAAGGGCCTGGCCTGGAAAAACGCCAGGGCCTCCTCGCCATCCTGGGCACAAACAACCTCGAAGCCATCCTCTTCCAGAACCTGGCTGATGACGGCGCAGATGCTCGCCTCGTCGTCCACCACCAGCACCCGCCGCCGGGGGCGCTCAAAGGGCTGAGCGACAGCGACCGGCAGGTCGGGCACCTTCGGCCGAGACTGGGCATTGGGCACCACCAGCCGTCCCCCTTCACTGCCGGCCTGCACCAGCCTGGCTTCGGCTTCCTGGACCAGCCCGGTCAGGCTCGAGCCGTCCTCGGGAAAACTGGCCAGACCGAAGTTCGCCAGCACGGTCGGCGGCAGGCCGGACCTGCCCGCGACAAAAGGAAAACTCTCGAGTAACTCCAACAGGTTGGAGATGACGTACTGGCCGGCATCCTTGGCTGTTTCGGGCAACAGCAAGCCGAAGGTCTGTTCGCGGTAGAGCGTTACCAGATCGGAGCGACGCAACCGGCCTTTCAAAGTCTGGGCCAGTTGCCCCAACTTCTCAATTTCGAGCTGTTGCTCCTCGTCCCCTTCTCCAGCCAGGAGGTGCACTTCCAACAGCAGCAGCGAAAAAGGGCGCTTGTTCTGCAGCGACCGGATCAGCTCCTTGCCGAGAGATTCCTGAAAATGCAACTGGTTGTGCAGGCCGGTAAGAACATCCCGCACCTCCAGGTTCTGCAGGGTTTGATTGAGGCCGACCAGCTCGCGGTTTTTCTTCTGCAGATCCTCCAGGCGGGCGCGCAGTTCACTCAGCATGCGGACATTGTCGATGGCCCGGTTGAGAGCCGCCGACAACAGCCCCATGTCCTCGAAGGTCTTGACCAGGAAGCTGTAGCCCCCCTGGCGCAGGTTGCCGACCGCCTCGTTGATGGTGCCGGGATGATTGGAGGTGACAATGACCTGGGTTTCGGGATAGGCGCGGAGCAGGCGAGCGCTGAGGGGTTCGTCGTCCAGGGTTTCGAGTTCCAGGTCGCTGATGACCACGGGAAAGGTCGCGGCTTCCAGCAACTCCAGGGCCGCTTCTGCGGTCCCGGTAGTCACCACCTCGTGGCCACAGTTGGCCAGGGACAGGGAAACCAGCTCCCGGCCCGCCTGGTTTTGGATGACGGCAAGAATGCGCATGAAATCTCGAATGTTTACATGGAAAAAAATAAATCAGGAAATATTTAACATAAATCGAGTGCCGATTACCACCCGAAATCAATTTTCCCGGGCCCAATGAAGTCGGCCAGTGAGGTTCAGGCTCGGAGACCCTGCCCTACCGACCGGCCAGAGAGGGGAAATGGTCAACCAGTTCCGGCAGTTGGGAGAGCTGGGTTTCGGCCTTGATCGCCTCGCCGAGGAGCGGGGCCAGGCGGGTGTCGCCGACCAGGGCGGCGCCGACGATGTGACTGTCGCGGGCCACCAGGGCACGGTAACCCGCGGCATCCTCGGCCTCGATCAGTTCGTAGCTGGCGTCGGGCAGACTCAGCTGGCCGACGCTGAACAGCTCGATATCGAGCACCTTCAGGCGGGTCGAGGGGGGCAGGCCGGCGAACTCGGCCCGGCCGCCCACGGCGTTGAGCCCGGCCACCGCCCCCTGGGCATAGCCGGCCGGCCAGATGCCGTAGAGCACGCCGCGATGCTCCGCCACATCCCCCGCGGCAAAAATGGCCGGATCGGAGCTGAGCATGCGGTCATCGACGATCACCCCGGTCTTGACCTTGAGTTGGCTCTGTCGGGCCAGGTAGCTGTTGGGGCGCACCCCGGCGGAGATGACCACCAGCTCGGTGGGGAGCACCTGGTCGTCCCCCAGTCGCACCCCCTGCACCCCGTCGTCCCCCAGCAGTTCCCGCACCTGCACCCCGCAGCGCACCTCGATGCCGCGGGCTTCCACGTGACGCTGCAGCAGCTCTCCGCCCCGCCGGGGGAGCTGGCGGGGAAGCAGCCAGTCCAACCCTTCCAGGATGGTCACCCGGGCCCCCTGGCGGGTCAGCGCCCCGGCGGTCTCCAGGCCGAGCAGGCCGCCACCGATGCAGACCGCCGCCACCCCGGGGCGCAGCCAGCGACGGATGCGGCGGGCATCGGCCAGGGTGCGCAGCACCGTGACCCCCTCCCGGGTGGCGCCGGGGATGGGGGGGACGAAGGGATGGGCGCCGCTGGCCAGGATCAGCCGATCATAGCCGAGGACCCGCCCGTCCCGCAGCCGCACCTGCCGGACCGCCGGATCGATGCCGACCGCCTCCCCTTCCACCAGTTCGATGCGCTGCTGCCGGTACCAGTCCCGCTGCTGCATGGCCAGCTCTTCTTCCGCCACCTCCCCAGCCAGGAAGCGGGTCAGGTTGAGGCGGTAGTAGGGAAGCCCCGGCTCCCGGGAAAGGAGCTGAATGTCCACGCCGGGTGCGGCGCGACGGGCCGCCTCGGCGGCGGTCATGCCCGCCACTCCGGCGCCGAGGATCAGCAGGCGGCCGACTCCGGTTCCGACGTTGCTGGCTGCAGAGCCCCGTTCCGGATTAAACAGATTGGCCGGCGCCGAACAGACCGGGCAGTGGGCCGGGGGTTCGCCACCGGAGTGGAGGTGGTCGCAGATGGAGCAGCGCCAGTCCTTGGCGGCGGGGGGCGGGGTCGGCGGCTCGGCCAGGATCACCATTTCGCTGAAGCGGTCGCGGTCGGCGCCGCACACCGGGCAGAAATCCGGGGGCTGGTCCCCCTTGTGAACATAGCCGCAGACCTCGCATTTCCAGGTTTTCATCGCATCCCTCCAAAAACGCAAATTTCGCCAAGTATAACGGAATTCCTGGCAAAAAAAACGGCAGAACGGGCCCCTCAACCCGCGCTGCCGCACATGGCAACCACA
>CAZYXS010000166.1:0-6573 GCA_964650955.1 uncultured Desulfuromonadales bacterium | reverse complement strand
GGAGCCCTGCCAGGTGGAGACGGAGCCGCTGTTCCAGGCCGGCCCCCAGGGGGATAACTTCGCCGAGGTCCGGGGCCAGGAGCACGTCAAGCGGGCCCTGGAGATCGCCGCCGGCGGCGGCCACAATATCCTGATGATCGGCCCGCCGGGGAGCGGCAAGACCATGCTCGCCCGCCGCCTGCCGACCATCCTGCCGGCACAGAGCTTCGACGAGGCGCTGGAGACCACCAAGATCCACTCCATCGTCGGCCTGCTCCCGCGCCAGGACGCCCTGGTGGTCAACCGCCCCTTCCGCAGCCCCCACCACACCATCTCTGACGCCGGCCTGATCGGCGGCGGCACCAACCCCCGCCCCGGCGAGGTCTCCCTGGCCCACAACGGCGTGCTGTTTCTCGACGAGCTGCCGGAATTCAAGAAAAACGTGCTGGAGATGCTGCGCCAGCCCCTGGAAGACGGCCAGGTCACCATCAGCCGCGCCGCCTCCACCCTCACCTACCCGGCCAGCTTCATGCTGGTCGCCGCCATGAACCCCTGCCACTGCGGCTTCGCCGGCGACAGCCTGCGGGAGTGCTCCTGCACCCCGCCGATGCTGCAGCGCTACCGCTCCCGCCTCTCCGGGCCGCTGCTTGACCGCATCGACCTGCACATCGAGGTCCCCCGCGTCCCCCACAAGGATCTCGCCGACCCGGTGGACGCCGAGCCCTCCGAGGCGATCCGCACCCGGGTCGAATCCGCCCGGGAGCTGCAGCGCCGCCGCCTCGCCCCCTTCCGCATCCATTGCAACGCCCAGATGCAGGCCCGCCACATCCGCAAGTTCTGCCCCGTCGACGCCAAGGGGCAGCAACTGCTGGAAATGGTCACCGACCGCTTCGGCTTCAGCGCCCGCACCTACTCCCGCATCCTCAAGGTCGCCCGCACCATCGCCGACCTCGCCGGCAGCGAGCAGATTCAGCAGGCGCATCTGGCCGAGGCGATCCAGTACCGCTCGCTGGACCGCAAGGGGCCCTGAGCGCTGAAGAAACCCATTTGAAAAACCGCCGGTTTCGTATAGCTTAAGGGTAGGATTAAATCGAGGAGGCCCGTATGGATCATCAGGCCATGGAAGCCACGCTCATCGAGATTCTGGAAAAATACGATGCGGCGCGAATCGGCATCTTCGGCTCCCATGCCCGCGGGGAGGCGGGTCCGGACAGTGACCTTGATCTCCTGGTGGATTTCCGGGACACCAAAAGCCTGCTCATGCTGGTGCGGATTCAGCGGGAACTTTCGGAGGCCCTCGGCATCAAGGTGGACCTGCTGACCCCCAATGCCATCAGCCCCCATCTGATCGATCGGATCAAAGCGGAACTGCGGGTAATCTACCAATGAGAAAAGACGACCGCGTCTATCTGCTCCACATGCTCGATGCCATCGCGCAGATCCGCGACTATACCAGGGAGTTGGATAGCGACCGGTTCAAATCCTCCCGACTGGTTCAGGACGGCGTCATCCGCCAACTGGAAATCCTCGGCGAAGCCACCAAAAACCTCTCCAGCGGCACCCGCGCCAAGGCCCCCGGAATTCCGTGGAAGGATATGGCCGGCCTGCGGGACGTCCTGACCCATCAATACTTCGGCGTCGACCTTGATGCTGTCTGGGGAACGGTAGGGCAGGACCTGCCGCTCGTGGAACAGGAACTGCGCAAGCTTCTGAACCAACTGTCCTAGCCTGGGCACCTCGAAGAACGAGGCACTTCCAGGATTCATATAGTTCAGTCCCCCCCGTTCCTCCCCTGCCTCAGCCGCCGGCTTCGCCGGCCCCTCCCCCCTTCTTCCCCTTGCTGCCGAGAAACCAGGTCAGTGCCGCGATGACCATGGCGATGCCGGCCCCGAAGCCGAGGAGGTCGCGCTGTCCGTCCCAGGTCACCACCTGGCCGAGAAAGGTGACCGCCAGCACCACGATCACCACCCCGACCAGCTGTTCTTCAGCCCGTCCAGGTCATGGATCTCCAGCCAGTGGGGCAGGGCCAGGGTGTCGTCAATGAAGAGCTCATAGAGGCCAAGGGCGACAATGTAGAAGACGGTGCCGAGCAAAAAGAGGTCGACCATCTCGATGAAAGCCAGCGCCAGAGCCTTCGCCCCCTTCTGAGAAACCTCGCCGTAGGAGACCGTCTGCTCGATCAGGACGATGACTTCGACGGCACCGTAGACCAGCAGGGCGGTCGCCGCGAGAAAGGCGCCGGTGACGGCGATGAGGATGAGGTAGCGGCTGCGGGCGAGGACGTTCTTGAGCATGGGCGAAACAGACTCCTTGAAAGAAAGGTATTTTATCGGGCGGCGGGGATAAGCAAAGGTATACATTTCGGGTCGTCAGAGTGAGGATGAAACCTGGCCTGTTAATTTTCGACTCAAGCCACCCCCTTCCCGTTCGGGAAGATAAAGCTTGTGTTTTTTCTCTGAGCTATATATTCTTCCCGAAGAGGAAGATTTATTCCAGGAGCCGCCATGCATGAAAAAAACATCCCGTACGGGAAGGTCGCCGACTCCCTGCAGCTCGGCACACTGATCCGCCAGGTGCGTAAACACCAGGGGATCACCCAGGAGGACCTCTCGGCCTTGGCCGGGGTGGGCCCCCGACTGATCGGCGAGATCGAGCGAGGCAAGCCGACCGCCGAGATCGGCAAGGTCCTGCAACTACTGAGGGCCCTCGGGTTGACCTTTGCCATCCAACCCCGCACTACCAAAGATTGGCGGGAATAGGCCATGGCCGCCACCGAGCAACTCATCGCCTATCTGAATGATCGTCGCATCGGAACGCTGAGCCGGGAAGATGGCCAGCTCTCCTTCCGCTACGATCGGCAATGGCTGGATGATCCCCGCAGTCACCCCCTGTCTCTCTCCCTCCCTTTGCGTGAAGCGCCCTTTGGCAACTCGGAAACCCGGACCTGGTTCGGCAACCTGTTGCCGGAAGGGGATTTTCTCAATGCCGTGGCCCGGCGTCTCGGGCGCAGCACCGGCGATGTCTTCGGCTTGCTTGTCGATCT
The DNA here is from genome assembly GCA_964650955.1 of uncultured Desulfuromonadales bacterium. GTDB lineage: Bacteria > Desulfobacterota > Desulfuromonadia > Desulfuromonadales > CAZYXS01 > CAZYXS01. The sequence continues at coordinate 3,551 of CAZYXS010000166.1, read as the reverse complement.
GGGTGGCGAGTGCGCCGGCGCGATCAGCCTGGTGCCGCCGGGTACAACCCCACAAACGGCTGGCCACTACCAGAGGCTCAGTGAAGAGGAAGCATTCGCCCTGGTCTCCGCCAATCCGCCTTTTCCTCTCCTGGCCGGCGAGAAGGGGGTGCGTCTCTCCCTCGCAGGAGCCCAGAACAAGGTGCCCGTCTATGTGGACGACAGCGGCATCCACAAGGCGACGGGAGCTTTGGCCACCACCCATATCCTCAAGCCGCCGATCCGAGCCGCCATCCCCCTGCCACATACGGTGGAGAACGAAGCTTTCTGCATGCTGCTGGCTGGCAGGTTGGGCCTGGTGGTGCCGAGAGCCCAGGTGCTAGCGATCCGTGACCAGAGCTTCTACCTGATCGAACGCTTCGACCGCCGCAGGGTCCAAGGCCGGATCGAGCGCCTGCATCAGGAGGATTTCTGTCAGGCGCTGGGGGTCGAGGCGAACCTCAAATACGAGGAGAGCGGCGGACCGTCGCTCTCGGCCGTCTGGCGTCTGCTGCGCGACCACAGCGCCGCGCCGGCCCTCGATGGTCGACAGCTGCTGCGGTGGGTCGCCTTCAATTTTCTGGTCGGCAACGCCGACGCCCATGGCAAGAATCTCGCCCTGCTCTACGGCGCGGATGGCAGCGTGCGCCTGGCCCCTTTTTACGACCTGCTTTGCACTGCCATCTACCCGGGGCTCGACCAGCGGCTGGCCCAGAGGATTGGCGGGGAAAGGCGGCCCGACCGCCTGCGCCGCCGCCATTGGGATCGATTGGCGGAGGATTTGGAGATCGCGCCACGGGGGGTGATTGGGGAACTGGAACGGTTGACCAAGGATTGCCAAAGAACAGCAGACGCGCTTGCCGGGGAATTCACCGACCGCTTCGGCTGTGGCGAAACCCTGAACGCCATTCTGGAAGTCATCCGCCGCCGCAGCGGTCGAGCCTGGGCCATGCTCGGGGGACGGCCGGCCTAAACTCCTTCGCGTTCAACCTGCCATGTTTGTTGTCGACATGTTTGGACCGGGGTGGTGGAGGGGGACTTTCAATACTCAAAAAACTGGGAAGTGTCCCAGTGCTTTCCCAAATAACTTCTTCAGGTGTTTATCCTTATCCCGCTCCATCTTGAATCGCTGACTCGCCTGGGATACGGCCGAGTCCACGCCGCAGGCCGGGCGAACGGGTCGGCAGCTTCTTGTCTTCGTTGCTGCGGTGGGGGAATGCTCTCGAAAAATCCCAAGAAATAAATCTGTCCCCTTTCACCCCTTTCACCCCTTTCACCTTTGTAACGACCTGTCCACTGAGGAAAACCAGAGTCCCGCCCAGGCTCAGCCCCCCTGCCCCCCATGGGGCTGGCCGGCATAGAGCCGGCCGCTGCGGGTGAGCAGGAAGCTGTCGAGGGGTATCTGCTCCTGCTTGAGGAAACCGCTATCGGGGAGGGTGCCGTTGCTGACCAGCTCGATCACCGCGCAGACGGAGGCCGCGGTGGTCCAGGCGATGGCCCGCCAGTGGCGGCCGGCGATCTCCAGCGGGTAGTAGGCGCGCACGATCTCCTCCCGGGCCAGGTTCCCCTGCTGCCAGCCTTCCGCCGAGGCGTGGAGATAGACCACGTCGTCGTTCACCGGCGGCTTGGCGTTGACCAGAATCTCCCCCGCCCTGCCGCGGTCTTCGCGCAGCAGCAGTTCATGGAAAAAGAAATTCATCAACCTGGCGTGTCCCGGGTAGCGGATCGATTTGTAGTCGAGGTTTTCCACCTTGCCGGCAAAGGTTTCGCACATGGTCCCCAAGCCGCCGGAGGTGGTGAAGGCCTCGAGCTGGGTGCCGTCGATGACCAGCCGCTCCAGCCACTCCAGGGGCGAAACCCACTTGTGCTGGCCGTTTTCGAGCACCTCGCAGTCGTTGAGGTACTCGTTGACCACTCCTTCGGCGGACCAGTTGAAGGCATAGGCGAGCAGACCGGTGGGGTGGCGGGGCAGGGCGCCGACGCGCAGCTTGATGCTGCGGATCCGCTCGAACCGAGCGGCCAGGGAGGCGCCGGCAATGGCGATGAAGCCGGGGGCCAGGCCGCACTGGGGGGCCATGACCGCCGTGGCGGATCGGCTCATTTCGATGATGGCCCGGGTCGTGGGCACATCCTCGGTGAGGTCGAAGTAATGGAGTCCCTGCTGGTGGGCAAGGGCGGCGACCTGCAGGTTGGCGCTGTAGGGGAGGCAGGACACCACCGCATCGACCCCCTGCAGCATCCCGGCCAGCGCCTCCGGGCTGCCGATATCCAGCGTCTGGGCGGAAAAGGGGAGAGCGGCCCGCGACCGGCGGTCGGCCGCGTGGACCTGGAAGCCGGATTCATGCAGCAGCCAGGCGACCAGCGTGCCGACTTTCCCCAGGCCGAGGACCAGCACCGAATGGATTTTCTGCATGAACGCGTCTCCTTGCCCCGAGCTGTGACAGGCTCCTATTTTCCCTACTGATATTCTACCGGGAGCCGGGAGGATTCCAACAACTCCAACAGGTTCTGTTTCCGAATCCCCCCAGCCCGGCGGGAGGAAAAAAACCGGCGTGGTGTTTCCCTTGGCTGGGAATCACCACGCCGGTTGGGTCAGCAGCCCCCTTCAGGGGTTTGCCCCTGCAGCTCAGGCCAGGTCAAACCGATCGAGATTCATGACCTTGCTCCAGGCGGCGACAAAGTCGCTCACGAACTTGGCCTGGGCGTCGGCGCTGCCGTAGACTTCCGCCAGGCTCCGCAGTTGGGAGTTGGAGCCGAAGGCCAGGTCGACCCGGGTGGCGGTCCACTTGGGGGTGCCGGACTTGCGATCGCGCCCCTCGTACACCCCCGCTTCCGCCGCCGGCTGCCAAACGGTGCCCATGTCGAGCAGGTTGACGAAGAAGTCGTTGCTGAGTACGCCTGGCCGGCTGGTGAAGACGCCATGCTTGGACTGGCCGACATTGGCGCCCAGCACCCGCAGGCCGCCGACCAGCACGGTCATCTCCGGGGCGGTCAGGGTCAGCAGCTGTGCCCGGTCGACCAGCAGCTCCTCGGCGGAGACCGAGTACTGCTGCTTGAGGTAGTTGCGGAAGCCGTCGGCCTGGGGCTCGAGGGGGGCGAAGGAGTGGGCGTCGGTCTGCGCCTGGGTCGCATCGGTGCGCCCCGGGGAGAAGGGGACGCTCACCGCGATGCCGGCCTGCTTGGTCGCCTGCTCCACCGCCGCGCAGCCGCCGAGCACGATCAGGTCGGCGAGGGAGACCTGCTTGCCGCCGGACTGGGCCCCGTTGAATTCCTGCTGGACTTTCACCAGGGCCGCCAGCACCGTTTTCAGCTGGGCCGGCTGGTTCACCGCCCAGTCCTTCTGCGGGGCGAGGCGGATGCGCGCGCCGTTGGCGCCGCCGCGCTTGTCCGAGCCGCGGAAAGTACGCGCGGAGTCCCAGGCGGTGGCGACCATTTCGCCGACGCTCAGGCCGCTGGCGGCGATCTTCGCCTTGACGGCGGCCACGTCGTAGTCCTTGCGGCCGGCGGGCACCGGATCCTGCCAGACGAGATCC
>CAZYXS010000165.1:0-6804 GCA_964650955.1 uncultured Desulfuromonadales bacterium | reverse complement strand
CGGTCGCCGATGGCGAAGCCGCTCACCTCCTGGCCGATGGCCGTGACCACCCCGGCGTATTCGTGGCCGATGACCATGGGGACCGGGATGGTCTGCTGCGACCAGGCGTCCCAGTTGTAGATGTGGATGTCGGTGCCGCAGATGGCGGTCTTGGTGATCTTGATCAGCAGATCGTTGTGGCCGAGGGTCGGCATGGTTGCCTCGTCGAGCCAGATGCCCGGTTCGGCCTTGAGTTTCACCAGAGCTTGCATGGAAATCCTTTGCTCAGACGATGCCGAGGTCGCGGCCGACCCGGGTGAAGGCGGCCACTGCCTGCTCCAGCTGCGGGCGGGTGTGGGCGGCGGACATTTGCGTACGGATGCGGGCCTGCCCCTTGGGCACCACCGGGTAGGAGAAGCCGATGACGTAGATCCCCTCGGCCAACAGCGCTTCGGCCATGCGGGTGGCGAGCTGGGCCTCGCCGATCATCACCGGGATGATGGGATGGTCGGCGCCGGCCAGGGTGAAGCCGGCGCGGCCCAGCTGCTCGCGGAACCAGCGGCTGTTCTCCGCCAGCCGGGCGCGCAGTTCGTCCCCCGCGGCGAGCATCTCCAGCACCCGCAGCGAAGCCTGCACGATGGGGGGAGCCAGGGAGTTGGAGAAGAGGTAGGGGCGGGAGCGCTGCCGCAGCCAGTCCACCAGCTCCCGGCGGCCGGCGGTGTAGCCGCCGCTGGCGCCGCCGAGGGCCTTGCCGAGGGTGCCGGTGAGCAGGTCGATGCGCTCGAGCACTCCGTGGTACTCGTGGCTGCCCCGTCCCTGCGGGCCGAGCACGCCGACGGCGTGGGAGTCGTCCACCATCACCAAGGCGTCGTAGCGCTCGGCCAGCGCGCAGATGCGCGGCAGGTCGGCGATCACCCCGTCCATGGAGAAGACCCCGTCGGTGGCGATCAGGCGGAAGCGGGCGTCGGCGCTTGCCTTGAGACAGGCTTCGAGCTCCGCCATGTCATTGTTGGCGTAGCGCAGCCGTTTGGCCTTGCACAGGCGGATGCCGTCGATGATGCTGGCGTGGTTGAGGGCGTCGCTGATGACCACGTCGGGCTCGTCGAGCAGGGTCTCGAACAGCCCGCCGTTGGCGTCGAAGCAGGAGGAGTAGAGGATGGCGTCTGCCGTGCCCAGATAGGCGCTCAGCCGGGCTTCGAGCTCTTTGTGGGCGTCCTGGGTGCCGCAGATGAAACGCACCGAGGCCATGCCGAAGCCCCGCTCGTCAAGGCCCCGCTTGGCGGCGGCGATCAGCTCCGGGTGGTTGGCCAGGCCGAGATAGTTGTTGGCGCAGAAGTTGATGACTTCGGCCCCCGCGGCGATGCGCACCTGCGCCGCCTGGGCCGAGTGCAGCTGCCGCTCCTCCTTGTAGAAGCCTTCGGCGCGCAGGTTGGCGAGCTGTTCGGCAAGGTGCTGGTAGAGTTTTCGGCTCATGGCCTCCTCGAGATCTGTCGTTCGGGAATGGTGGGACGAGACAAAGTTTGGCAAAGCCAAACATTCTTACCCCAAAACGGCCGCCACGGCAACCGCCTTCAACGCAGCAGCCGCCGGTGGTGCAGGGCCGGCAACCGCTGCCGCACCTGCTGCAGACGCTCCCGGTCGAGGTCGGCGATGAGCAGCTCGCCGCCGGGGGCGGCGGCGCTGCCACGGGCCAGCACCTCCCCCCAGGGGTCGACGATGAGGCTGTGGCCGTAGGTGCGCCGGCCCCCCGGGTGGGTTCCCCCTTGCGCCGGAGCGAGGACGAAGGCCTGGTTTTCGATGGCCCGGGCCCGCAGCAGCACCTCCCAATGGGCAGTGCCGGTAGGGACGGTGAAGGCCGAGGGGACGCTCAGCAGCTGGCAGCCGGCGGCGGCGTACTGGCGGTAGAGCTCGGGAAAACGCAGGTCGTAGCAGACGCTCAGGCCCAGGCGCCAACCGAGCAGATCGAGGCAGACCGGGCTCTCCCCCGGCTGCACCAGGTCCGACTCCCGGTGGCGTTCCTCGGGCAGGTCGATGTCGAAGAGGTGGATTTTGTCGTAGCTGGAGAGGCAATCGCCGTCGGGGCCGAACACCGGTGAGCAGTTGCGCAGCTTTTCCCCTTCGCCCGGCAGCAGCAGCGAGCCCCCCACCAGGTAGAGGGCGTGGCGGCGGGCCTGCTGGGCAAGAAAAGGGAGCACGGTGGTTTCCGCCTCTTCGGCCGCGAAGCGGCGCTTGGCCGCCGTATCCCCTCCCATGAAGGCGAAGTTCTCCGGCAGCAGGGCGAGCTGCACCCCCTGGGCGGCGGCTTCGGCGAGCAGCCGGCCGACGGTGTTGAGATTGGCGGTTGGCTGGTCGCCGGAGCAGAGTTGCAGACAGGCAATGCGCATCGCTGGTCACCTCCCCGGCGGTGGTAGGCCGTTTGTGGAACAGTTTAGCGCAAATTCCGCCGGCGTGGCAGGTCAGGAGGGTGGGGGAAGAGGGAGGTCAGCGCCGGTCCCAGGAGCCGCTACCCGAACCGGAGCGCCGCTCGCCACGGTCGAAGCTGCGTTGCCCGCCGCCGCGCCGACCCCGGTCGGAGCCCCGATCGTCACTGCGCTGGCGCAGGCTGCTCCCGCCGCGATCCTCATCCCCGCCTCGGCGGCCGCGATTCTCGCGCAACGCCCCTTCCTCCCCCCCGCTCTGCCGGGGGGTGTCTCGCTGCAGTCGTGGCGCCCGATCGACCGGGTCGGCCGGTTGCGGCTGGGTTGGCGGCCTGGTCACCCGCAGCGGTGCCGCCGGGGCGGCCGGCGGCTGGCGTCGCGGCTGGTCGCTGTGCTCGATGCCATCCCCGCGGGGGGAGCGGGTGTCCGGTGCGGGGGCGAAGCGGGGTGCGGTCGGCGCATCCCGCAGCAGCGGGCGCTCCTCCGCGCGGTCACGGTGCAGGCGTTGCTGCGGCCGTTGCGGCCGGCCGTCGCGGAAATGGGGGGTGCGGAAGTGATAGCCGCTGTGGAAGTGCTTGTGGTGGAAATGCTGGTGCCGGCTGACGAAGATGAAACTGAAGAAGATCGGGTGCGGATAGTCGAAGGGGTCGTAGTAGACCCAGGGATAATCGTATTCGTAAGGGTCGCGGTAGACGTAGACGACCTGCGGCGCACTCCGCGTAAGCTCGGCGTCGCTCAGGAACTGCTCGTGCATCACCGCCCAGACTCCGTCGTTCTGGCGGCAGGCGATGCCGAGGCGGCGGTCGATGCTCCCCGCGATGTCCAGGGTCTGGATATATTCCCGGCAGGACTGGCCGGCGCTGCTGTAGAAGCTGCGGATCGGCACGATCGCCCCGGAATGGCCGGTTTCCGGGTTGACCCAGGTACTCTCTTCGCCGCTCGGATTATGCTCCATGGCGTAATGGAAGGTTTCCGCCATCGCCGCCTGCTCCCGTTGGTCCAAGGGCAGGCCGTAGCGGGCGGCGGCCGCCGGCAGGGCGGTCAGCAACAATAGACCGAGACTGATCAACCACCGAAACATGTTGTGCTCCTCTCATGCTTCCATTATACCCCCTCGACCCTCGCAGGTCATGGGGCGGAGGCTCAGAGGCTGGCGCGGGGCCGATAGAAGGCGCGGGCGTTGTCGCAGAGCACCTGGCGGGCCGCGGCGGGGCCGAGGGTGGCCACCACCAGCTCCAGGTCGGAGTCGGCGTAGGGGCGGGGGGCACGGGTGGAGGGGAGGTCACTGCCGAAGAGCAGGGCCTGGGGATTGACCGCCCAGAGCTGGCGCAGGGCCTCGGCCGGATCGAAGTCGATCCGACCGAAGCCGGTGGCCTTGATTCGCACCCCCTGGGCCGCCAGTTCCAGCAGGTCGGCAAAGCCGGCCGCCGCCAGCCCAAGGTGGTCGATGCTGACCGCGGGGAGGCGGCGCAGCACCGGTTTGAGCTGCGCCAGGTCGCGGGAGTCGACGTAGAGCTCGGCGTGCCAGCCGACCAGATCGTAGACCTGCCGGGCCAGGTTTTCCAGCTCTTCCACCCCGGCCGAGCCGCCCCGGCGCAAATTGAAACGCACCGCCCGAACCCCTGCGGCATCGAGGCGGCGCAGTTCCCCGTCGCCGACCGTCGCCGGCAGCTGGGTGACGCCGACGAAGGCCGGTCCGAGCCGCTCCAGGGCGGCCAGCAGGTAGTCCTGGTCGAAGGCCTGGAAGGAGCCCGAAACCACCGCCCCCCCGACCAGTTCGCAGCCTTCCATGTGGGCCAGGTAGTCGGTACAGGAGAAAGGCTCGGGCAGGTAGCCCTGATTGGGCACCAGGGGGAAGCGCGGGTCGATGATGTGCAGGTGGCTGTCGAAGACGGGCAGGCGGGGGGCAGGCATGGATTCCTCCAGGTTGAGGGCTTATGCAACCGGATGCCAGCGCAGGGTGCCGGTGCTGAACTCGGTGGTCAACTGCCCCTCGGTCACCAGGTAGGCGAGGTAGGAGCGCACCGAGGCGCCCACCAGCACGTACTGGTTGGAGTCCAGGGCAATGGCAAAGCGTTCGCAGAGGCGGGTGAGGATCTGGTCGATGCCGGCGCCCCCCGCGCAGGCCTCGGCGATGGCGGTGGCGTTGGCGGCAACCCGCCCGGCGTTGGCGTCCAGCAGCGGGGCGAGCTCGGTGGTGGGGGGGGCGTGGCTGGGTACGTAGAGGTCCGCGGGGGTGCTGCGCAGCCGCGCGAGGGTCTGCAGGTGGCCGGCGATGTCGTAGAGGAAGAATAGGGGGTACTTCTCGAGGATTTCGGCGGCGAACAGGCTGTCGCCGAGAAACAGCACGTCGTCGGGGGTGCGCACGCCGATCATGCCGAAGTAGTGGCCGGGCAGGGGGAGCGCCGCCAGGCCGGTGTCGAGAATCGGGCCTTCCTCGGCGATCAGGTCGGTGACGGTGGAGGGTTTGGCCTGCAGGAACTTGTTGCGCAGCGCCGGCAGCGGGAAGCCGCCGTAGAGAAAGGCCCCCTCCAAGGGGGGATGGCTGATGAAGGGGGCCTCCAGGGCGGTGGCGGCGATGCGGCAGCCGGTCTTTTTCTGCAGAAAGGCGTTGCCGCCGATGTGGTCGGCGTTGGAATGGGTGTGGACGATCAACTCCAGGCTCCAGCCCTGCTCGGCGATCAGCTTGGCCAGCTGGCGGCCGGCCTCGTCGTCGTTGCCGCTGTCGATGAGGATGGCGCGGCCCTCCCGCAGGTAGAGGCCGATGTTGGCGGCGGAGGGGATCAGGTAGGTGTTGCCGCGCAGGTGCTGCAGGGTCAGGCGGGCCATGAAATCTCCTGGGGGCTGGGGGTGTGCCCTACTAATGCGGCAGCCGCGGGGACTTGTCAACCCCCTGGGGGGCGCTGCGGGGTTGCACAATCGCCGCGACTGCGCTAAATTGCCGCCGTCACGATCAAAATATAGAGGAGTCCCGACGGGCGTTATGCCTCGAAGGTCACCCCCCTGATCGACTGCTTTTCCGAATACGCCCTGTTGCGCGCCCGGGTCAAGGTGGAGGTGCTCTGGCTGCTCGCCCTGTGCGCCGAGCCCGGCATCCCCGAGTGCCGGGCAGTGACCGCGGAGGAAGAACTGCTGCTGCGGGACATCGTCGAGCGCTTCACTCCCGCCGAGGCAGAGAAGATCAAGGCCATCGAGGCCGAGACCAACCACGACGTCAAGGCGGTGGAATATTACCTCAAGCGCCAGCTGGCCGGCTCGCCGCTGGAGTCGATCAGCGAGTTCATCCACTTCGCCTGCACCTCCGAAGACATCAACAACCTCTCCCACGCCCTGATGCTGCAGGACGGCCTCGCCGCCCTCACCCCGCTGCAGGGGGAGATCGTCGCCGTCCTCAAGCGCCTGGCCGGGCAGTTCAAGGAGGTGCCGATGCTGGCCCGCACCCACGGCCAGACCGCCTCGCCGACCACCATCGGCAAGGAGCTGGCGGTGTTCGCCGCCCGCCTGCAGCAGCAGAGCGCCCGCATCGCCGCAGTGGAGATCCTCGGCAAGCTCAATGGCGCCGTCGGCAACTTCAACGCCCATCTCTCCGCCTATCCCGGGGTCGACTGGCCGGCCCTGGCCCAGCGGGTGATCGAGCAGGAGCTGGGGCTGAAGCAGAACCTCTTCACCACCCAGATCGAGCCCCACGACTACATGGCCGAGCTGTTCGACGCCCTGGCCCGCTGGAACACCATCCTCATCGACCTCAACCGCGACATCTGGACCTACATTTCCATGGCCTACTTCGGCCAGAAGACGGTCAAGGGGGAGATCGGCTCCTCCACCATGCCGCACAAGGTCAACCCGATCGACTTCGAGAATTCCGAAGGCAATTGCGGCCTGGCCAACGCCATCTTCGGCCACCTCGCCGCCAAGCTCCCCATCTCCCGCCTGCAGCGCGACCTCACCGACTCCACGGTGCTGCGCAACATGGGGGTTGGGTTCGGCTACAGCATGATCGCCTACCACGCCACCCTCAAGGGGCTGGGCAAGCTCAAGCTCAACGAGCAGAACCTGGCCGACGACCTCGACCAGGCCTGGGAAGTGCTGGCCGAGCCGATCCAGACCGTGATGCGCAAGGCCGGCATCGCCAACCCCTACGAAAAGCTCAAGGAACTCACCCGCGGCCAGCGAATCGACCGCGACACCATCCGCACCTTCATCGCCGGACTCGAGCTGGACGAGGCCGACAAGCAGCGGCTGCTGGAGATGACCCCGGCAAGCTACACCGGCATGGCCGCCCGCATCGTCGACCTGCTCGACTGAATCTAGTCCACTTGCACCGATTCCTGCCAGGGGCCGCCGACGCGGCCCCTTTTTTCGTTGTGCGCCCAGCATGGGCGCACTCTTGTGGGTGCAAGTCCCACCG
>CAZYXS010000164.1:0-6830 GCA_964650955.1 uncultured Desulfuromonadales bacterium | reverse complement strand
GGCAGCGGCCTATCACGCCGGGCTGCCCGACGCCGAGCGGGCGAGGGTGCAGGAGGCTTTCCGGCAGGACGAAGTGCGGGTGGTGGTGGCGACGGGCGCCTTCGGCATGGGCATCGACAAGTCCAACGTCCGGTTCGTGGTCCATTACGACCTGCCGAAAAACATCGAGAGCTATTACCAGGAGACCGGGCGGGCGGGTCGCGACGGCGCCCCGGCGGAGGCCCTGCTGTTGTTCGGCTACGGCGACATCGCCATAGCCCGGGCCCTGATCGAGCAGGGGGGCAATGCCGAGCAGCGGCGCATCGACCTGCACAAGCTTCAGGCCATGGTCGGCTTCGCCGATACCCAGAGCTGCCGGCGGCGGGTGTTGCTGGGCTATTTTGGCGAGCGACTGGAGCAGGACTGCGGCAACTGTGACATCTGCCTCGATCCGCCGGTGCTGGTCGATGCCACCGAGGCGGCGCGCAAGGCCCTTTCCTGCGTCTATCGGGTCGGCCAGCGCTTCGGCGTCGGCCACGTGGTGGACGTGCTGTGCGGTGCGCGCACCGAACGGATTCTGCAATTGGGGCACGACCGGCTCTCCACCCACGGCCTGGGGGCGGGCCAGAGCCGGGAGTACTGGGCCGACCTGCTGCGGCAGCTCATTCACCGCGGGCTGCTGGAGCAGGACCTGGGGAGCTACGGGGTGCTGCGCCTGACGCCGCAGGCGCGGCCGCTGCTGCGGGGCGAAGAGACCCTGCAGCTGCCCCGGCTCAAACCGCGCCTGACCCGGGCCAAAGGGGGTGGAAAGCAGGGAGGGCGGCTGCCGGGGGGGGAGGAGGACCTGTTCCAGGAGTTGCGGCGGCTGCGCAAAACCCTGGCGGAACGGGACGGCGTTCCCCCCTTCGTGGTCTTCAACGACGCGACCTTGCTGGAAATGGTGGCCACCCGCCCGCAGAGCCTCCCCGAGCTGCACATGGTCAACGGGGTCGGTCAGGCCAAGCTGGCCCGCTACGGGGAGGATTTTCTCCAGCTGTTGCGCCGCAACCCTGCGACCTGAAGGGGGGCGGTTGCATCCCCTCCCCAGGGGGGCTAGACTGGACCTAAGAAGAACAGGTCAGGATCGGGGAGGTGCAGGATGGCCGAAAAAACCCGTTGGATCGCAATGCTGGTACTTGGATTGCTGCTGGGGGGGTGTGTCAGTCCCCTGTCCAAGGAGGCACGGTTCGCCGCCGAGCCCTTTGCCGACTTCCCCCGCCTGCTGGAGCATCCCGAGGGCTTTCGGGGGAAAACCTTCCTGCTCGGGGGGATGATCGTCGACACCCAGCTGGCCAAGGACGGCAGCACCCTGGAGGTGCTACGCTACGAACTGGACCGCGGCGACCGCCCGCAAACGCCGGACGAGACCAGCGGCCGCTTCCTGGCACGCACCACCCGCGTGCTCGATCCCGAACTCTACACCAAGGGGCGGTTGGTCACCCTGACCGGGCAGTTCGCGGGCATCGAATCCCGGCCGTTGGGGGGCATCGACTACCGCTATCCCCTGCTGAACCTGGGGGAACTCTACCTCTGGCCGCGGGAGCAGGATTACCGGCTGCCCCCCGGCTCCTATTACCCCTACCGCCCCTTCTACTGGTACGACCCCTGGTACGATCCTTATCCCTTCTGGCCCAGCCCCCATTTCCGCCGCTGGTGAGATGTTAACGCAGCCTGCCCCCTTCCGGGCAGGCTGTGCTGTTCTTGAAGGAAGCCAAGGTGGTGGCTGCGCTGCGGAGGGTCGGGGCGATCTGGCTTGGGCGTAGCGACGGGGGCCTCCCCCTCCTGAGGGGGCTGGCGCTCAGGCCAGCAGCGGTACCAGGTTGCGGCGGGGGGCGGGGTCGAGAAGGGCGAGAAATTCGGCGAAGCGCCGCTCCAGCAGCGGCAGGCTGTCGCGCAGGAGATGGTCGTCGTCCACCAGCAGCAGTTCGCGGCGATAGCGCTCGGCCCAGGCGATGACCTGGGCCGGTGGGACCACCCCGTCGCGCCAGCCGTGGATGGCCAGGCAGTGCTCGGCCACCGGTTCCGGGTCGCGGTCGGCGGCGGGGTAGCCGGGCATGCCGAAGGCCGGGGCCAGCAGAAACAGCCCAACCGGCTGCAGCTGCCGGGAGGCGGCGGTGACCACGTAGCCCCCCATGCTCGAGCCGACCAGCACCAGGGGCCCGCCGGGGGAGACTGCTTCGAGCAGCCGCTCGACGCGCCGTGCCGGGTCGTCGAGGCCGCTGAAGTCCGGTGCCGACGGCAGCCAGCCGGCCCCGCGGGCGATGTGGCTCAGGGCCTCGATCTTGATCCCCCGCGGCCCGCTCTCCTTGCCGTGGGCGAACACCACCCGCCGCTGCACCGCACTGCGCCGCATCAGGGGGCCACCTGCTTGAGCAGGGTGGCGAGCATGGCGACCCGGGTCATGGAGACACCCCGGGCCTGGGCGTCGGCCAGGGCCACGTCGAAGATGGAGGCGATTTCCAGCGGCCGCCCTTCCTCCCGGTCGATCTGCATGGAAGGGCGGTATTCCCCCATGTTGTCGGTGAATTCGAGCATGGCCTCGGCGAAGGCCGCGGGGATGGGGCGCAGCAGCCCTTGGGCGTTGGCGCCGGCGATCACCTCGAGCATCAACTCCCGCACCAGCACCCGGCAGGGGCCCGGTTCGAGCAGCCGGTTGACCGGCTGCAGCAGCAGGGCGCTCAGGCCGTTGAAGGGGATGTTCCAGACCAGCTTCTCCCAGCGGGTGCGCAGCAGATCGTCGGTGGTCTTGCAGTCGACCCCGGCCCGCTGGAACATGGCCGCCAGTGCCTCCAGCCCCTGCGGGTCCCGGGGGGCGTATTCCCCCAGGACGATCCGGCCGGCGTTGAGGTGATGCACTTCCCCCGGCTCCCCGCGGTTGGAGCAGAGAAAGGCGATGCCGCCGATGACCCGCTGGGGGCCGAACAGCTCGGCCAGGGTCTGCTCGTTGCCGAGACCGTTCTGCAGGGTCAGGATCCGGGTCTGCGGCCCGAGCAGGGGGGCGATCAGCTGGGGATAGAGGTGGTTGGAGAAGGTCTTCAGCCCCACCACCACCAGGTCGACGGGGCCGATCTCCTCGCTGCGGCGGTAGCCCCGGACCTGCGGCAGGGTGAAGTCGCCGTGGATGGAAAAGACCTTGAGGCCGGTGCGGGTGATGGCGTCGTAGTCGCGCCGCAGCAGGAAGTGGACCTCCTCCCCGCCCCGCTGCAGCAGGGCCCCGTAATAGAGGCCGAGGGCTCCGGCCCCGACGATGGCGATCCGCATGGCATCCTCCTTGTTGTATTGGCGTTGGAACCAGCCATTACAGCATCGCCCGGCCGGGGTGACAACAGAAAAGCGCGGGCGCCGCGCGCCCCCCGGGGATGAAATCAGCGGCGCCGGTTGTTATAATGGAGCCTCATCGACCATCCGTAACCGGGGAGGAGAGCATGGACCTGCGCAACACCCGCACCATCATTCTCAACCAGGGGACGCCGGAGCAGAAGAGGGCGGAAATCCGCGACTATTTCCATAAATCCTACCGCCTTGACGAGCAGCTCTACGACACCCTGGCCAACGACGCCGCCTTCTACCTGCGCCCCGAGCCCCTGCGCCATCCGCTGATCTTCTATCTCGGCCACACCGCTGCCTTCTATATCAACAAGCTGATCATCGCCAAGCTCATCAGCGAACGGATCAACCCCGGCTACGAGGCGATGTTCGCCGTCGGTGTCGACGAGATGTCCTGGGATGACCTGGACGAGGCCCACTACGACTGGCCGACGGTGGCCGAGGTCAAGGGTTATCGCCAGCAGGTGCGGGAGCTGGTGGACGGCCTGATCGAGACCCTGCCGCTGACCCTGCCCATCGACTGGCACCACCCCTGGTGGGCGATCCTGATGGGCATCGAGCACTCCCGCATCCACCTGGAAACCTCCTCGGTGATCATTCGCCGGCTGCCCCTCGACCAGGTGCGCCAACTCCCCCTGTGGGAGATCTGCAGCGAATCGGGCGCGGCGCCGCGCAACCAACTGCTGCCGGTGGCCGGCGGTGAGGTGCGGCTGGGCAAGGGGAGGGACCATCCCCTCTACGGCTGGGACAACGAATTCGGCCGCCGCCGCTTCGTGGTGGAGGACTTCGCGGCCAGCAGGTACCTGGTCAGCAATGGCGAATACCGGGAATTCGTGGAGGCCGGCGGCTACCGCACCCCCGGGTACTGGACCGAGGAGGGGCAGCGCTGGCTCGGCTTCTCCGGGGCGCAGCGGCCGCTGTTCTGGATCGAAGGGGACGGCGCGTACCGCCTGCGCACCATGGCCCGGGAGATTCCCATGCCCTGGGACTGGCCGGTGGAGGTCAACTACCTGGAAGCCAAGGCCTTCTGCAACTGGAAGGCGCAGCAGAGCGGCGAACCGATCCGCCTCCCCACCGAGGATGAGTGGTACCGGCTGCGGGATCTGCACCAGATCCCCGACCAGCCCGACTGGGAGCGGGCCCCGGGCAACCTCAACCTCGAGCACTGGGCCTCCTCCTGCCCGGTGACCCGCTTTGCCTTCGGAGAGTTTTTTGATGTCATCGGCAATGTCTGGCAGTGGACCGAAACCCCCATCACCGGCTTCGACGGCTTCGAGGTCCATCCCTACTACGACGATTTTTCGACCCCGACCTTCGACACCCAGCACAACCTGATCAAGGGGGGGAGCTGGATCTCCACCGGCAACGAGGCGACCCGCGACAGCCGCTACGCCTTCCGCCGCCACTTTTTCCAGCATGCCGGCCTGCGCTACGTCCGGGCCACCCAGCCCATCGAGCCTCCCCAGGCGATGTACGAGACCGATGTCGCCGTGGCCCAGTACTGCGACGCCCACTACGGCCCGGACAAGTTCGGCGTCGGCAACTTCCCGGTCAGCCTGGTGCGGCATTGCCTCGCCGCCATGGGCGAGCGGCCGAAACGGCGGGCTCTTGACCTCGGCTGCGCGGTGGGGCGGGCCAGTTTCGAGCTGGCGCGGCACTTCGATTTCGTCTCCGGCATCGACTTCTCCGCCCGCTTCATCCGCATCGCCCACCAGTTGCAGGAGAAGGGGCTGATCCACTACCAGCTCACCGAAGAGGGGGAGATCGTCTCCTTCCACGAACAGCGCCTGGCCGACCTCGGCCTCGCCGGTCTCGGGAAGAAGCTCGAATTCTTCCAGGGGGATGCCCACAACCTCAAGCCCCAGTTCTCCGATTACGACCTGGTGCTTGCGGCGAACCTCCTCGACCGCCTCTACGACCCGGCGCGCTTTCTTGGCGCCATCCACGAACGGGTCAATCCCGGCGGCCTGCTGGTCATCGCCTCCCCCTACACCTGGCTGGAGGAGTTCACCAGGAAACAACACTGGGTCGGTGGATTGCGCCGCGCCGGCGAGCCCTTCACCACCCTGGAGGGGCTGCAGGAGCAGTTGTCCCCCTGGTTCCGCCAGTTGGGTGAAGCGCGGGATCTGGAATTCGTCATTCGCGAGACGGCCCGCAAGTTCCAGCACTGCGTGGCCGAGGTGACGGTCTGGGAGCGGTTGGGCTGATGGCCTCCTCCTTCGACCTCGACCGGGCCCGCCGCGACACCCGCGGCTGCGGGGAGGTGATCCACCTCAACAACGCCGGGGCGGCGCTGCCGCCGGCCCCGGTGGCCGACGCCCTCTACGGCTACCTGCGCCAGGAGGAGCTGCAGGGGGGGTACGAGGTAATGGCCCGCCGGGCCGCGGAGCTGGAGCATTTCTACTCTGCGGCCGCCCGGCTGCTGGGCTGCGCCGCCGATGAAATCGCCTTCGCCGAGAGCGCCACCCGGGCCTGGAGCGCCGCTTTCTACGCCTGCGCCTTGCGCCCCGGCGACCGCATTCTCGCCGGCAGCGCCGAATACGGCAGCAACCTGGTGGCCCTGCTGCACCAGGCGCGGCGGCGGGGGGTGGAGATCGTCTGGGTGCCCGACGACGCGGCGGGGCAGATCGACGTCGCCGCCTTGGAGCGCCTCGTCGATGCCCGGGTCAGGCTGATCTGCCTTACCCACGTCCCCTCCGGCGGGGGACTGGTCAACCCGGCGGCCGAGGTCGGCCGCGTCGCCCGCGCCGCCGGCATCCCCTACCTTCTCGACGCCTGCCAGTCCCTCGGCCAGCTCCCCGTCGATGTGGAGGAACTCGGCTGCGATCTGCTCTGCGGCACCGGCCGCAAGTTCCTGCGCGGCCCCCGGGGGAGCGGTTTGCTCTACGTGCGACGGGCGCTGCTCGAGGAGCTGGAGCCGAGCCAGCTCAACCACCACGCCGCCGAGCTGATCGGCTGCGACGACTACCGCCTGCGCCCCGACGCCCGCCGCTTCGAGTGCTGGGAGCGCAGCTACGCCGCCCAGCTGGCCCTCGGCCTGGCCATCGACTACGCCTGGGAGTGGGGGCTCGAGGCCATTGCGGCCCGCGTCGGCGCCCTGGCCGCCGAGCTGCGGGCCGGCCTGGCCGCCCTCGACGGCATCGCGGTGGCCGACCGCGGCCGCGAGCTGTGCGGCATCGTCACCTTCTCCGCCCGGCAGCGGCCGGCCGAAACCCTCGCCCGGGAACTGGCCGACCGGGGCATCCATCTCGCGGTGGTGCCTCCCACGGCCAACCCGGTCAGCTCCCGCCTCCACCCCCATCCAACCCTGCTGCGGGCCTCGCCCCATTACTACAACAGCGAAGGGGAGGTCGAGCGTGTTCTCGCGGTGCTGCGGACGCTGTTGTGAGCAGGGGGTGCTTGGGGCTATAGTAGGGGGGAACCCAAAAGGCGGGGAAAAAGGAGGTCAAGGATGAAGGGAATGCGGCTGCTGGTGGGGATTCTGA
>CAZYXS010000163.1:0-6846 GCA_964650955.1 uncultured Desulfuromonadales bacterium | reverse complement strand
GTCGATGCGGCGAGCGTAGGGGGAGCGAAGGAAACCGATGGGGCGATAGGTGAACAAGGTGTCGTTGGTCATGGCAGCAGTGGTGGTTGCAACTGCAATAGCATAACGCCTCCAGGGCTCGTCAATCCTTCCCCCATGCCGCGATCAGCTCAGGAAATTCTTCAACCCGGTAAAGAAAATCTGGGCGGCGATGGCCGAGACGAACAGGCCGGTCAGTTTGGTGAGGATGGTCAGCCCCTGCTGGCCGAGGATCTTTTCCAGGCGCCCCGAGGCGAACAGCAGGCCGCCGACGGCGAGCACCGCGCAGAGCAGGGCCAGGCTGGCGGTGAATTTTTCCCGGACCGTGTTCAGGCTGGCGCCCATGACCAGCAGGGCGCCGATGGTCCCCGGGCCGACGGTGATCGGAATCGCCAGGGGAACCACCGCGATATCCTCGCGGGTTTCCTGGGGGGAGACCGCGGTTTTTCCCTGGATCATCCCCACCGCCGAGATGAACAGCACCGCCCCGGCGCCGATGCGGAAGGCGTCGAGGGTGATGCCGAACAGGGCGAAGATGTAGGTCCCGAACAGGAACAGGGCAAAGCAGGTCAGGGTCACCGCCACCGTGACCTTCTGGGCGATGCGCTGGCGCTCTGCCGGGGTTTCGTCCTTGGTCATGGCGAGAAACGCCGACATGACGAAAAAGGGGGTCAGGATCATGAAGATTTTGAGAAAGACGTTGACGAACAGGGTCAACAGGTCTGACATCGGCGGGCCTTTCTTGCGGCCGGTCTGATGAGTCGGCGCGGATTTTCAATGTTGAACTGGTTTTACGCGGAAATGCCCCTGCAGCGCAACTCTAGAAGCTCGAAAAAATCCGGGCCGTGGATTTGCCTGGCGCAGCCAGTTCCAGGTCATGAAAATAACCGAAAGGAGTCTGCCAGGTCTCGTAGCCCGCGGCCTGCAGGCGGGCCTCGGCGCGGTCAAGCAGGGCCTTGGTGAATTCCGGCGAGGCCTTGGTTTCGGCCAGGTGCGAGAAGGAGTGGAGGACGATACGGGTCGTTTCGTTCTTGCGCGCCCCCCACTTGAGGTTCTTCACCAGCTTGGTTTCGATCTTGCCGGCTTCCGCCTCGTCCTGCGCCTCGGCGTGGATCCAGCCGACCAAAACCCCTTCAAGCTGTCGCTCTTCACTAATCTCGGGGGCGCTTTCCAGCCCCTTTTCGGCCGTGCGCCAGGCAAAACGGTCGGTGTAGATCATCAGCAGTTTCAAGGATGGCTCTCCCGGTTTCTCGACGGTTTCGAATTCGCGCTGGGCCCAGGCGTTTGCGAAGATCATTTTTCCGCCTTGCGGCGATTCTGATCGACAGGCAAGGGATGACGGATATATTTTGACAACCTGACGGGAGGTCGACACTCCTTTTTAGCACCCCGGCAGGAAAAACAAAAGCCATCCGGAAAAGACCGTTCAGCCGGCATTCCGTTGACCGTTCCCAAGGAGGAATCGTGCCTTTTATCCTGACCACCTGCGCAGTCGGCGCAGAAGCGGTCCTGCGCCGCTGGATGCTTGAGTATCGCGACTGGCGAGCAGCCTTTTCCCGCCCCGGCCTGGTCACCTACAAGGTCGAGGAGCCCATCGAGGCAAACTTTTCCCGTCCCCATCCCCTGATTCGCACCTGGGGGTTGTCCCTCGGCTTCTGCGCCTCCCCCCAGGACCTGGCCCGCGCTCTGGAGCTTGCCGAAAAACCGGTGGTGCAGGTGATGGCCGGGGAAGCCGGGCCGAAAGGGCAGGTGCCGGACACGGTGCAAAACCGTTGGCAGGCGGAAGTGCAGCGGGTGCAGGAGGACATTCGTGCCTGCTGGGGGGAGCGGGTCCGCTTCGCGGAACCGGCCCTCGGGGAGGTGGTCGTCGATGTGGTGGTGCGGCCGGGAGAACCCTGGGTTCTGGGCTGGCACCGGCATACCCGGGAGCGGGGGCCGCTCCCGGGCGGCGCCTGGGAGCTTCCCGCCCCGGCCGATGTGCCGTCCCGCGCCTGGGCCAAGCTGGAGGAGATGATCCGCTGGTCCGGCCTTTCCCCGAAAAAAGGGGAGTCGGTTCTCGAGATCGGCTGTGCCCCCGGCGGCGCCACCCTGGCCATGCTCGATCGGGGCCTCCGGGTCTGCTCCGTCGACCCCCAGCCCGTGGTCCTGCCGGAGCGCCTGCGCCAGGCGCCCTTCCAGCAGCACCGCTGCCTGATCGAACAGCTGCGCCGGGAGCAATTCCCCGCCGCCGTCGACTGGATCGTGGTCGACATGGGGGTGTCGGCCCCCATGGCCGTGCATCATCTGGCCCGCATCGTCCCCCGCTACCGTCGGGGGTTGCGGGGGATGTTCATGACCCTCAAGCTCAACGAATGGGCGCTGGTGGAGCGCATCCCCGAACTGCTCGAGAGAATCCGGGAGATGGGGTTTGACTCCGTGGAAGCCGCCTGCCTGCCGACCTTCCGCCAGGAAATCGGTGTCGTGGCCCGGTGCAAGTAGCCACAGCATCGCTCAAGCCGAATTCAAAGGGCGACCAACTCGGTCGCCCTTTTCAATCTCCGGTTACAGCCGCAAGTCGCCGTGCCCCTGCCAGAGGCGGTCCCGCTCCCGGGACACCTCGGCGCTCTCCAGGTAGTCATCGAAGCCCATCTTCCGATCGATGATCCCGCCGGGGGTGAACTCCACGATCCGGTTGGCGAGGGTGCTGACGAACTCGTGGTCGTGGGAGGCGAACAGCACCACCTCGGGGAAGGCGATCAGGCCGTTGTTCAGGGCAGTGATCGACTCCAGGTCGAGGTGGTTGGTCGGCTCGTCGAGCACCAGGGCATTGGCGCCGAGCAGCATCATCCGCGCCAGCATGCAGCGGACCCGCTCGCCGCCGGAGAGGACCGACGCCTTCTTGGTCGCCTCGTCTCCGGAGAAGAGCATCCGGCCGAGAAAACCCCGGGCAAAACTCTCCCCTTCCGTGGGGGGCGCGAACTGCCCCAGCCACTCGATCAGGTTCAGGTCGTTGGCGAAATAGCTGCGGTTCTCCTTGGGAAAGTAGGCGTTGGTGATGGTCACCCCCCAACGGAAGGAACCGGCATCGGGCTCCAGTTCGCCGGCCAGGATCTGGAACAGGGTGGTCTTGGCCAGGCTGTTGCCGCCGACAAAGGCGATCTTGTCCCCTTTGCCCACCATCAGGCTCAGGTCCTTGAACACCTGTACGCCCTCCACTTCTTTGGAGAGGTTGCTGATTTCCAGAATCACGTCGCCGCAGGGGCGCTCCGGCTTGAAGACCACGAAGGGGTACTTGCGGGACGACACCGGCATCTCCTCCACGGTCAGCTTCTCCAGCAGCTTCTTGCGGGAGGTGGCCTGCTTGGCCTTGGAGGCATTGGAGCTGAAGCGCTGGATGAACTCCTTCAGTTCGGCCGCCTTGTCGGCAACCTTCCGGTTCTCGTCCTGCTTCTGCTTCAGGGTCAGCTGGCTGGCCTGGTACCAGAAATCGTAGTTGCCCACGTAGACCTGGATGCGGCCGAAGTCGATGTCCGCCACATGGGTGCAGACCTGGTTGAGGAAGTGCCGGTCATGGGAGACCACGATCACCGTGTTGGTGAAGCGGGCCAGGAAATCCTCCAGCCAGGCGATGGTCTTCAGGTCCAGGTGGTTGGTCGGCTCATCCAGCAGCAGGATCTCCGGGTTGCCGAACAGGGCCTGGGCCAGCAGCACCCGCACCTTCTCGCCCCCCTCCAGCTCCCGCATCGGCTTGTGGCGCAGCTCTTCGGAAATCCCCAGGCCGCTCAGCAGGACCGCCGCCTCCGCCTCCGCCTCGTAACCGTTCATCTCGGCGAAATCGGCCTCCAGTTCGGCGGAGCGGATGCCGTCCTCCTCGGTGAACTCGGTCTTGGCGTAGATCGCCTCCCGGGCGGTCATCACCTCGTACAACCGGGGATGGCCCATGATGACGGTGTTGAAGACGGTGTAGTCGTCAAAGGCGAACTGGTCCTGCTGCAGGAAGGCGATCCGCTCCCGGGGACCGACGTTCACGGTGCCGGAATCGGGTTCGGACAGCCCCGCCAGGATCTTGAGGAAGGTCGACTTGCCGGCGCCGTTGGCGCCGATCAGGCCATAGCAGTTCCCCGGCACGAACTTGATGTTCACGTCCTTGAAGATGACCCGTTTGCCGTAGGCCAGGCTGATATTGGTGGTGCTGAGCATGATGAAGACTCTCTTTCTGCGGTCAAAAAAAACCGCAGGGGGCTCCCTGCGGTTCAGGTACGCTGCAGCTATACCATACTCCCCCCTGAGGGGGCAATGGCTAAGGGGTCGATCTGGCAGGCGAGCACTGCCAAGGGCACCGCTTGGCCGCTTGGTGCGTTGAGCAAAGAGTCCGCGGAATTCCTCAGCCATGGTCTTGCGGTTTGCTTGCCGGCGGATTTGGTTTATCCTGCTCCGGCACCACCCCCCCTTACGGAGATTGCCATGGATCAATCATCCCGCAACCGCCTGACCGATCGCCAGCTCCCCCGTTTTCCCGGGGAGACCCTGTTCGAGCGCATCGCCCGCGCCGTCTGCCACGCCGGCTGCCTGCCGCGCAAGGAGCTGTACGAGGCCTGGGAGGTGGCGCGGCGGCTGCGGCGGCGATTCCGTGGCGGCCGGGTCGTCGATCTGGCCTGCGGCCACGGTCTGCTCGCCAGCATTCTGCTGCTGCTCGACGACAGCTCCCCCCGGGCCCTCGGCGTCGACCGGGCGTTGCCGGAGAGTGCCGCCAAACTGCAGACGGTGCTCGAGGCAAGTTGGCCGCGATTGCGAGGCCGGGTGGAACTGCAATGCGGAGCAATCGATGCCGTGGCACTGACGACGGATGACCTGGTGGTTTCGGTGCATGCCTGTGGCGGGCTGACCGACCGGGTCATCGGCCTGGCGATTGCGGCCCGGGCGCGGGTGGCGGTGCTCCCCTGTTGCCACGATCTGCAGAACGGCGACTGTGGGGACTTGCGGGGGTGGCTGGATGGCCCGCTGGCCATGGATGTGACCCGGGCCATGCGCTTGCAGGCGGCGGGCTACAAGGTGGTGACCCAGACGATTCCGGCGGAGATTACGCCGAAAAACCGGTTGCTGCTGGCGGAGCCGGGGTGAGAAAGGGGGCCACAGGTGGGGCGCGGAGGGGTTGGGAGCAGCGAGCCGGCTTTCGTATCCTCAAGGGCTCTGCTGTTCGGCAATGGCCTCGATCTGTCTTTTCAGGACTGGAAGCTTGTTATGGGCGATGTCCCATACGAGGTCGGCGTTGATGCCGAAATATTGATGCGCCAGGACATTCCTGAAATCCTTGAGGGCTCTCCAATTGACCTCGGGATGGGCCATTTTGATCTGGTCTGGCAGTTTGCCGACAGCTTCGCCGATGATTTCCATTTCCCTGATCGTTGCGGACCAGGTCTTGCGGTCACCCACCAGGGCGTCACGGTCGAAACCGACAAGATACGATTCAACCGCCGAGATCGACTCCAGAATGTCCCGCAGGTAAAGGAAATAGTCTCTTTCAGACATAGATGATTTCCTTGCGGACCCTCTCCCGGATTTCCGGTCTCAGGCTGGATTCAATCCCGAGATCGATTTTATGGGGCAAATGATCTTCGAGGTAGTGGAGCACGCCGAAAAAGTTGTCGGAAATGTTTTCTTGACTCAACTCCACAGCAATATCGATATCGCTGTCCTGCCTGGCCTCATCACGCGCGAAGCTGCCAAATAGACCGATTTTCCGTACGCCGAATCGACGGGCGAGATCGTCCTTGTGTTCCGAAAGAAAAGTTGTGATTTCTTTTCTGGTCATGATGGATTCCATCCCAGGTCTCACTGGCTGCGCAGCATCCGGGCCACTTTCTTCATCGGCTCCAACTCGGTTTTTAGCGCCATGGTCACCCAGTTGTCGAGGAACGTCCCCGCAAAGTCGGGCCGCTGATTATTGCGTGTGGGTGCTGAATTGGGGATAGTTATAAATTTTGCTCCCTACAACTTCATCACCCGCTCGACAAAGGCCCGCTTCGGCCTCTCCCCCACAAACTCGCTGTAGAGTGTCAGCGCCTCGGTGACCCGGTCAGC
Source organism: uncultured Desulfuromonadales bacterium (assembly GCA_964650955.1). GTDB lineage: Bacteria > Desulfobacterota > Desulfuromonadia > Desulfuromonadales > CAZYXS01 > CAZYXS01. Next base: position 768 of record CAZYXS010000163.1, on the reverse strand, counting down.
ATCGATTGCCCCGTCGACCAGAAAGTCGTCCCGGTGACTCTGCCGCAAGCGAGCCAGGTCGGCTCTCAATTCTGGGGAGTCCTTCAGTGCGCGCAGGTCGGCTTTTTCTTGGTCAGTGAGGCGCATATTTGCTCTTCAGCTCCCTAAAGAGGTCGGCCATATCAAAGAGGCCGAAATATACCTCAACCAACTGCCAGTCGAGGGTGGCGCCGTGCAGGCGCAGCAACTCCTCGATGTCGTAGCGATCGAGTGCTGTGCGCTGCGGATCGTTGGCGATAGCCTGGATCTTCATGCCGATGAGGTCGTCCGGGCGAAGCACCCGCACTACGACCTCGCCAGCGAAGATCGTCCGTTCGACCGCCCGGCCGAGCATCGCCAGGGAGTGGTGGCGGAAGGCATGGAGATAGTCGATGCTGCCAGCGGGGGAGCGATATTGACTGACGTTTTCGGAACGATAGATCGGGGTGAAACCCCACTGGACCATGATCCGGTCGAGGCGCGGTAGATCGTCGCGCAAGACGAGAAAGTCGATGTCGACCGTGCCTCGCGCCACCCCCCACAAACCGATGGCGTAGCCGCCGATCAAGGCATAGCTGATCAGCTCTTCGTCGAAGGAGCGAACCAGTTGCTGCAGGGTGGTGCGAAAATCCATGCAAATTCGTAGCTCCATTCGTCAGACACACATTGCGCACTATCATACACCGTCTGTGCACCAAAGCAAACGGGCGACCGTTTCCGGCCGCCCGTTTGTCATCCTACTTCCCCCAC
>CAZYXS010000162.1:1241-6853 GCA_964650955.1 uncultured Desulfuromonadales bacterium | reverse complement strand
ACATACACAGCAGCTGGGACATATTACAGTTACGGACAGACCCAATACGGCTGTAGTGTAAATTTCACTTTAAATTTAATTGTGAATCCGGTTTATTTTTCTATTGAAAATGTGTCAGTCTATGATAATCAATTGCCTTTAATATGGAACGGCATCAGTTATAATACTGAGGGCACATATTTAGCAACTTTCCAAACAATACATGGATGTGACAGTATTATTCAGTTAAATCTTACTGTATTACCTTCACAAACATTCTGGATAAGTAAGAATAATGGAAATAACATACAGGCAAACTGGCTAACTATACCAGGTGCAAATTTCTATCAGTTAAGATACAGGAAATTACCTTCAGGAACATGGGTACTGGTTAACCAATCAACACAAACTTTTAGAAACATAGCAGGTTTAACTCCTGGTGATCAGTATGAGCTTCAAATAAAGCATCGAATTGGATCAGTATGGCAGGAATGGAACTCATATTATGCTCCAATCTTTTTCACAGCTAAATTAATTCAGTTTTCAACATCCTATGATATTGGCACAAAATTTATAGTTGAATGGACGGCCCTTGATAATACATCTTCATATATATTACAATACAAGAAGGAAACAGATGCAAACTGGATAACAAAGGGATACTTTGTATCAAATTCAGCTGTAATGGGAAGTATGGAAGAAGGTGTTACATATAATTTCAGGATTTGTCCCCGCTATAATGAAGTTTCTTTTCTTTGGACAAATTCATATACTGTAATTTCAAATTACATTCCCATTAACTTCGTTAATGTAAGTTCAGGCAATTATAAATTTTACTGGAATCCTGTTACAAATCCTGATGCTTCTGATTACTATCTGCAGATAAGGTTGCTAAATAATACAAATTTTAGTAGTTATTATGCAAATACAAACACAAGAACTGTTACAAATCTGGTCCCTGGCATGCAATATGAATACAGGCTAGTAGTTCGTTATTCCGAAGTTTCCTGGGGAGTTACAAACTGGAGAGCATTTACTTTAAATAAGGAGATGGAAGCAACGGCATTACATGAGAATAATGTTGTAGTTTATCCAAATCCAGCTTTCAGTGAAATGAACATTCAGATATACCAGGATGAAGAGGCAAATATCCAATGGATGTTATTTGATTTAAATGGTAAATGTATTCTTTCCGGAACAGAAGTGGCTCAGTCAGGTGTAAATAGTTTTGATGTTGATTTACATGGAGTTGCCAATGGAATTTATGTTTTGCAGACTGTTACAAAAGATAAAATAAATAAAACAAGAGTAGTGAAGGAGTAGTATGTTTTAATTGAGAAAAGCGCCCGATGAAACGGGCGTTTTTTTTATAGTTTATTGATTTAAAATATTTTATAAAATTAAAATTAAATTAAAAATATTCTGGTTTTCTATCATTTTTTAGAAAATATACATATATTTGCTTGTTAATTCTTAACAATGTATTTAAATCATAATGAAATGAAGAAAATTTATACATTTCTTTGCTTAATAATTTTATTGGAATTTGGCTTTGCCCAGTCACAATGGTATGATATTAATAAAAGTGAAGCGTCAGATTTTATCCCCAGACTTATTAGTAGTAACATCGAAGAGTCAGTTGTTGAATATAATCTTGACGGATATTTTCTGACCAACGTTAATGCTCCGATAGCAAAATCAAAAGTTGTTGGGATACCACGATCAGGGAGAATTTCAGAAACAGGTTCTCCTGATCTCGTTCAACTCACTGCTCCTCTTATCATTCCTGACCTTGCAAATATGGAGATTGAAATAATTGAAAGTGAATATTTTGAGATGCAGAATATTGAAATTGCTCCTTCAAAAGGCGATTTCTCAAGACAGATTGATCCTGATTCAGTTCCATATATTTATGGGACAGTTTATCAGCAAGATGAATGGTATCCTGGAAAACTTGCCGAGTTGTCAGATCCTCATATTTTCAGAGATTTCAGATGTGTAGTTGCCATAACATATCCTTTTCAATATAATCCGGTTACTAAAGTCTTACGAATCTATAATAAAATAGTTGTAAAAGTTAGAACTTCAAAGTCATCGGAAGCTCCAGTTAATCCATTTTACAGGAATAAACCAATGACTTCAATCGTTGAAGATTTTCATTATATTTACAAGGACAGGTATCTGAATTATTCTCCTGAAAAATATACAGCTCCAATTGAACGAGGAAGAATGCTGGTTATTTGTCATCCAGATTTTATGTCAGCAATGACACCTTATGTTAACTGGAAAAATCAGATTGGCTTTCCAACAGAGATAGTAAGTGTTTCAACAATTGGAAACACTGCTGCACAGATAAAGACTTATGTTACAAATTATTATAATACCAACGGCCTGGCTTATCTGTTGCTGGTTGGCGATAATGCACAGGTAACAACATACAGCTATGGAGCAGCACCAGGTGGGTTAGGAACTATGTATTCAGATAATTATTATGGTGATATTACAGGTAATGATAGTTACTTTGAAGTGATTGTCGGCAGATTCACTGCGACAACAACAGCCCATGTTAACTCACAAGTAACAAAAACCTTAGAATATGAAAAAGCAACCGGTATGGCTACAGGATGGCAGAGTGTGGGAATGGGCATGGCGCGAAATGAAGGTTCTGGTGGCGGACATGATGGAGGTGAAGCTGATTATGTACATATGGATAATATTAGGGCCAGGCTTCTTGCATATAATTATACAACAGTCTATCAGGATTATGACGGAAGTGTACCCGGGGTACCAAACACAACAGCAACACAAATAACCTCAAGAATAAACAACGGAATTTCTATTTTAAATTATTGCAATCATGGAAGTGAAACTGGATGGAGTGTTGGTTCATATTCGGTGTCTAATGTCAATGCATTAACAAATGTTAGAAAACTTCCATTTATTTGGTCGGTCGCATGTCTTGTTGGGAATTTCACATATTCTGGGGGAGATTGTTTTGCTGAAGCATGGTTAAAGGCAACACATAGTTCAACAGGGGAACCAACCGGTGCTGTTGGAGTATATATGTCCACAATTTCACAACCCTGGGTTCCTCCAATGGATGCACAGGATGAATTTAACAGAGTGCTGTGTGAACTGGTTTCCGGAAAAATCAGAAGAACATATGGAGCTATTTCCTTATGTGGAAATATGTATATGTTGGATCTTAGCCCATCAGATAGTTATCGTCTGGCGACAGCCCGAACATGGACGTTGTTCGGAGATCCCACATTAATGGTAAGGACAAGTACTCCTCTATCAATGACTGTTACTCATCCATCCCCATTACTCAACGGAGCTTCAAGCATAGCTGTCAATTGTAATGTCAACAATGCTTTTGTTACATTAACAAAGAATAATGTCATTATCGGTACAGGAACTGTGACAGGAGGCGTTGCTAATATTAATTTTTCAGCTGTTTATGGCGGAGAAACTGTTCATATCACTGTTACAGCTTATAATAGAATACCTTATGAAGCTGATATTCCTGTAATGTACCCTACAATTCCACTGGATGCTCAGTCTTATGCCATCATAACTCCTGAAAGTATTGTGAATTGTTTTGGAGTCAGCCTTCAGCCAAAAGTTATTATCAGAAATATGGGTTCAACAACGCTTACTTCATGCACGATTTTTTACAGACTCAATACTGATGCCGAACAGAGTTATACCTGGACTGGATCACTTTTGACACTGGCTGTTGACACAGTTACACTACCTGCATTTACAACTTCTCTTGGTAATCATACGTATCGTATGAGGACATATGCTCCCAACAATGGAAGTGATGGAAATATTAATAATGATACACTAATTAAAATGTTTTCAGTTCAGAATAATCCAGTTATTGCGAATTTTACTTCAAATATCACTTCTTCCTGTAATGTTCCTTCAACAGTACAATTCACAAATACCAGCCAGAATGCATTGACGTATTTATGGAATTTCGGCGATGGGACAACGTCAACTGATATGAATCCTACTCATCAGTACAATACGAATGGCCTGTTCACGGTGAGTTTAACAGCCTATGCCGGTGTTTGCGGAAGCAACCAGAAAGTCGTTCCAAACATGATTCAAATCGGGAATGTGCCACCTGTTGCGAATTTCTCTGCCAACAATGTGAATCCGACGCTCGGTAGCACTGTAACGCTTACAGATCAGTCAACCTGCAGCCCAACAAGCTGGTCATGGAGTATCAGCCCGTCATCATTTTCCTATGTCAGTGGCACAAGTTCCACATCCCAGAATCCGCAGGTTCAGTTTTCACAAACCGGCCTCTACAGTATAACTCTTACTGCCACCAACAGTTTTGGAAGCGATATTGAAGTCAAAACAAATTATATTAATGTGGTCAACTGTACATATTGTGCAACCAGTTATTCAAACACATCAGATGAGTGGATCAGTAATGTGACATTTAATACCATAAACAACAACAGTGGTTCCACAACGTATTCGGATTTCACAGGCATTTCGACATCAGTTTCTCCGGGCTCCAGTTATGCTATCTCCGTGACAGTATCCATGACAGGGACAAGCTGGACAGAATATGCAACAGTGTATATAGACTGGGATCAAAACTGCACATTCAGCACAGGAGAAACATACAGCCTTGGTTCCATTAGCGGCCCCGGCACTTTGTCAGGGACAATCGCAGTACCTTCGGGCGCTCTGACAGGGCCGACACGCATGCGTGTATCCATGCGATACAGTACAGCACCCACAGGCTGTGATGTTACAACCTACGGTGAAGCTGAAGATTACACAGTCAATGTGACTTCATCCTGCACAACACCCGGAGTACCGGTAAGTTTAACAGCTTCAGCAACATCAGCATCAACAGCCAGCTTGTCATGGGCAGCAGGCATACCAGCCGGGAGCCCGACAGTAACTTATAACTGGGAGGTGCGCACAACCGGGGGGACGACGGTTACATCCGGAAGCACCACCGGCACCACAGCCACAGCAAGCGGGTTGAGCAGCAACACTGCTTATAATTTCAGAGTCAGTGCAACCACCAGCTGCAACAGCACATCATCATCATGGTCATCCAATTCATCGAACTTCACCACATACCCTTCAAATCCGACTTCAATCAGTGCTACTTCGACATCATTATGTGCCGGAGAAAGTACACAACTGACTGCAAGCGGAGCAGAGGGTACTGTTTATTGGTATACCGGAAGTTGCGGAGGAACATTCTTAACTACAGGTAATTCTGTTACAGTTAACCCTTCTGTAACTACAACGTATTATGCCCGGAATTATAACGGAAATTACAGTGCAGGATGCGCAAGTGTGTCTGTAACCGTGAACACTATCCCCGGTCCGGCAACAGCAGTAAATGGCTCACGCTGCGGAAGCGGAACAGTCAATTTATCAGTGTCAAATATTCCTTCAGGCTGCACCATTGACTGGTATTCTGCATCAGGCGGAGGAACAGCCTTGTTATCGGGGAATTCAAGCTACACCACACCGGTAATTTCAGGCACAACAGTATATTATGCTGAAAGCCGGAATACGACAACAGACTGTATAAGCAGCAGCCGTGTGGCAGTGACAGCGACAGTGAACGCAAACCCCTCAGCGCC
>CAZYXS010000162.1:0-1141 GCA_964650955.1 uncultured Desulfuromonadales bacterium | reverse complement strand
TAAGCAGCAGCCGTGTGGCAGTGACAGCGACAGTGAACGCAAACCCCTCAGCGCCGTCAGCAGGAGTTATATCTCCGGTGTGTGAGGGAGGTGTATTGCAACTGACAGCCGGAACAATCAGCGGGGCTACCTATTTGTGGAACGGACCCAACAGCTACACTTCAACCGATCAGAATCCCATTGTGAGCAGCGTTGTCAGCCAGGCAGAATCAGGACAGTATGAAGTAAGGGCCATAAAGGATGGATGTATGGGACAACCCGGAATAGTCACAGTCAATGTGGGCACAGTGTATGAGAACATCACTACAGCCTCAGTGTGTGAAGGATCTTTGTATAGCTGGCGTGGCAATCAGTACGGATCGGCAGGCATCTATACAGAAAGCCATCAGAGCATTGCTGGCTGCGACAGCATTTATCGCCTCAATCTGACCGTTAAACCTGTATATCATTCAACAGAAGATGTTGAGGTATATGTATCTTATCTGCCGTATGAATGGGAAGGAAGCCAGTACACCACAGGCGGAGTGTATTATAAATATTACCAGAGCACAGAGGGATGTGACAGCACGTTGCAGCTGAACCTGACTGTATTGCCTGATCCTGCAGCGAGGACACTGTCACTGAAGGTGTTCATTGAAGGATTATGCAGCGGAATGACGGCAGGAATGATGCGTGAGTCGGAAGATGAGAACGGTCCTGAATATGGAGCAGGCATAGCAGATAAGATAGAGGTGTCATTGCACACTTCGGTATTTCCATATACAGTGGTATACACAAACAGCAATGTAATGCTTGAGACCGATGGTAAAGCAGAAATGACAGATATTCCGTTTGGTTTACAGGGAGAATATTATATTGTGGTCAGGCATCGTAACTGTATCGAAACATGGAGCGGACAGCTGGTGTCATTTTCCGGAACAGGCACAGTGGCTTATGATTTCAGTGTTGCCGCAGGCCGTGCATATGGACAAAACCAGGCTCAGGTAGCAGGAGGATATTATGCAATCTACAGCGGAGACCTGAACGAAGATGATGTGGTTGACGGAACCGATATGGCAGAAATTGACAATGCACTGACACAGTTATTGCAGGGCTATATTATTGAAGATGTCACCGGAGACGGAGGCGTTGACGGCTCGGA
>CAZYXS010000161.1:0-6959 GCA_964650955.1 uncultured Desulfuromonadales bacterium | reverse complement strand
ATCCCCTGGCGGTGGGAAGCCAGAATCGCAACAACCCCGATGGCGAGTACCACGATTTCAGCGCCGACGTGATCCTGGCCATGCACCGCTTTGCCGAGACCCGCACCCGGGAGGATTATCTCAAATTCCGGGATCAGATCGCCGGCCGGGGGCAGCGCTTCGTGCGGGATTTCCTGGAACTGAACCCGCAGGCCAAGGCGATTCCTCTGAGCGAGGTGGAGCCGGTGGAGGCGATCACCCGCCGTTTCGACTCGGCGGCCATGTCCCTTGGTTCCATCTCTCCCGAGGCGCACCTGGCCCTGGCCGAGGCGATGCGCATTCTTGGCGGCTGCTCCAACAGCGGCGAGGGGGGAGAGGCGCCGGAGCGTCTCAAGAGCCCGCAGAACAGCCGGATCAAGCAGATCGCCTCGGGGCGTTTCGGCGTCACCCCGGCCTACCTGCGCAGCGCCGAAGAGATCCAGATCAAGGTGGCCCAGGGGGCCAAGCCGGGGGAAGGGGGGCAGCTGCCGGGGGAGAAGGTGACGCCGCTGATCGCCTCGCTGCGCTACACCGTCCCCGGGGTGACGCTGATTTCGCCGCCGCCCCACCATGACATCTACTCCATCGAGGATCTCGCCCAGCTGATCTTCGACCTCAAGCAGGTCAACCCCGAGGCCCGCATCAGCGTCAAGCTGGTCTCCAGCGAAGGGGTCGGGACCATCGCCGCCGGGGTGGCCAAGTGCTACGCCGACCGCATCATCATCTCCGGCGCCGACGGCGGCACCGGGGCGGCCCCCCAGACCTCCATCAAGTTTGCCGGCAACCCCTGGGAGCTGGGTCTGACGGAGGCGCACCTGAGCCTGAAGGCCAACAGCCTGCGGGAGCTGGTGGAACTGCAGACCGATGGCGGCTTGAAGATCGGTCGCGACGTGGTCAAGGCCGCAATCCTGGGGGCGGAATACTACGGCTTCGGCACTCCGCTGCTGGTGATGCTGGGCTGCAAGCTGCTGCGGGTTTGCCATCTCAACCGCTGCACCGTCGGTGTCGCCACCCAGGACGAAAACCTGCGGGCCCACTACGTCGGCACGGTGGAGAAGCTGGTCGCCTATCTGCGCAACGTCGCCGAGGACGTGCGGGAGATCCTGGCTGAGCTCGGCGTGCGCTCCCTCGGCGAGCTGATCGGGCGGGTCGAGCTGCTGCAGGCCTCCAGCAGCCCCAAGGCGCGGCAGTTCGACTTCTCCCGCCTGCTTGACCATGTTCCCGGCGAGAATCTCTACAAGCGCCGCAACGATCCCTGGGACCAGAACCCGTTCGAGAAGGAGATTCTGCAGGAAGTTTCCGCAGTGATCCGCCAGCCCCGGGAAGAAGTGGTGGTGGAGCGGGCCATCAACAACGCCCACCGCTCGGTGGGGGCTCTGATCAGCGGCGAGATCGCCAAGTATTACGGCGACGCCGGACTGCCCAAGGAGGCGATCCATCTCAAGTTCCACGGCGTCGCCGGCCAGTCCCTGGGGGCCTTTCTTTCCGCGGGAGTGAGCATCTTCCTTACCGGCACCGCCAACGATTACGTCGGCAAGGGGATGCACAACGGCCGCATCGTGGTGGTCCCTCCCAACTATTCCGACGGAGTGGCGGCGGTGGGCAACACCTGCCTTTACGGCGCCACCGGGGGCAAGCTGTTCGCCGCCGGTATCGCCGGGGAGCGATTCGCCGTGCGCAACTCGGGGGCTCTGGCGGTGGTGGAGGGGACCGGTGATCATGCCTGCGAATACATGACCGGGGGCACCGTGGTGATCCTCGGCGAGACCGGCATCAACTTCGGCGCCGGCATGACCGGCGGCGCGGCCTTCGTCTACGACCGCAAAAAGAACTTTATCGACAAGCTCAACCAGGAACTGGTCAAGGCCCAGCGCATCGACGTGGATGACGACAACGAAGGCAAGCTCTACCTCAAGAAGATCCTGACCAGTTTCCACAACCGCACCCGCAGCCTCAAGGCCCGTTTCATCCTCGACAACTACCGGGACGAGTTGGCCTATTTCTGGATGGTCACGCCCAAGGACATGAAGGCGCCCCTCAACCCGAAGGACGGGGATTGATAGAGGGAACTTCTGAATTCAGAAGCCAGAATTCAGGAGTCAGGAGAGGGCAAAATCATAAGCATCTAAACGACCGCTGAGCCAGGGTCGATCAAGGAGCCGCATGCAGAGCTTCATCCATACCAACCGCGAGGAACCGGCCAAGGCCGAGGCGACGGCGCGGGTTCACAACTTCGACGAGATCTACCGTTTCTTCAACAACCGGCAGGTGGCTCGGCAGGCGGAGCGTTGCGTGCAGTGCGGCGACCCCTTCTGCACCACCAACGGCTGCCCGCTGCACAACTACATCCCCCAGTGGCTCGAGGCCATCGCCGAGAGGGACCTGCAGCGCGCCTTCCTGCTCTCCAACGAGACCAGCCCCTTTCCCGAGATCCTCGGCCGGGTCTGCCCCCACAACCGGGTCTGCGAGGGGGCCTGCACCCTCAATGACGGCTACGGCGCCATCACCATCGGCGCCATCGAGGCATCCATCACCGACCTGGCTTTCAACGCCGGCTACAAGCTCCCTTTCCCGGGAGTGACCAGCGACAAGCGGGTGGCGGTGGTCGGCTCCGGGCCGGCGGGGCTCTCCTGCGCGCATTTTCTGTTGCGGGCCGGCATCGGCGTCGATCTCTATGAGCAGGCCGAGCGCCCCGGCGGTTTGCTGGCCTACGGCATCCCCGGCTTCAAGCTCGGCAAGGGGGCGGTGCAGCGGCGCATCGACATCCTGCGGGAAGCGGGGCTCAAGCTGCACCTCGGGATGGCCGTGGGGAAGGATGTGCCACTCACCGGGCTGATCGAGGACTACGACGCGGTCTTCCTCGGCCTCGGTGCCACCGCCTCCAAGGGGGCTGGTCTTGAGAACGAGCGGCATCCCCAGGTCATGGCCGGCATGGCCTTTCTCGACAACGTGCAGAAGCGCCTCTACGGCGAGCCCTGGAGCGAGCATTTCAGCGTGCTGGGGAAAAAGGTCGCGGTCATCGGCGGCGGCGACACCGCCATGGACTGCCTGCGCACCGCCCTGCGCGAGGGGGCCGAGAGCGTCATCTGCCTCTACCGGCGCAACGAGGAGAACATGCCGGGCAGCGCCAAGGAGTATCTCAACGCGGTGGAGGAGGGGGCCGAATTCCTGTTCCACGTCAGCCCCAGCCGCATCGTGCTCAACGACGACGGCGCGGTGGTGGGAGTGGACATGGTCAAGACCCGTCTCGGCGAGCCCGACGCCGACGGGCGCCAGCGGGTGGAGGTGCTCCCCGGCACGGAGCATTGCGTGCCGGCGGATATCGTCATCCTGGCCCTGGGTTTCGACCAGCAGCGTAGCGCCGCCCTGGCCGAGGCCGGCATCGACACCGGCCGCTGGGGGGAGCTGCTGCTCGATCCGGCCAGCGGCCGCACCAGCAACCCCAAGGTTTACAGCGGCGGCGACTGCGCCCGGGGCGCCGACCTGGTGGTCACCGCCGCGGCCGACGGCCGGCGGGCGGCGCTGGCGATCATGGATGCCCTGCTCGGCGGCTGAGGAGGACATTCCGTGGCCCTGCCATCTACCATCTATCGGGTCAACCTGCAACTCGCCGACCTGGACCGCCACTGTTACGAGTCGCTGCAGCTCACCCTGGCCCAGCACCCCTCGGAAACCCCCGAGCGGCTGCTGGCCCGGCTGCTCGCCTACGCCCTTTGCTACCGGGAGGGGCTGACCTTCACCCGCGGTGTCGGCGCCGGCGACGAGCCCGATCTCTGGGCCCACGAGCCCGACGGCCGGGTGGCCCTCTGGGTCGAGGTCGGTCTGCCCGACCCGGCCCGGCTGCAGAAAGCCGCCCGTCACGCCGGGGAAGTGGTGCTGCTGGCCTTCGGCCCGACCCGCTTCCGCTGGGAGGGGATGCACCTGGCGGCCCTCTCCCGGATCCCCAACCTGCAGGTCCTGGGGCTGGACTATGCCTTCCTCAGTACCCTGAGTGGCCGCCTGCAGCGGGCCATCGACTGGTCGCTGACCCTGACCGAGGGGACGCTCTACCTCGAAAGTGGCGGCGAAACCCTCGAAACCCCCCTGCAACGGCTGACCTGATATGCCGCCGTCCCTGCCCCCCATCCTGGAGACCCTGGTACGGGACAGCCACCGCCGGCTCGATGCCGCCACGGACGCCGCGGTGGCCGTCTACGCCGAGGCCGGCGGTCGCATCTTCTGCAAAGCCGGCTGCAGCAACTGCTGCACCCTGGTGGTCAATGCCACCCTGCCCGAGGCCCTGTGGCTCGCCGCCGCCCTCAGCCCGGTGCAGGCCGCGGCGGTGCGGGCCCATGTCGATGGCATGCTGGCCGCCTGGGACGAAAACCGGGATCTCAAGGCCTACCTGCGTTGGCACCGCCAGTCCGTCGGCCCCTGCCCCCTGCTCACCCCTGCCGGGGAATGCGGCGTCTACGCACGGCGCCCCCTGGCCTGCCGCTCGCTCCTCGCCACCCGCCCCGCCGACTGGTGCGGCGTCGATTTCACCGGCCTCTCCAGCCAGGAGAAAGAGTTGTTCATGGGGAGCCTCGACCGCGCCGTGGTCGCCTTTCCCACCCATTACCTCGCCTCCCCCCAGGAGTTGGGGGAGGAGTTGGAGTTGCAACTGAACCAGGCCCAGATCGACCAGTGGGGGTTTTCCCTCAACGGCAATCTCAGCGCCCTGCTGCGCCTCGCCCTGGAGCCGGAACTGGAGCCGAGCCTGGCCGAGGGGGGCGAGGCGGTCGCCGAACTGCTGCGGCGCACTGGCCTGCACCGGCCGCTGCTGGTACACTTCCGTCAGGGAGGGTGAGATGGCTTACGACGAGGACCTGGCCGCCCGGGTGCGGGCCGAACTGATTCCCCTGGCGGGGTTCGACGAGAAGAAGATGTTCGGGGGGCTCTGTTTCCTGTTGCACGGCAACATGGCCTGCGGACTGGTGCGCGATCTGCTGATCGTACGGGTCGGCCCTGCCGCCTACGCCGAGGCCCTGGCCCAACCCCACGCCGCCCTCTTCGATCTCACCGGCCGGCCGATGACCGGCTGGGTGCAGGTGGCCGCCGCGGGAGTGAAGAGTCGGGAGCTGCTCGCCGCCTGGGTGCAGCGGGGGATCGACTACGCCCTCTCCCTGCCCCCAAAGGGGAGCGGAGGAGGGCCATGATCGTTCCTCCCTGCCGCTGCCCCTGGGTCGATCTCGACAAGCCCGACTACGTCGCCTACCACGACGAGGAATGGGGGGTGCCGGTGCACGACGACCGCACCCACTTCGAGTTTCTGCTCCTTGAAGGGGCCCAGGCCGGCCTCTCCTGGTACACGATCCTGCGTCGCCGCGAAACCTACCGCATCGCCTTCGACCAGTTCGACCCGGAAAAGATCGCCCGCTACGACGCGGCCAAGGTCGCGAGTTTGCTGTCCGACCCCGGCATCATCCGCAACCGCGCCAAGGTCGCCGCCGCCATCGGCAACGCCCAACGGTTCCTCGACCTCCAGGCCGAGTTCGGCAGCTTCGACGCCTACATCTGGCGCTTCGTCGACGGTCGCCCCATCGTCCGCAATCAGCTGCGCACCCTCGCCGAATATCCCGCCACCACCCCCGAATCCGACGCCCTGAGCCGCGACCTGCAGCGGCGCGGCTTCAAGTTCGTCGGCTCCACCATCATCTACGCCCACATGCAGGCCGTCGGCCTGGTCAACGATCACAGTCTCGACTGCTTCCGCCGCAAGCCCCTGCTCGACCTGCGCTGACCTCCCGGGTCGGCAGACATTGAAATCCTCTTGACTCCTGCCCCGTCTGGCCCGAAAGTGGTGCGTCCCCGCACCGCCGAGACCCTGTTCACCACCCCGAGGAGCCGATGCGCCGCGTCCTGATTTCCCCCTTCCTGCTGTTGCTGCTGTTTTTGGTCCTGTGGGCCGCCCCCGCTGCCGCCGCCGGGCTGCAGGCACTGCTTGAACCGCTGCTGGCCGCCCACCCCGGCAAGACCGGCGTCTATGTGCTCGACAAGGGAGAGGAGTCGCTGCTTGCCCGGGCCTGGCTCGCCGACCAGGCCGAGGGGAGCATCGAGGTCCAGTATTTCATCTGGAGCTCCGACAACATCGGCACCCTGGCCACCGAAAGCCTGCTGCGGGCGGCGCAGCGGGGGGTCAAGGTGCGGGTGCTGGTGGACGATCTGCTCATCGACGCCCCGGACGAGTTCCTGCTGGCCCTGGCCGCCCATCCCAACCTCGACATCCGCATCTACAACCCCCTGCACCAGGTGGGGACTTCGAAAAAACAACAGCTGTGGAACGTCTTCAGCAATTTTCGCGGCGTCAACCAGCGTATGCACGACAAGACCTTCATCGTCGACGGCCAGGTGGCCATCACCGGCGGCCGCAACATGGCCGACGAATATTACGACTACGACCAGGAGTACAATTTCCGCGACCGCGACGTGCTGCTGCTCGGCCCGGTGGTGGGGCAGATGGAGGAGAGCTTCGAGCGTTTCTGGCGCAGCGAGCTGGCCAAGCCGGTGGAAACCCTGCTCGCCGACTCCCGCCGCAAGCCCACCGGCGAGCGGATCCAGGCGATCTACCGCGAGCTGCATCAATACGCGCAGAACCAGGAGAACTTCGCCCCCGAGGTGCGCCAGGCCCTGACCGATCTGCCGAACAGGTTCGGTCAACTGGTGGCCGGGCTGGTCTGGGAGCCGGTGCGGTTCATCAGCGATGCCCCCGGCAAGAATCCCGGCGAGCAGGGCTTGCGGGGGGGCGGCCAGACCACCTCCGAGCTGGCCGCGGCGCTGCGCCAGGCCCGGCGCCAGGTGACCATCCAGTCCCCCTACCTGGTGATGCCGAAAGAGGGGCTGGAGCTGTTCGGCGAACTGATCCGGCGCGGGGTCAGGGTGCGCATCCACACCAATAGCCTGCTCTCCACCGACAACCTGGC
>CAZYXS010000160.1:0-7064 GCA_964650955.1 uncultured Desulfuromonadales bacterium | reverse complement strand
AGGTCGGTGATGCCCACGAAGAGCGAAAGCGGCGCGGCGAAGGGGAGCCCCAGGGCGCCGCCTCCCCGCTTGTTTCTAGTTGCATATCTCAACAGGATCGCGTCGAGGTCTTTCCGGTTTCTCTTCGGGTGAAGCGTCCTGGATGTGGGAACAAGGATCAACAACCCCCTGAGAAGACGGAGATTTTCTCTTTTTCCGAGCATTCCCGCCGGCGTCTTCGCTTCCGTGCTCTCAACGCCTTCCCGGCTCTCGTCTCGCAGTTCGGGCTGACCTACCACAACCAGTGGCCCACTGATGGCCGAACCTCAAAGGCACATCTCAACGCCTGGTTGACCGCTCTTCGGCGTCTGCTGCCGGGTGTCGGCTATCTTTGGCTTCTGGAGTTCCAGAAGCGCAACGCTCCCCATTATCACGTCTTCCTGACCATCCCCCCCGATGAACAAACCCGGCTTAAGCTGGCTGAGGCTTGGTGCCGGATCACCTCACCCGACGATCCCGCCGCCCTTCGCTTCCATCAGGATCAACGGAACTGGATCGCCTGGGACATGGGCAGCGGTTCTTATCTGTGCAAGTACCTGGACAAGGAAGCTCAGAAGGCTGTGCCGGAAGGCTATCACCGCTTCGGGCGCTTCTGGGGCAACTCTCGGGGCCTTGAGGCTTCCCCGGTGGAGATATCCCTAGAGACCCTGGACCAAAGCGCCCAGATTGACCAAGAGACCGGGGAAGTTTACGGCGGGAAAGCTGTTGTTCTTCGCTGGCTTGGTCGATTGGCAGAGAAACAAACAGGCGGTTATTCACGATTCAGGACCAGAGCCCCGCACGGCTCCTATACTATCTTGCAGGGTGCAGCAGGATTCCGGCAGATAGAAACCTATTTTCAGAGGAGAAAAAGCAATGAAGCAAGCCCGTATCGAAGTGGGAAGTCATCACGATGATAATCCGAAAGTCACCTATGTTGTCCAAGTGATCAAGTTCTATGATCGCCAATTCGATACCGGAACGGTAGTTAAAGAACTTGTTCTTGAAAAGGGGCAAACGATGGTCACTATCTACAATGTTCCCTAGACAGTCCACAGGGAGGACCGGCCTTTAGGCCGGTAGACGCCAGCGATCAGGGGAGACGATGCGCCAGACTGGCGCGCTCGTCGTCTCCCCTGGTCGCGTCTTGGCGGCGTCTCCTTGTGGGCTGGCTGTACGGAAAAGGTCCGTACAAGGGCGCTTCGGTGGGCTGTAAATGTACGGCAATTATCCGTACATCATGGGCCGGTTGTGTCCCATAGTGGTCCTCAACGAAAAACTTCTTGACATGTATCACAATCGTTTTAAAGTATGTATCACTCACAGGGGGTAAATATGATCACAATCCGGCTTTCTCCGGAAGAAATGGACCGTGCCCAGGCCCTGGCCGACAAGGCCGGAATTACCCGGCACAAGCTGATTCATAATCTCGTACTGACCGGGCTTGAGACGCTCGAGGAACTCGATTCAATTGGACTGGTGCGGGCCGCTTTGATGATCCGGAACGCTCAAGACTATCTGAAAACAATGAAGAAAGGGAAACCCGAAGAGAAAGCATAGACCGTAAAGACGACGAAACCCAGAGGCTGGCACCTCTAGGCTTTGTCCGATCACCACATAAAGCGAAACCCAGAGGCTGGCACCTCTGGGCTTCTTGGCAATCCTCCCGCAACCCGTCAAAGTTTCAGGGGATTCGTTTGTGATTTTATGTAATACGTCTGTCCATGTCAACCGTCCTGGTCCCCTCCCCTGGGGCCTCCCTCGATTCTCCTCCAAATACGATATATTATGTAAACTTACGGAAAATTCCCCCTAGGGTCGGCGAAGGGGGATGATTTCGATGGCCACCTGGACCCCCTGCAACTGCATGGGACCGCTGCTGTGCACCTGGAGATAGGTGCGCCCAGCTTTCCAGGCGGGATCATAGACGAACCGGGCGGCATCCCGGGTCTGACGAGGAGCGCCGTCAAGGAGCAGGACGCCGTCCTGGTAGGTGGCGAACAGCGTCCCCTGCCTGGATTGTCTGCGCTCGTGGGCCCAGATGGTCAACTCCTTGGTCTCTCCATCGGCGAGTTTGAATGACAACCCCTGAAACGGTCGCGGTTTGCCGCCGATGACCATGGTACCGTCATTGATGCTGACCCGGATCAGGTCCCCGAACTGGCCCGCCTCGTTGCGGTAGATGGCATCGACCTGCTCGGCCTGACGCCTGGCCCGCTCCAGGGCCACTTCCGCATCGACCCTGGTCTGAGCGGCACGCTGCTCCTCCCGGTGGACCTGGGCCTGCTTCTCCAGCAACTGCCGTTCGTTGTAGCCGCGGATGGTTTCGTTTTTCTGATCAGGGGTCAGGGCCTTCCAGTGGGCTTCGGGCACCCCATAGATATAAGTGGTGCAGGCCGAGAGGAACAGCACCAGCAGAACGAGTAACCAACGGGTCATGCAACCTCCAAAAAATGAATAAAGTCAACCGATTCCAGCCAGTTCCAGGCGACTGCCCCACCGATCGAGAAGCGCTTGGCGCAGGTCGGCGTATTCAGGCCCGCGCAGAAACTCTGGGCGCTGGGCCAGGGCGAAGGCATCGCAGCGGGCCTCTTCGAGAATCCGCCCGTCCCGCAGCAGGTTGGCGATACGGAAATCGGCCATCCCCGCCTGGCGGGTGCCGAGGAACTCCCCGGGACCACGAATTTCCAGGTCGGCCTCGGCAATGCGGAACCCATCGGTCGTCTGCTCCATCACCTGCAGCCGCCGCAGGGCATCCTCTCCGCAGCGCTCCGCCCGCAACAGCAGGCAGGTGCTCTCTCCCTGGCCGCGCCCAACCCGTCCCCGCAGCTGATGGAGTTGCGCCAGGCCGAACCGTTCGGCATGTTCCACCAGCATCACGGTCGCGTTGGGCACATCGATGCCGACCTCGATCACCGTCGTGGCTACCAGGATGTCCAACTCCCCGGCCTTGAAGGCAGCCATGACCGCCTCTTTTTCCGCCCCCTTCATGCGTCCGTGGACCATTCCCAGGCGGGCATCGGGAAAAACCTTGGTTCGCAGTTGTTCCAACCCCTCGGTAACGGCCCGCAGATCGCTCTTCTCCGACTCTTCCACCAGCGGATAGACGATATAGGCCTGCCGCCCTTCGGCAATGGCCCCGTTGATCAATTGATAGGCTTTGGGGCGTTGCCGTTCGGAAACGACCCTGGTCCGCACCGGGGTCCGCCCCGGCGGCAGTTCGTCGATCACCGACACGGCCAGGTCCCCGTACACGGTCAGTGCCAGCGTCCGTGGGATCGGCGTGGCGGTCATCACCAGGATATGGGGATGTTCTCCCTTGCGCCGCAACACACCCCGCTGGCGGACCCCGAACCGGTGCTGTTCATCGATGATGCCGAGACCAAGCCGCTGGAATTCCACCCCTTCCTGCAGCACCGCGTGGGTACCGACCACCAGGTGGGCCCTCCCCTCCCCTATTTTAATGAGTGCTTCTTTTTTTTCTTTTGCACTCAAAGATCCGCTGAGAAACACGGCCTCGAGACCGAGAGCCTGCAGCCATGGGAGGAAATTCCGGTAATGCTGCTCGGCAAGCAGGTCGGTGGGGGCCACCACGGCGACCTGGGTCTGGTTCTCGATGGCCACCAGGGCGGCCATCAGGGCGACGATGGTTTTGCCGCTCCCCACATCCCCCTGCAGCAGCCGGTTCATGGGATGGGGCGACATCAGGTCCTGCTTGATTTCCCCAAGCACCCGCCGTTGCGCGTCGGTGAGGCGGTACGGCAGCATCTGCACCAGGGGTTTGGTGTAACGATGTTCGACCTGAAAAGCCATGCCCGGCGCGAGTTGAATGCCGCGCCGTTTCAGGGCCAGGCCGAGTTCGAGGTAGAAGAACTCGTCATAGACCAGGGTGCGGCGGGCCGGATGGCGTTCCAGCCCCTCCCCTTCCAACTGGTCGTCCTCGGTGGGCCAATGCAACTGCTGCAAAGCCTGGGCCAGGGGCAGCAGTTGCCGATGGCGACAAAGTTCCTGCGGCAGAGGGGAAAAAGCAGAGGCGGCGAAGCGATCAACGATCTCTTTCCAGATTTTGCGGGCGACCTTTTGGCTCAAACCCTCGGTGAGGGGATAAACCGGCAGAATTCTACCGAAGGAGAGGGGATCTGCGGCCATCAGCTCAGCCAGCCCCCCCTCCCCTGCGACGAATTCCGCCTCGGGGTGATGCACCTCCCGCAGCGCCCCAAAGCGCTTGACCTCCCCGATGAAGACCGCCTTGCGCCCGACGGCGAAGCGTTTGGCCATCCACTCCTTGCGGTAATGGAACCATTTCAGGCTGATCTGGCCGCTGCCGTCACCGACGATGACTTCGTAAAGTTTTTTCCGGGCGCGGCTGGTCATACCTTCGCCAGATGCGAGGATTTCGCCGAAAAAGACCTCGGCCCGGCCGTCCCGCAACTGGGCGATACGACGCAGGGAGCGGCGGTCTTCATAGCGGTATGGCAGGGTGTAGAGGGCGTCCTCGACGGTGGCAAGGCCGAGATTGCGGAGTTTCAGGGCGAGACGGGGCCCCACCCCCCGGATCTGCTCCAGAGGGGTGGCGAGTAACTGGCGGCTGCGTTGGTAGGTCGGGGTCAGGGGCATTTCCCCCTCCCCTTACTCGGCGAACAGGGCGTTGAGTTCGCGCAGGAGATCGTCGACATCGAGACCGTGGGCGGTGGCGCCCTGCTCCAAAGTCTCGTTCATGGCTCCCATGCAGCCGACGCAGCCGAGGTTGAATTTGCCCAGCACCTTGACAACCTGGGGGCTGACCTGCATGGCCTGATGAAAGGTCATGTTTTTATTGAATTTTTCACTCATTGCGAGACTCCTGAGAGGGGATTTATTCGTACTTGATGTCGATGACTTCGTAGATGCGCAGGCCCGAGGGAACCTTGATCCGCACTTCATCGTCCAGGCGATGGCCGATCAGGGCCTTGCCGACGGGCGAGGTGACGGAAATCTTGCCGTCCTTGATATCGGCCTCGTCCTCGCCGACGATCTGGTAGGCGACTTCCACTCCGGAATCGACGTCGAACAGGGTCACCTTGGCGCCGAACACGACCTTGTCGGTGTCCAGGTCGGCGGGGTTGATCACCTGTGCCCGGGCGATCTTGTCATTGAGTTCCTTGATCCGCCCTTCGATGAAGGCCTGACGTTCCTTGGCCGCTTCGTACTCGGCATTCTCCGACAGGTCGCCATGACCGCGCGCTTCGGCGATATCCTGGACGACCTTCGGCCGATCGACCCGAATTCGACGTTTGAGTTCTTCCTGCAGGCGCTGGTAACCCTCGCGGGTCATGGGAATACTGTTCTGGGACATGAATCTTCCTTACCTCTTCCTTGTAAAATTATTGGGCGGGTAAACCCGCCCAATATATGGTCTTGCATCAGTTTTGGATGCCAAAAGGCCTAACGATAATACTCTTGCAGGGGGACCACGTCAAGACTTTCTCGGCACATGGCCAGAATCCCGTCCACCGCCGCCTTCATGCCGGCCACGGTGGTGAAGTAAGCCACGTTGTTCATCAGCGCAGTGCGGCGGATGGAGTAGGAATCCGCCACCGACTGGGCCCCGAGGGTGGTGTTGAAGACCATGGCGATTTCGTTGCTTTTGAGGGCATCGACGCAATGGGGCCGCCCTTCCTTGACCTTGTTGATATGGCGGGTGGGGACCCCCTTGTCATTGAGGAAGGAGGCGGTCCCTTCGGTGGCGACGATCTCGAAACCGGCCTCGTGCAGCTTGCGGGCCGGGTCGATGATGTGCTTCTTGTCGCTGTCCTTGACGCTGATGAAGACCGCGCCGCTCTTGGGCAGGCGCACCGAGGCGCCGAGCTGGGCCTTGGCGAAGGCCTTGCCGAACTCGAAATCGATGCCCATGACCTCGCCGGTGGATTTCATCTCCGGCCCGAGCAGGGTGTCCACCCCGGGGAACTTGACGAAGGGGAAAACCGATTCCTTGACCGAGATGTGCTTGGGCACGATCTCTCCCTCGATCCCCTGGTCTTTCAGGGAGCGGCCGGCCATAGCCCGGGCGGCGATCTTGGCCAGGGGACGCCCGGTCGCCTTGGAGACGAAGGGGGAGGTGCGGCTGGCGCGGGGATTGACCTCGAGCAGGTAGATGACGTCGTTCTTGACGGCGAACTGGATGTTCATCAGCCCCACCACCTGCAGCTCCAGGGCCAGGGCCACGGTCTGGCGACGGATCTCATCGATCAGGGCGGGCTTGAGGGAATAGGGAGGGAGCACGCAGGCGGAATCCCCCGAGTGGATGCCCGCTTCCTCGATGTGCTGCATGATGCCCCCGATGACCACCTCCTTGCCGTCGGCCAGAGCATCGACGTCGACCTCGATGGCTTCGTCGAGAAACTTGTCGATGAGGATCGGGTGCTCCGGCGAAGCCTGGACCGCGTGCTCCATGTAGCGCCGCAACTGTTCGACCTCGTAGACGATCTCCATGGCCCGCCCGCCGAGCACGTAGGAAGGGCGCACCACCACCGGGTAGCCGATGCGCTCGGCCACCCGTTCCGCCTCGCCGAAGGAACGGGCCAGGCCGTTGTCCGGCTGCAGGAGGTCGAGCTTGTGCAGCAACGCCTGGAAGCGCTCCCGGTCCTCGGCGCGGTCGATGGCGTCGGGGGTGGTGCCGATGATGGGCACCCCGGCTTTTTCCAGCGCCACCGCCAGTTTCAGCGGGGTCTGCCCGCCGAACTGGACGATCACACCCACCGGTTTCTCCAATTCGACAATTTCCAGCACGTCCTCCAGGGTCAAAGGCTCGAAATAGAGCCGGTCGGAGGTGTCGTAGTCGGTGGAGACGGTTTCCGGGTTGCAGTTGACCATGATGGTCTCGAAGCCGTCCTCGGCCAGGGCGAAGGCGCCGTGGACACAGCAGTAGTCGAACTCGATCCCCTGGCCGATGCGGTTGGGGCCGCCGCCGAGGATGATGATCTTCTTGCGGTCGGTGGGCGCCGCCTCGCACTCCTCCTCGTAGGTGGAGTAGAAGTACGGGGTGTAGGCGACGAATTCGGCGCCGC
>CAZYXS010000159.1:0-7082 GCA_964650955.1 uncultured Desulfuromonadales bacterium | reverse complement strand
AGTGCTCTCCCTGCGTCTCTCCCGTGTCTCTGCGCCTCCGCGTTGATGTTTTTGTTTTTCAGCTGGAAGGGGCTTTACAGATTCGCCAACCGATCGGCTTCACTGAGGAAATGTCGGGCCTCTTCCTTTTTCCCCGCCCGGTAATAGCTGGTTCCCAATTCCCGCAGGACCCGGGAAATCTCCGCCGAGGATTCGCCGAGGTTGACCAGGGGAATCATTTCCTGGTGCATGGCGCCCAGCAGTTTCTGCATGTTCTCCTGGGCGAACATCCCCAGCGCCTTCATCCCCAGGTTGTGGTGGGCCGAGTATTCGAGGATCGGTTGCCGGTCGCTGTTGATGGGGGCTTCCCCAGCAAACCGGGTCAGGCAGAGATTGCAGAACAGGTAGTGATTGGCGATCAGGTCTCCGGCCGTGTGCACGCCGACGCTGGCCAGCAAGGTGCGGACCGTCGGTTGGCTCATGCGCCGCTGCAGCAGCTGGTAATCGATATTCACAGGGGTTTTCGAGCCGACCAGAATCAGGTCGGCGCTCGCTTTGAACACCAGGACGTAGGGGAAGGTCTCAAGGAAGGTCCGGCTGGCTACCTGCAGGTTTTCCGGGGTAATGTCGTACAAGCCGAGCCACTGGCAGAACAGCCCGCCCGGTTTCAGCTGGTTGGCCGCCATGCGGTAGAACTCGGTGGTAAACAGGTTGGCGTTGCCGCTCTGCCAGGGGTTGGAGGGCTGGGAGACGATCACATCGTACTGCTTGGTGCCGGTGAGCAGTTGGTGGCGGCCGTCGCGGATCGCCAGGCTCACCCGGGGATCGCGCAACGGGTTGCCGTTGACTTCGATGAAATGGGCTTCAGCCTTGACCACTTCGGGGGAGATCTCGGCGCAATCGATTTCCTTGACCGGATGCCGCGCCACCCCCCCAGCGAGACCCCAGTGCCGAGACCGAGGACGAAGACCTGCTTTGGGTCGGGATGCAGCAGCAGCGGGAGTTGGCCCACCAGGACCTGGGTCTTCATGTCGGCGCCGGTGCCGCCGTCGGTCTTGCCGTTGACGGTGAAGTAGCGCACCTTGCCGCTGGCGGTCTGATGGACGCCGACGGTGGCATCCGCTCCCTCATAGAGTGCCAGTACCTGGTCCTGGCCCAGCGTCTTCTCGATGCCGCCGAGCATGCGGTACTTGGGAGCATAGACGTAGACACCACTGGTCAGCAGCACCGGATTCCACTCCCGATGGGCGACCACCAGCACCAGGCCGACTGTCAGCAGGGCCGGCAGGCAGTAACGGCGCCAGGCCCAGCATTGGTAGCGGATGCAGAGGGCCAGGGCCACCAGCAGGTTGGCGGCCGCCAAAAAGGTGAAGCTCCCCTGCAACCCCAGCCAGGGGATCAGCAGGAAACCGGCGGCAAGACAGCCCAGCGTGGCGCCGATGGTGTTGTGCAGTACCACCATGCCGACCCCTTCGCCCGTGTGCCTCTTGCCGGGGTCGACAATGGCGACCGCCGCCGGCAGCAGTGCGCCGGAAAGCATGGTAGGCAAGGCAATGATGCAGAAGACTACCAGGGCGGAAAGCAGGGAAAGGTGCCACCAGCGCTCCCCCGAAGCATCGTGGGCGAACTGGAACAGATGCGCCAGATGGTCGTAGAAGGGGGCCGTGGCCAGGATGACCAGCGCCAGCAGAGTGGTCAGCAGCACGAACAACCGTCGTTCATTGAGCTGCGGTTTGACCATCCGGGCATAGAGGGCGCCCCCCAGGGCCAGGCCGATGAGATAGCTGCTCAGGATCAACGCGAAGGCATAACTGGTATTGCCGAGAAACAGCAGTAACACCCGGGTCCAGAGGATTTCGTAGGCCAGTGCGAAAAAGCCCACCAGGCCGATACTGATCATGGCCAGGCGGTGGCGTTCCGGCTGCAGAAAGGGGTCCGGGGGGGGGGCGATGGTTGTGCCATCGGAATCCAGTCCGCCCTGCCTGCGGCCGACCAGCCAGGCGGCAAGGGCCACCAGCAGGTTTCCTGCGACGGCCAGGTAGCCCGTCCCGGTCATGCCGAGGTTGGGAATCAGCAGGTAGCCGGCGCAGAAAGCTCCCAGCGCCGCCCCGAGGGTGTTCAGGGCATAGAGGCGACCGATCTGCCCCCCGGATTTTCGGCGGGCGAAAAATCGGCACATCAGGGGAAAGGTTCCACCCATGCAGATGGTAGGGGGGAGAATCAGCAGTGCCCCCAGCAGGAACTGGAAGCCGGTGACCAGGGCGGCCTGTTCGGGAAAACTGGTGGCCAGCCAGTGATAAAACCGTTGCACCAGGGCCAGCGTCGGCGTGAAGAGCAGGGCGGTGAGGGCGATTCCCACCTCGAGCAGGGCATACAGACTGAGGAGTCGACCGCCGCGGTCTACGTAGCGACCGAGCATCCAGCTTCCCAAGGCCAGGCCCCCCATGAACGTTGCGGCGACCAGGCTGACCGCAAACAGGGTGGCGCCGAAGGTCAGGGACAGATATTTGGTCCAGAGAATTTCATAAACCAGGGCGCAGAAACCCGAGGTGGCGAAGATCAGGTAGATCAGGGTCTTCATGGGGCTGGAGAGGGGCATTGGGACTCCTTGGATATGATGCATATGGAATACAATATGAAATAGATTCCATTGAGAATCGTTTATAATGCAAGGAGGGTGCCGAGATGGGGCGGTTCTTATGATTGCGGCATGACTCGATGAGATTGCATGAAACTACGGTAGTTTGCGGGAGAAAAGCCGTGGGAGGGTGGGGCCTGAAGGAGGGGTTGGCTGGGGCAGTCGCAGAATTGACGCGCGATTTCACGGTCGTCCGAAAGCCAAAAGACCGACGGCGGGCCCCTGTGTCGCAGAGGCCCGCCGTCGGTCTTTGCCGTGGCGCCGGCGTCAGGTTTACTTGCCGCTGATGGTTTTGGTGGGGTTGTTGCGTTTTACGAAGTTATGCCCCCAGGTCGGACTGCCCATCCAGCCATTGAGTTCGGTCGGCCAGGAGTCAGTGTTTTTGCTGAAATGGCAGGGCAGGCAACCCTTGCTGCCGGCGCCGCCCATGTTGGTCTTGTTCTGCTTGTGGCAATTGAGGCAGGGGCCGTTCAGGTAGGGCATTGCGTTGTAGTTGAAATCGGGGGGTTCGTTGGCGCTGGCGTTGACCTGGACGCTGAAGATGGTGTTGCGCTGCGTGGCGGTGGTGCCGAGGCGGTGGCACTGGATGCATTGGGCACCGGCGCGGTCATGGATGCTCAGAATGGTACCGTCGGCTTTTTTCGGCAGCACATGGCAGACTGCGCAGACCAGGTCATGCTGGGCGTTGTGGATGCCGAAAGCGACCTTGGGGTCGCTGTGGCAGTCGACACAGAGGACGGTTTTTCCGGTCGAGCCGCTCCCCTTGGCGATAGCGGCGAGCACCGCGGGCTTGGTGCTTTTGTGGCAGGTGTCGCAACTGTAACCACGGGCCAGGTGATCGCCGGCGAATACCTGATGGCAACTGCGGCAGGCCGTTTCTCCCTGGGGGGTGCCGGTGAATGCCGGTTTGTCATGCAGGGCCTCATGCCCGCTGCCGTTGTGGCATTGACTGCAGTTTTTGTTGGTGGTGATGAGCCAGGCGCCCTTGACGTTGGTGTAGATATGGCAGTATTCGCAACCAAGGTTCTGGTTGAGGGCAGCAAGGTGATGATTGGTGGACAGGGTCCCCTGGTGGCAAGCGGCGCAATCGACGTTCTCGAAGGTCATTGCAGGGGCAGGGGCCGGGGTCAGCCAGCACAGGCCGCAGACGAGCAGAGACAGGTACAGCAGTGGGCGGATCTTCTTCATTTGGGTGAAATCTCCTCATGGATTGGGTGCGGACCTCCGCCGCGGACGAGTGCGTCCTTTCAGGCGACCAACTCCTTTCCCCGGCGGAACGCGGGCCGGACCGGAAATAACACCGAAAGGACCAGGCCGGTGGCAGCGGCTGGTCAGGTGTAGAGATAAGTAGGATGTTATGAAGTTTGATTATTCTTCCCACGTGTTGGCAGGATATGTCAAGTTTTTCCGGGAAGGGGGAGATGGGGGGATAAGGCAACGGCCCGGGTGAAAGCACCCGGGCCGTTGCTGGTGAAGGCTAATTCTTTTTGGTGTCCGGAAGCGCCTGAGCTTCGGGTGGCAGCCCTTTTTCGACCATATACCTGACCGCCAGGGCGACAGCCTCGATGCGCATTCCCGTATCGCCGCCACGGGGGGGCATGACGCAGGCGGAGCTTTTGAAACCCTCGATGGCATGGTTCACCAGGGTTTCCAGCCCTTGGTCGATGCGATGTTTCCAGTTGGACTGGTCCCCGAGCAGGGGGGCACCGCCGGCCCCCGAGTCGTGACAGGAAGCGCAGCTGCGTTTGTAGTAGCGCTCTCCCATTTCCAGGTTCTTGGCTGGGTCGGCGGTGACCATCGGGCCGGTGGCAGCTTCTTCGGTGGCCGAACCGGCAGCCGGGGTGGGTGCTATTACCTGGGGTTGGGGCGCTTGGGCCTGAACCGCGGGGGGCGGTGGCGGCGCTTCATCCCGGCTGCAGCCGACCAGCAGGACAGCGGCCGTGTAAAGGGCGGCGAGAAAGTACAGCATGAACAAACTCCTTGTGGCAGGGGTTACAGGCATCATGCCTGGGATATCTAGGGGTCGGCCTGGGAGGCCAGTTGCTGCAAGCGCTCGGGGACGCCGGGAAAATAGACTGGGGACCAGGGCAGCCCCCGCAGGGACCTGACCAGGGTACGGGCGGCGGCTTTGTCGCCGCTGGCCAGTTGTCCTTCCAGCAGCAGCATGGGGATGAAGGGATCTTCCGGCAAGGCGCGACGGGCCAGCTCAAGCATTTCCAGCACGTCCCCCGGTTCGCCTCGCTCCCGCGCCGTGGCGGCCAGGTCCAGGTATTCGAAAGCATAGCCGCGGTCATGCCTGACCGCGTGTGCCAGATGCTCCAGGGCCTTTTCGCCGTTTTTCGCCGCCCGGTAGCTGCGGTACAGGTCGAAATGAATGGCCGGATCGTCGGGCGCTGCCGCCAGTGCCTGGAGGTTTTTTTCCAGGACCTTCTCCGTCTGCATGAAGGTAGCCAGGTACAGGGCGTCCCCGCGTTCCCTCCAGGGGCTTGGCAAATCCTCCTTGAGTCTTTGGGGCGCCTGCATCAGGCTGGCCAGATTGGCCATCAGGAAGCGCAGGTCGAGAGGCAGCAATCCTTCGAGTGTGGAATAGGAGAGGCTGACCCCCGTCGCCGGGACCGCCGCATCCGCCAGGTCGGCACAGAATTGGCGCAGCAATTCGAAGACGGGGGTCCGCACCTCATCCTTGTAGAGCGGGGTGAAGTAGCTCAGGTCGATATGGACCTGGCAGGGGCCCTCGGGGAGCCGGCCGGCACTCAGCGGCCCGGCCTGGAAGGGGACCCCTTGGATCTCGCCGCGAATAACTCCTGATTCCAGGCGCAACGACTGGGCCTCTTCGGTGGAGAGGGCGCCCCGCTCTACCAATTGGCGGCGAAAGGTTTCCAGGTCGGGAGCCTGACCCTCGGCGGTGTTGGGAAAGATCCAGATCAGTTGGGAAACCAGTCGCCCCTTCAGTGCCGCCCGCAGGGTCTGGAACGGGAGCAGCCGGGGGGCCGCTCGCCGGTAGCTGGCGAAGGCGGTCAACTCCTCCACCGAACCTCGGGTTGCCAGCGCCATGGCCTGCTCCTCCAACTCGGCCGGAATCGATTGCAGGAAGGGGTCGTTGGAAAACAGCAGCAGCGGCAGAGGTTCCCCTGCCTGCCGCCAGGCGGGCAGGGCCTGGCTGGGCAATTCTACCAAGGTCGGCTCTATCGACTCCTGCAGCAACCGCCTGGTGGCGGATGAGGCAGCCGGCGATGGGGCTAAGTCGGCCTTTGGTTGAGTACGTTCGCAGCCACTGGTGGCCAGTGCCGCCAAGGTCAGCAATGCGATGATAGTCGAGTTCATAGGGCTCATTGGGTCACCAGGTCCACCCGGATATCATCGAGCAGAACCGGTTTGCGATCCCCGGTGCCCTCCCGGTAGAAAACCAGGTGCACCATGCCGGTGCGGGGGGAGGCGGTGAAACGGAACCGATGTTCCTGCCAGGTGTGTTGCCCGCTCAGTTCCAGACCTTTCTGAACCCCAGTCTGGTGTTTTGTAACCAGATCCTCCGTGTATTGTTCACCCACCCACAGAAACTGGTCAAATTCCAGGACCCCGACCCCGAAGGTGCCGCCTTGGGGCAGGTCGGCACGAACCAGCACGCTGACCTGATAGGTCTGCCCGGGCTGCACCTGCAGCGGGGTGAAGAACCCAACCGATTCCAGGTCGGCCACGGTGCGTAACGCGAAGACCCTCCCGGCCTGCTGTTGCGGAGGGGGAATCACCAGCAGGCCTGAGGTCTTGGTCACATGTTCGAGGTAGGTCTTCCAGTAACGCAGACGCTCCAGTTCGTTGTCGGCCGGGCGGTAGTCGCCGATGCGGGGAAACAGGCTGAGTTTGGGGTCTCCTTCAAAGTCCTCGTGCACCGGCGGAGTAGGCGGAAGGCCCGAGGGGGGCTCCTGCGTTGCCGCGGTTTCGGGGGCCGTGGATGCGGAGGGCTGGCAGCCGTTGCACAACAACAGCAGCAGCAGGGCAATAATGCAATATCTGGAGGTCATGGCGATCCGGGGAAAAAGAATCGAAACCTCATTATCGTAAGGAATTACAGCCCTTCCTGTCAGCAAAAAAAAATGCCATGGAACGTTGGGGATTAAACATGGAGCCAGGGCAGACGTTTTTTGAACGGTTGGTGCGTTAATTGCAATAGTGGCTGCTACGGATTATTTTCCGAACCCCCGATACCGGGAATCCTTGCGTTTGAGCGAATGTTGGCCCGGAGGATGCCCGGTGGGGATGGTGGGTGAAAACACGGTATTGGTGTAGGGATAGACCGTGGTTTGGCGCAGCCCGGAAGGGATGCCATTGGTAAAGGGGGGTGTGGCACGATGAAAAGATGGGCTGTCTCGTTTTGCTGGGTAGTGGTTCTGTTCGCGTGTCTGGCGTCAAAATCCGAAGCCCGGCCGGTCCACTACTTCGACTGCAAAGACTGCCACACCGCCACGGT
>CAZYXS010000158.1:564-7272 GCA_964650955.1 uncultured Desulfuromonadales bacterium | reverse complement strand
TCTGCGGTCTCTGCTCACTTTGCGTCTCTCCGTTAACCGCCTTTGTTTGGGTTATGGGACCGTTATTCTTGTCTTCCCTCTTGACCCGAACAGTTGCTTTCGATAACATTTAGTTATCCGAAATGTTAGGGAGGCGTCAAAGTGCAGCACATCGAACGGATGGCTCGGCTCTACCCCCTGCTGATGGGACGGATGGGTGCCCTGCGGGCCCTGGTCCACGAGGGGATGGACCTGAGCTACAACCAGTACAAAACCCTGCTGACCATTGCCGACCGTCAGGGCTGTTCCCTGGGCGACCTGGCCCGGGAGCTGGATGTGGCGCCGAGCAGCGCCAGCCAGATGGTCGAGCGGCTGGTGGCCGGCGGCTGGGTGCATCGGGAGCAGGACGCCGCCAACCGCCGCCAGCTGGTGCTGCGGCTCACCCCCCAGGGGGAGCGGCTGATCGGCGAGCTGCAGCGGGGCATTCTGGACGGGTACGAAAAGCTTTTGGCGCGCCTCACCCCGGGAGAACAGGAAGATCTGGTGCAGGCCTTCGAGACCATCGCCCGCATCCTGGGCAAAATCGCCTGACGGCTGCCGCCGTCGGCCCGCAAGCGTAAGGAGACGACCACTATGCAGCGCATCGTCATCATCGGCGCCGGGATCTCCGGCCTCTCTACCGCCTACGCCATCGAACGGGGGGCGGCCGCCGCCGGCCTCGAGATCGAAACCACGGTGCTGGAGAAAAAGGATCGCATCGGCGGCAAGATATGGAGCATCAAGGAGGAAGGCTACCTGTGCGAATGGGGGCCCAACGGTTTCCTCGACAACAAGCCGATGACCCTGGAGCTGTGCGACCGGCTCGGCATCCGCGACCAGTTGCTGCGCTCCGACGACAACGCCCGCAAACGCTTCATCTACTCCGGCGGGGTGATGCACCGGCTGCCGGAGAACGGCCCCTCCTTCCTCAAGTCGCAGCTGATCTCCTGGCCGGGGAAAATGCGGCTGGCCTACGAGATGCTGGTGCCGGCGCGGATGGACGGGGTCGACGAGACCCTGGCGGACTTCGGTCGCCGCCGCCTGGGGGCCGAGGCCCTCGACAAGCTGATCGCGCCGATGGTCTCTGGGATATTCGCCGGTGACCCGGAAACCATGAGTCTGAAGAGTTGCTTTCCCCGCATTCGAGAGCTGGAGCGGGAGTACGGCGGCCTGATCAAGGCGATGGTCAAGCTGGCGCGCAAGAAGGCGGCGGAGCGCAAGGCCGGCAAGGTGGTGGCCAGCGCCGCCGGTCCCGGCGGAATCCTGACCTCCTTCCAGCAAGGCATCCAGCAATTGGCCGACGGCACCGCCGCCGGCCTCAAGGGGCAAGTGCGCACCGGGGTGGGGGTGACCGCCATCGTTGCCCGGGACGGCGGCTTCGAACTGCAGCTCACCGACGGCAGCACCCTCGAGGCCGACCTGGTGGTCAGCGCCGCCCCGGCCCATGATTTGGCCGGCATGGTCGAGCGCTTCGACCCGGCCATGGCCGAGCTGCTGCAGCAGATTCCCTACGCCTCCATGAATGTGGTCTGCTTCGGCTACGAGAAGGGGAAAATCGCCCGCGACCTTGACGGTTTCGGCTACCTGATCCCGAAAAAGGAAGGCCGGGCGATCCTCGGCACCCTCTGGGATTCGAGCATCTTCCCCAACCGCGCCCCGCAGGGCCAAGTGCTGCTGCGCTCGATGATGGGCGGGGCGACCAACCCCGGGGCCATCAAGCTCAGCGAAGCCGAGGTGGCGGCCAAGGTCAAGGCCGACCTCAAGACCATCATGGGCATCGACGCCGAGCCCGACTTCGTCCGCGTCTTCCGTCACCAGAAAGCGATCCCCCAGTACATTGTCGGCCACAGCCAGCGCCTGCTCGCCCTCGACGAGCGGCTGCGATTGCACCGCGGTCTGTTTCTCACCGGCAACGCCTACTTCGGCGTCGGCCTCAACGACTGCGTCAACGCCTCCAACCAGACCGCCGAGCGGGTGCTGGCGGCCCTCAAGAAGTAAGTCCTTCTCCTTCGGAAACACCCCCTGCCGGGAGCGCATCCCGGCGGGGGAAAAGCGACTCAGGCCGCGAAGCCCTTGACCCCTTGCGGCGTTAGATTCTTGGTTTCGCCCTTTTGTGATGTATGATACTCAGTAAGGACAGGAGTACCGGCAAGGAGTGGGGTATGGAGCACAAAAACAGAGAACAGGTTCTGGCGTTTCTTCGCCGGCATAAAGGCGAAATGCAAACCCGGTTCGGGGTGACCCGTCTGGGCCTGGTCGGGAGTTTTGCACGGGATGAAGCTCACGCGGCCAGTGACATCGATCTGGTCGTCACCTTGCAGAGCGACAACAGATTCCGCAGTTTCTTCGGCCTGCTCCACTTCCTTCAGGACAATCTCCACGAGCGCATCGACCTGGCTACCGAAGACAGTCTCAAACCGTTGGTCAAAGAGGCTGTCATGAAAGACATCCGCTATGTATAAACGGGATGTTCGCCTCTACCTCGCCGATATCGATGAAGCCATTGCCAACATCCCCGACTCTTGAATGAGCAAGTCTCGCCATCGAATGGCACCTGATCCAAGAATTCCGCAACCCCTGAAAACTTCTGGACGAACCTCGGACCCCTGGCTATTCTAGGGTGTCTTTTTTTCACCCGATTAACACTGATCTTCCGCTGAGTCGTTACCCCCCTTTGCAAAGGGGGGCTAGGGGGGATTTAAGAGCGGCAACCAAAGGCAAATCCCCCTCAATCCCCCTTTAAGAAAGGGGGACTTGGCTTGCGGAAGATTGGTAGTAATCAGGTTTTTTCATGCCTGCAGGGGGGGGACTATGGCTGAAGAACGCGGCAACTACGTAAGGGCACACACCGGCATCGACACCTTCATCAGCGCCTGGCAGGCGTCGGGCGGGGCCGAGCGGGCCAATTACCAGCTGTTTCTTACCGAGCTCTGCCGGCAGCTCGACGTCCCCCTCCCCGAACCGACCAAACCCGACGACGGCGAAAACGCCTACGTCTTCGAACGCACCGTCACCCTCCAGCACGGCGACGGCACCACCTCCCCCAACTACATCGACCTTTACAAGCGCGGCTGCTTCATCCTCGAAGCCAAGCAGGGGAGCGACAAGCCGCAAGCCCCGCAATTCAAGGAACTGGAGAAGAAGTTCAAGAGCGGCACCGCCCAGCGCGGCACCCAGGGCTGGGACCGGGCGATGCAGGCAGCCAAGAACCAGGCCGAGCGCTACGCCAAGGCTCTGCCCCTCGGCGAAGGCTGGCCCCCCTTCCTGTTGGTGGTCGACGTCGGCCACAGCATCGAGCTCTACAGCGAGTTCTCCTGCTCCGGCAAGGCTTACCTGCCGTTCCCCGATCCCCGTTCCCACCGCATCCGTCTCGACGACCTGGCCCGGCCCGAAGTGCGGGCGCTACTGCGCTGCGTCTGGATCGACCCCCACAGCCTCGATCCGACCAAGCGCTCCGCCAAGGTCACCCGCGAGGTGGCCGACAAGCTGGCCCGACTGGCGAAGTCGCTGGAGGCGGCCGGTCACGCCCCCGAGAAGGTCGGCAATTTCCTCAAACGCTGCCTGTTCACCCTGTTCGCCGAAGACATCGGCCTGATCCCGAAGAACGGCTACACCGCCCTGTTGGAGAGCCTGCGCGGCAGCGCCGACAAGTACGCGCCGATGGCCGAGAGCCTCTGGCAGACCATGAAGGAGGGGGGCTTCTCCCCGGTGCTGCGGGAAAAGC
This sequence comes from uncultured Desulfuromonadales bacterium, assembly GCA_964650955.1. Lineage (GTDB taxonomy): Bacteria > Desulfobacterota > Desulfuromonadia > Desulfuromonadales > CAZYXS01 > CAZYXS01. The sequence continues at coordinate 3,530 of CAZYXS010000158.1, read as the reverse complement.
TGCTGCGCTTCAATGGCGGCCTGTTCGAGGACGCCGCAGCCCTGCCTCTTAGCGAGGACCAGCTGGCGATGCTGATCCAGGCCGGCAAAGCCGACTGGAAGGACGTCGAGCCGGCGATCTTCGGCACCCTGCTGGAGCGCGCCCTCGACCCGACCGAGCGCCACCACCTCGGCGCCCACTACACCCCCCGCGAGTACGTCGAGCGGCTGGTACTGCCGACCGTGGTCGAACCGCTGCGGTCCGACTGGGAGGCGGTCCTCGCCGCCGCCGTCACCCTCGACAGCCAGGGGAAGCACGACGAGGCGGTGGCCCAGCTCAAGGCCTTCCACCACCGGCTGTGCGGCGTGCGCGTCCTCGACCCGGCCTGCGGCAGCGGCAACTTCCTCTCAAACGGTTGGAGGGGGAGGTCCTCGACACCCTGGAGGGCTTCGGCGAGACGCAGAACCTGCTGGATCTGGAGGGGACCACCGTCGACCCCCACCAACTCCTCGGCATCGAGGTCAACCCGCGGGCCGCGGCGATCACCGACATGGTGCTCTGGATCGGCTACCTGCAGTGGCACGTCCGCACCCGGGGGAACGTTCAGCCCCCCGAGCCGGTGATCAAGAAGTTCCGCAACATCGAGTGCCGCGACGCCGTGCTCAGCTGGGAGCGCACCGAGCCGGTGCTCGACGGGGAGGGGAACCCCGTCACCCGCTGGGACGGCCTGACCACCAAGCCCCATCCGGTCACCGGCGAGCAGGTTCCCGACGAGGCCGCCCGCGTGCCGCTGCAGCGCTACGTCAACCCGAAGAAAGCGAGCTGGCCGGAGACCGATTTCGTGGTTGGCAACCCACCGTTCATTGGGGGTGCCGGGATGCGGCGCGCCCTTGGCGACGGCTACGTCGAGGCTCTACGTTCAGTTTGGCCAGATGTACCTGACTCAGCAGACTATGTCATGTACTGGTGGCAACGAGCAGCCGACTTGACCCGACACAGTCAGCTTCGCCGCTTCGGATTCATTACTACCAATAGCCTTCGCCAAGCGTTCAATCGTCGTGTCCTGCAACAGCACCTTGCCGGAAACCCGCCACTATCACTCGCTTTCGCGATCCCAGATCACCCTTGGGTGGACTCGGCAGACGGAGCCGCCGTCAGAATTGCCATGACCGTTGGCAGGCCCGCGAGGGAAGGGGCCGAGGGGACACTGGCAATCGTTGTTGCCGAACAGGAAGGAGATGGCGAGGGCGTCCTGGTCGAATTGGCCGTCCGACAGGGGAACCTGCACGCCGATCTGACTGCTGGAGCAAACATTGCTGCAACTGAGTCACTCCAGGCCAACACTGCTATCAGCCAACGAGGGTTCGAACTTGGGGGAGCCGGCTTTATCGTCACCACCGAGGATGCAGCCCGTCTTGGACTAGGACGATATTCGGGGCTGGAAAAATTCATTCGCCCCTATCGCAATGGCCGTGATCTGACCGGCAACTCCCGCGGAGTATTAGTGATTGACCTCTTTGGCCTATCGGCTGCCGAAGTTCGCGACCGATACCCTGCCGTCTACCAATGGCTGCTGGAAAGAGTCAAGCCCGAGCGTGATCAAAACCGCGATGAAATCCTGCGTAGGAATTGGTGGCTCCACCGGCGTCTACGTGAGGATCTCCGCAAGGCGCTTGCCGGCCTCCCTCGCTACATCGCTACCGTGGAGACCGCCAAGCACCGCGTCTTCGTCTTCCTCGACCAGGCGATCCTCCCCGACAACATGCTGGTCAACATCGCCAGCGAGGACGCCTTCCACCTCGGCGTGCTGTCGAGCCGCATCCACGTCGTCTGGGCGCTGGCAGCAGGTGGAACGTTGGAAGACAGGCCCCGCTACAACAAAACCCGCTGCTTCGAACCCTTCCCCTTCCCCGCCGGCAGCGACGCCCAGCAGCAGCGCATCCGCGAGCTGGCCGAACAGCTCGACGCCCACCGCAAGCGCCGGCAGGAGCAGCACCCCGAGCTGACGCTGACCGGCATGTACAACGTGCTGGAGAAGCTGCGCGCCGGGGAGACGCTGACCGCCAAGGAGAAGACCATCCACGAGCAGGGGCTGGTGTCGGTGCTGCGGCAGCTGCACGACGAACTCGACCTTGCTGTGGCCGAGGCCTACGGCTGGCCCGCCGACCTCGCCGACGAGGCGATCCTGGAGCGGCTGGTGGCGCTCAACAAGGAGCGTACCCGGGAGGAGGAGCAGGGGCTGGTGCGCTGGCTGCGCCCCGAGTACCAGAACCCGAGCGGCAGTACAGGCGCGGTCCAGGAGCAACTGCTCGAAACCGGGGAGAGCGCCGCCCCGGCCGCCGTCAAGGAGAAACCGCTCTGGCCCAAGACCCTCCCCGAGCAGGTGTTCGCCGTCCGCGCCACCCTCGCCCTGCGCAGCGCCCCCGCCACCGCCCTGCAGCTCAAGGAGAGCTTCACGCACGCCCGCGAGCCGAAGGTGCAGGAGATTCTCGCCGCGTTGGCCTCCATCGGGCAGGTCCGAGAGGTCGCCCCGGGGGTCTACACGGCTTGACCCTTAGGTTCCAACAGAAAACAGCCCCACCCTCCGATTGGAAGGTGGGGCTGTTTGGTTTTTGTCAGGGTGAAGTCTGCCCTGGCTGACCAGGCTCCGATGGGGCGGTTGCCTCAGATCGCATAATCCCGCGCCGTGCCCGGGGTTTTTGCGGGCCGGTCACGGTCCATGAATTCCTGCAGTCTGTCGCAAGCCAGGGGTTTGCTGAAAAGAAAACCCTGTCCGGCCAGGCAGCCGCGCTGCAGCAGGAAGCGCACCTGTTCTTCCTCTTCGATCCCCTCGGCGATGACATCCATGTCCATGCTTTCGGTCAGGGCGATGATCGAGGCGACGATGGCGGCGTCGTTGCTGTCGCGGGTCAGGTCGCGGACGAAGGAACGGTCGATTTTGAGCTTGGAGATGGGGAGCCGCTTGAGGTAGCTCAGGGAGGAATAGC
>CAZYXS010000158.1:0-554 GCA_964650955.1 uncultured Desulfuromonadales bacterium | reverse complement strand
CGTCGATGGAGAGGTGGTAACCCCGCACCCGCAAGTCGGTAAGGGTGAGGATGGCGGCCTCGACATTCTCCATCAGCACGCTTTCGGTGATCTCCAGCTCCAGGATTTGGGGTGATATGCCGGTGGCGGCGACGATGTCGTCCACCATGTCGACGAAGTCGGGTTGTTTGAACTGGCGACCGGAAATGTTCACCGCCATGCGCAGCGGGGGGTAGCCGAGCTGTTGCCAGGCGACGGCCTGACGGCAGGCGGTCTCCAGCACCCAGCGGCCGATGGGGACGATCAGGCCGGTATCCTCGGCCAGGGGAATGAAATCGGCGGGGGAGACCATCCCCTGTTCGGGGTGCTGCCAGCGCACCAGCGCCTCGACGCCGAACATCCGCCGGCTGGCCAGGTCGATCTGCGGTTGATAGTGCAGGACCAGTTGGTCCTGTTCCAGCGCCCGGCGAAGGTTGGTTTCGAGCATCTGGAACTTGTGGGAGCGGGCGTTCATTTCGGCGGTGGAGAAAGTGTAGCCGTTGCCGCCGTTTTCCTTGGAGCGGTACATGGCGATG
>CAZYXS010000157.1:0-7306 GCA_964650955.1 uncultured Desulfuromonadales bacterium | reverse complement strand
GCCCGGGTTTGCGCAGGGTCTGCGTTGACCAGGAGTTGCGCAGGATGGACTTGTCCCGGGGGAAAGGGGAGGGGGGAGAGACCCAGCGGGGCGGCCAGGGCCCGGGCCAGGATTTCCAACGCCAATCCGACCCGCTCCCGGTCAATGGCGGGGCGCAACTGCCCAAGTCGCCGGAAGAGGTGATGAAAGCGAACCGCCCCCTCGACCGGCAGGGAAACCTCGTCCTCCACCGGGTGCAGGGGGACGGCCAGTTCCCCGGGGAGGGTTTCGAGGGCGAACCGCATGGCCCGTTCCATCCCTTCGGGTTGCAGGCTGAGAGGCAGGCGGTCATGGAGCAGCAGGGTCAGCAGGCGGATCAGGACCAGCGTCCCCTTACGCCGGGCAAGCAGTTCCGTCGGCAGATTCGAGCGGATTTGGCGATTTTCTCCCCGCGCCAGGCGGAAGTTTTCCTCCAGCACCGGGGTGGTTGCATCGAGGGTGCCGCAGCAGAGGTTGGCGAGGTAGTCGGCCGACAACTGCTCCGGTGGCACGCTCCCCAGGACCGACAGGAGTTTGAGTTCATTCAGCACCCGCAGCAGCAGATCATGCTGGGCCGCCGGGACGGCCCCGGCCGCTCCCGGCACCGGGAGGGTTCGCACTGGCTGAGGCGAAGACTCGGCACACTCCCAGAACACCACTTCCCGGGCACCCCAGGTGACGAAATGGCGCAGCCCCAGGGCACGGGCGCTGCGCACCCCGGAGCGCAGGTCATCCTCCAAATCCTGGCCGGGGAAATAGAGTACCCCGCCGGCCATGCAACTCTCCCGATTGACCCAGAGGACCAAGGGCGGACACTCCTCCCCCTCACGGGTCAGGACTCGCAGCCCGGTTTCGACCTTGCGAAAAGGGGAGCGGCCTTCGCGGATGGCGGCATCGGCCCAGTGACCGAGTTGTCGAGCGAAAAGCTGGCGGGTGGCAGTGTCCATGGTGGTCGGATCGGTCGTGGCTAGCCGGGGCGGCGCAAAGCAGTGCGGGTGGGGTCAGCGGGTCCGCAGTTCGTTGTCGATGAGGAGTTGCTTCAACTTGTTCAGGTCGTCCTGCAACCGGCCCTTATCCCGTTGCAGCTGCTCCAGTCGGCCTTGCAGGTGGGTCAACTCCTGGCCCTGGCGCTTGGCTGCCCTGGCCTGCTTGTCCCGCTCTGCCTGCAGGCTCTGGACCTGCCGGGCACGCTCGGTCCAGGGACTCTCGGGATAGTCCCGACGCAGGCGGTCAAAGGAGCTGTCGGGGCCGGGTGTTTTCATCTCCTCCAGACCAGCGGTAAAGAGCTGCTGGTCCGCGGGCGGCGGAAAAAGGGCCACAAGACGACCAGGGGCGCAGCCACTGAGGGAAAACGCCAGCAGCAGGCCGAAAAGCGGCAGGCGCATCATGTTCATAAGGTTTTGCGACGGTTCACCAGCAGGTTGCTGCCGGGCAGAGTTTTCAGATGTTCCTTCATCCTAGCACACTCGCGGCCGATGGCGGTAGCGGTCGGTGCCTCGAGATGTTCGGAGCAGATGACGGCAATGGAGATGGTCAGCAGCGGAAAGGACCGTTCCACGCCATACCGGTCCCGGGCAAGAATGCTGCCGCTGGCGCGGTCTTCCTCGGAGTAGAAGGCTGGAATGCTGGCATCGAAGCGATGGATCAGCTCCTGAGCGATGACTTCGCCCTGCTCCGAACTGGTCAGCACCACGTAGTCGTCGCCGCCGATATGCCCCACCAGGTCCTGCCCGGTCCCCTTGAAAGCCACGGCCTCCCGGGTCAGACCTCCGACGTGGGCGATGGCATCGCTGCCGCGCTGGTAACCGTAGCGATCGTTGTAGGCCTTGAAATTGTCCAGATCGATATACAGATGGGCGAAGCTCTGACCGGCGGCGATGCGCCGTTCCAGTTCCCGTTCGATGGCCTGGTTGCCGGGCAGATGGGTGAGGGGGTTGGCGTCGAGATTGGCCTGCTGCAGCTGCGCCAGGCGTTGACCCATGGTGTTGAACTCCCGGGCGAGCAGGCCGAATTCGTCGTTGCGCTGCAGTGCAAGAGGCTGTTCGAACCGGCCTGCGGCAATGGCCTGGGCGGCGTCGGTCAGGCTGCCGATGGCCCGGTGAATGCTGATAATGACGAACAGGGCCACCGGCGCCGACAAAGCCACCCCAGCCAGCAGCAGCCACCAGGTCAGGCGGTAGGCCCGCCGGCTGGCCTGGCCCAGAGAGGTCAGTTCCTGGTCGATCAGGGATTCCAGTTCTTCGGCCAACTCCCCAAGATCATGCAAAATTGTTTCGGTGGTCGCGAGCCGGGGCGGGTCGGCGGCGAACTCCGCGTCCTGGGGGGTGACCAGCGCAGCGAAGTTCGGGGCCAGGCGGGGCGGAAGTTGCACCGGCAGGTTCTGCAACTGGCGCCATTGGGCCTGCAGCGATGCGCGGCGATGCTGCAGCAGTTCGTCCAACGCCGGATCCTGGAGGATCGCCTGCTGGCGCAAGAGATTCTGCTGGGCTCGCAGGTTGTCCCGCAGATCCCGCACCAGGGTGCGGGCCTTGAAATCGACCGTCACCAGTTGTTCGGCCCGGTGGGTCTGCTGCTTGAGGGCCTGCAGGGCGCAGGAGAGGGCCAGCAGGCTGAAGAGGACGGTCAGCAGGTAGCCGGCGGCGATTTTGCGGGTGACGGTCAGGGGGAACAGGCGCATGGGGTCAGCGGAAGGATCCTAGCCGAACAGATCCCCCAAGGGGGCTGTGGTCGGGGTGCGATGAAAATGTTGATAGGCCAGCGGGGTGGCCATGCGGCCGCGGGGGGTGCGGTTGAGATAGCCCTGTTGCAGCAGGTAGGGCTCGATGACATCCTCGATGGTGTCCTTCTCTTCCCCCACCGCCGCCGCCAGGGTTTCCAGCCCCACCGGGCCGCCGGAAAACTTGTCGATCAGGGTCAGCAGCAGGCGCCGGTCCATGTGGTCGAAACCGCGGTCATCCACCTCAAGTCTACCCAGGGCCAGGTCGGCGATCTCCCGGTCGATGATGCCGCTCCCCTTGACCTGGGCGAAGTCCCGCACCCGCCGCAACAGGCGGTTGGCGATGCGAGGGGTGCCGCGGCTGCGGCGGGCGATTTCGCCGGCACCCTCCGGTTCGATGGGAATGCCGAGAATATCGGCGCTGCGGGCGACGATGATGGCCAACTCCTCGTCCCGGTAGAATTCCAGGCGACTGATGACGCCGAACCGGTCCCGCAGGGGGGAGGAAAGCAGCCCTGCCCGAGTGGTGGCCCCCACCAGGGTGAAGCGGGGGATGTCGAGCTTGATGGTGCGGGCCGAAGGGCCCTGGCCGATCATGATGTCGAGCTGGTAGTCCTCCATGGCCGGGTAGAGGATTTCCTCCACCACCGGCGAGAGGCGGTGGATTTCGTCAATGAACAGCACGTCTCCCGCTTCCAGGTTGGTCAGCACCGCCGCCAGATCCCCGGGTTTTTCGATCACCGGCCCGGAGGTCGACTTGATGCTCACCCCCATCTCCAGGGCGATGATGTTGGCCAGGGTGGTTTTACCCAGTCCGGGCGGACCGTAGAACAGGACATGGTCCAGAGCCTCGCGGCGGCCGCGGGCGGCGTCGATGAAAACCTGCAGGTTCTCCTTGGCCTTGCTCTGGCCGATATATTCCTGCAGCGAGCGGGGCCGCAGCGAGGCTTCGAAGCGGTCGTCTTCCCGGGTCAGGCCGGCGGATATCAGGCGGTCGGTGGTCATCGAACCCTCATGATGAGCGGGCCTTGGTCGAAGGTTTAGCGGCTGAGGACCTTGAGTGCCGCCTTGAGGATTTCCTCAAGTCCGGTCCCAGGACTGATTTCAAGGGATTCCAATGCCTTGCGCGCCAGGGTGTCCTTGTAGCCGAGATTGACCAGGGCCGAGAGCACCTCGTCGCAGGGGTCGACGGCGACGGTCGCCGGCAGCGCCCCGGCGGGGGCTGCCGGCAAGGCGCCGGTGCGGGAAAGCTTGTCCTTGAGTTCCAGAATCAGGCGTTCCGCTGTCTTGCGGCCGATCCCCGGCAAGGAGGAGAGGCGCTGGACGTCCCCCCCGACGATGGCTCGGGCCAACTCCGCGGCCGGGCTGTGGGAGAGCAGGTTCACCGCCACCTTCGGCCCGATGCCCGAGACTCCGAGCAGAATGCCGAACAGTTCTTTTTCCTCGGCGCTCAGAAAGCCGTAGAGGGCAATGGCATCTTCCCGTACGTGGGTGTGGACGTGCAGGCGCACCGACCCGGTTTCGGGCAGCGCGTAGAAGGTCGAGAGGGGAATGCTCAGGCGGTAGCCAACCCCATGCACGTCGACGATGACGTGGTCGAGGGATTTGTAGGCCAGTTCTCCGGTCAACAGGGCAATCATGGGGGCAGCATCCAGAATCCGGGAGCCAAAAGTCAGGACGGGAGGGGCACGACGGGCCCCTTGCGGGGCTCAGCGGCCGCGGCCGGTCATCTGCTCGAGGCGGTTGTTGAGGCCGATGCTGTTGGCGTGGCAAATGGCCACGGCCAGAGCGTCCGAGGCGTCTTCCAGGGCGATTTCCGGCAGCTTGAGCAGGGCCTTCACCATCTGCTGCACCTGAGGCTTGGCCGCCCGCCCGTAGCCGACGACGGCATTTTTGACCTGCAGGGCCGTGTATTCGGTCACCGGCAAATTGTGGTTGACCCCAACGAGCAACGCAGCGCCCCGGGCATGTCCCAGTTTGAGGGCCGAGAGGGCATTGTTGGAGAGAAAGATCGCCTCCACAGCCACCGCTTCGGGTTGGTAGCGGGCGATGATCTGACAGAGACCGTCGTGGATCACCTTGAGGCGCAGTGGCAGAGGTTGGTCGCTACGGGTGATGATGGCCCCGTTGTCGACGTGGGTCAGGCGGTTGCCCTGTTTGTCGATGACCCCGTAACCGGTGATCCGGCTGCCGGGGTCGATGCCGAGAATCCGCATAAGGCCGTGGTGTGACGCCAACAACTCAGCGGGACTAGCCCATGACCTGGGCGATGTCGTCGTCGGAAATGTCGAAGTTGGCGTAAACGTTCTGCACGTCGTCGTTGTCTTCGAGTTTGTCCATCATCTTCAGCATCTGCTCGGCCTGCTTGCCTTCGACCTTGACCATGGTCTGGGGGATCATGGTGATTTCGGCCGATTCCCACGTCAGCCCCTTGGCGCCGAGGGCGTCCCGTACTTCCATGAAGTTAAGGGGATCGGTGATCACTTCGTAGGCATCCCCTTCGTCCTTCACGTCCTCGGCGCCGGCCTCCAGGGCCGCTTCGAAGATGGCGTCGAAGTCCTGCTCGGTGTTGAAGGCGATCAGTCCCTTGCGATCGAAGAGGAAGGAGACCGAACCGTTGACCCCGAGGCTGCCATTGTGCTTGGTGAAGATATGTCTTACGTCAGCCACGGTGCGGGTGCGGTTGTCGGTCATGAACTCGACGATGACGGCCACTCCGCCGGGGCCGTAGCCCTCGAAGGTGCCTTCCTCGTAGTTGACCATATCCAGATCGCCGGTCCCCTTTTTGATCGCGCGGTCGATGGTGTCCTTAGGCATGTTCTCGTTTTTGGCCTTGTCGATGGCAGTGCGCAACCGGGCATTGGCCTCGGGGTCGCCGCCGCCGATTTTGGCCGCCACGGTAATTTCCTTGATCAGTTTGGTAAAGATCTTGCCCCGCTTGGCGTCCTGGGCGCCCTTGCGATGCTTGATGTTGGCCCACTTGCTGTGTCCTGCCATTGCTGACTGACTCCTTATTTGCGACTTAGACCGGCAACCACCGGAAAAACAGGGCATGCTACCATGAAGGAAGTTGGAGGAACAAGGGCTTTCTCCCCCCCCTGGTGCAGCCCTGAAAAAGGCAAAGGCCGGCGCTTGCGGCCGGCCTTTGGGGTGATTCGAGGGTGGGGTCAGTGCTCGTCGGGGGTGGAACGGTAGTGGCGGATTTCCAGTTCGTCCTGCACCGACTTGACCCCTTCCACCTCCTTGAGGATGGCGAGCACCTCCTGGCGCTGGTCCTCTCCGTGCAGATGGCCGGAGAGATGTACCTGCCCCTTGGTGACATTCAGGTGGAAGTGGTAACGGTGCAGCCCCTCGAGGACGTTGCGGGTCAGCAGTTCGATTCCGGCCCGTTTGGCAATGATACGGTCCTGGAGAATCTGTTTGGCCTGGGCCTTGTTTTCCGCCAGGTTCTTGTCCTTGACCCCTTCGCAGATCAGTTTCACCGCGGTGTCGTTGCTGAGGCGGCCGGTATTGATCAGCAGGTCGTAGTGGATGGGGTCCTCCCAGTTGCGATCGAAGTAGTACTTGATAAAGCCGGCTCGTTGCTGATCCGATTTGCGCACCAGCACCCGGGCCAGTTCCGGATCGAGCCATTCCCGCTCGGCCCAGCGCTCCACCCGCTCTTCGAAGGGGGCGATGACCCGCACCCGCAATAAGTTGTCGATTCCCTGGAGCAGATCCTGACCGCCGCGGCCATAGATGATGACATTTCCCTTCAGGGCGTATTCCAGAATGATCAATTCGACCCGGTAGAAGTCGACTTCGGTCTGGGCATCCATTTTGTCGACGAAGGCCGGTGGCTTCTCGTCGGCTTTCTCCACCGCCTCGGGGGTCAGCCCGTAGTTGGCCGCCACCTCACGGATAGCGTCGCCGTCGACCAGGGTGTAGCCAAGTTTTTCCGCTGCCTTGTGCGAAATGGGTATGCCGCCGCTGCCCATTTCGCGGGATATGGTAATGATTGCCATGTCGCGTCCCTTCGCCTCGAAAGTTTCGCCAAAATTGCGGGGGATTTTAACAACTTCGGGCCGCATTGACAAGCCCTTATGTGCTCCGGCCCGCCCTGGGCCGAAAGTGTTCAGAGCAGGGGTTTGTGGTCGAAATAATGCATGGATTGGATGAAACGAACGGTGCGGCTGCGGGAGCGCATGACGATGGAATGGGTTTCTGCCCCTCCGGAAAAATAGCGTACCCCCTTGAGCAGGTCGCCGCTGGTGACCCCGGTGGCGGCGAAGAAGATGTCTCCCCGGGCCATTTCCTCGGCGTGGTAGATGCGGTCGAAATCCTCGATGCCCATTTTGCGGGCCCGGTCCCGCTCATCGTTGCTCATGAAGATGAGGCGTCCCTGCATGTCCCCCCCCATGCATTTGAGGGCCGCGGCCGCCAGCACCCCTTCCGGTGCCCCACCGATGCCCATCATGATGTCGACGCCGCTCCCCTCCACCGCGGCGGCGATGGCCGGGGCCACGTCACCGTCGGAAATCAGGTGGATGCGGGCGCCGGCCTTGCGGATCTCGGCGACCATCCGGTCGTGGC
>CAZYXS010000156.1:0-7324 GCA_964650955.1 uncultured Desulfuromonadales bacterium | reverse complement strand
TCCTGGCGGACCTGAACATCGCCGAGAAGCGCATCCCCCAGGACGGGCGCATCAAGCTGAAGATGAAGCACAAGGTGGTGGACTTCCGCGTGTCCACCCTGCCCGTGATCTTCGGCGAGAAGATCGTGATGCGTATTCTCGACAAGGGGAACCTGACCTTCGACCTCACGTCGTTCGGGTTCGAGCCCAAGGCCGAGAAGGACTTCATGTGGGCCATCCAGCGCCCCTACGGGATGGTGCTGGTCACCGGCCCCACCGGGTCCGGCAAGACCACCACGCTCTACTCGGCGCTGTCCCAGATCAACTCGATCGAGACGAACATCATGACCGCCGAGGACCCCGTGGAGTACAACATCTACGGGGTGAACCAGGTGCTGGTGCGCAACGAGGTGGGAATGACGTTCGCGGCCGCGCTGAAGGCCTTCCTGCGGCAGGACCCCAACATCATCATGGTGGGAGAGATCCGCGACCTCGAGACCGGCGGCATCGCCATCAAGGCGGCCCTCACCGGCCACCTGGTGCTCTCCACCCTGCACACCAACGACGCCCCCAGCACTATCAACCGCCTGCTCAACATGGGCATCGAACCTTTCCTGGTCGCCTCGGCGGTCAATCTGATCACCGCTCAGCGCCTTGGTCGCCGGGTCTGCCAGGAGTGCAAGGAAATCGAGGAGGTGCCTCACAAGGCCCTGATCGAGGCCGGGGTGCCGGAGGCGGAGGTGAAGGAATATGTCTGCTACCGCGGCAAGGGTTGCAATGTGTGCAACAACACCGGTTACAAAGGGCGGGTCGGTATCTACCAGGTCATGCCGATGTTCGAAGAAATTCGCGAACTGATCCTGGCCGGGGCCAACACCGCCGAGATCAAACGGGAGTCGATGCGATTGGGGATCAAGACCATGCGCCAATCGGCCCTGACCAAGCTCAAGGAAGGAATGACCAGCTTCGAGGAAGTGCTGCGCTGCACCGTGGCCGACGACTGATCTTCATGCTCGTTCGCCTGCAGCCGTAACGGTTGCTATTCTAACCGCTGACCTGACAGCGAGGGATATCTGCATGTCCAACAATATCCACCAGTTGCTCAAAACCATGGTCGAGAACGGTGCCTCCGACCTGCATATCTCCACCGGCACGCCGCCGCAGATCCGCATCGACGGCAAGATGACCCCCCTCAAAGTCCCGCCGATGCTGCCTGCCGACACCAAACAGCTGTGCTACAGCCTGCTGACCGACGCCCAGAAGCGCAAATTCGAAGAGGAAAACGAACTCGACCTCTCCTTCGGCGTCAAGGGGCTGTCCCGTTTCCGCGGCAATATCTTCATGCAGCGCGGGGCGGTGGCCGGGGTGTTCCGCGTCATCCCCTACAAAATCCTCACCTTTGAAGAACTTGGTCTGCCATCGGTGGTCAAGGATATCGCCCGCCGCCCTCGCGGCCTGGTGCTGGTCACCGGCCCCACCGGCAGCGGCAAATCGACCACCCTGGCCTCCATCATCGACCTGATCAACAACGAGCGTCAGGAGCACATCGTCACCATCGAGGACCCCGTCGAATTCCTCCATCCTCACAAGAAGTGCCTGGTCAACCAGCGGGAAGTCGGTTCCGATACCCAGTCCTTCAAAAAAGCCCTCAAATACATTCTGCGCCAGGACCCCGACGTGGTACTGGTGGGTGAATTACGAGATATCGAAACCATCGAGGCGGCCTTGACCATTGCCGAGACCGGCCACCTCTGCTTCGCCACCCTGCACACCAATTCCTGCGTGCAGACCATCAACCGGATTGTCGACGTCTTTCCCACCAACCAGCAGGCGCAGATCCGCACCCAGCTCAGCTTCGTCCTCGAGGGTGTGCTGTCCCAGACCCTGATCCCCAAAGTGGGCGGCAAGGGTCGGGCTCTGGCCTTGGAGGTCATGGTTCCCAACGTCGCCATCCGCGCCCTGATCCGCGACGACAAGATCCATCAGATCTATTCGCAGATGCAGATGGGGCAGGACAAATTCGGCATGCAGACGCTCAACCAAGCCCTGTTCAACCTGTATTACACCAAGCAGATCAGCATGGAGCACGCATTGATTCGCTCCCCCGAGCCGGAAGAGCTCAAGCAGATGATCGCCAACCCCTCGGCCCATCTCAAACGGCCGGGGCCGCCGCGCTGAGGAGGCAGGGGGACTGGACGTTCACAGGGAGACCGGACCATAGCTTCTAGTATCCGGGAAGCCCCATTCAACAGCAGAGGTCAGGATGCCCAAGTTTGCCTGGGAAGGGAAGAATCGCAGCGGATCGGTGCAGAAGGGGGAGATGGAAGCTCCCAGCGAGGCGGTCGTCTCCAGCACCTTGCGGCGGCAGGGGATCATGCCGAGCGCGATCAAGGAGCGCGGCAAGGGCCTCGATGTGGACATCAAGATCCCCGGGTTCGAGCCCAAGGTCACCACCAAAGACCTGGTAGTCTTCACCCGCATGTTCGCCACCATGATCGACGCCGGTCTGCCGCTGGTGCAGTGTCTCGACATTCTCTCCAAACAGCAGGAAAATAAAACCTTCAAGAAAATTCTCAGCGAGGTCAAGGAGAGTGTCGAATCCGGATCGACCTTTGCCGATGCCTTGCGCAAACATCCCAAGGCCTTCGACGAACTCTATGTCAACCTGGTGGCGGCCGGTGAGGTAGGCGGTATCCTCGACACCATCCTCAACCGCCTGGCGGCCTACATCGAAAAGGCCATGAAGCTCAAGAAGCAGGTCAAGAGTGCCATGACCTACCCGAGCACTATTGTCGGTATCGCCTTGATAGTTATTTCCGTTATCTTGATTTTCGTAATCCCGGCCTTCGAAAAAATGTTCGCCGATTTTGGGGGCAGCCTGCCGGCTCCGACCCAGATCGTCATCAATATAAGTAATTTCATTCAGAAATATTTCCTGGTCATGCTCGGCGCAGGTGTCGGGTTTGTTTTTGCCTTCAAAAAATACTATTCGACTCCCAAGGGGCGGGATCAGGTCGATGCTCTGGCCCTGAGACTACCTATTTTTGGCATATTGATCCGCAAAGTCGCAGTGGCGAAATTCACCCGAACCCTGGGGACAATGATTTCCAGCGGCGTGCCGATTCTGGACGGCCTCGAAATCGTTGCCAAGACCGCCGGCAACAAAACGGTGGAAAAGGCCATCTACAAGGTCAAGCAGAGCATCAGCGAAGGCAAGACCATCGCAGAGCCCCTTGAACAGTCGGGAGTGTTCCCCGCCATGGTCTGCCAGATGATCGCCGTTGGCGAGCAGTCCGGCTCCATCGATGCCATGCTCAACAAGATCGCCGACTTTTACGACGACGAGGTCGATGATGCTGTCAGTAATCTCACGGCCATGATGGAGCCGTTGCTGATGCTGTTTCTCGGAGTGACCGTCGGCGGCCTGGTCATCGCCATGTATCTGCCGATCTTCAAACTGGCCGGCGCGGCGGGGGGTTGAAACCTTTGCAATCGGGAGCCGGTTCAAACCAGCCGGGGGAGGGCCTGCGCCGGCAGTTGAGCTGGTATCTGTTCTTCCGGCTCCTGGTCATCACCCTGTTTCTCGGCGGGGCCATCCTGTTCCAGTTGCGGGGCGGTACGGCCCAGGTGGGGGCCCTGCTCCCCTACCTGTTTCTTCTGGTGGGCATCTCCTACCTGCACGCCCTGGTCTCCGGGCTGCTGCTTCGCAGCCTGCGCAGCGGCAGCCGTCTGTTCATCCATTCCCAGGTCACCTGGGATCTGCTCTTCTCTACCGCCGTCATTTACGTCACTGGCGGTTACTTCAGCCCTTTTTCTTTCCTGTATGTTCTTTCCATCATCTCCGCGAGCGTTTTTCTCAGCCGGCGGGAAGTTTTGATAGTCGCCTCCGCAGCAGCCATTCTCTTCGGCAGTCTTCTCGATCTGCAGTATTTCGGATTGCTTCCCTATTTCGGAGGACTGACGCTTGATCGCCTGGCAAACGCCAGGGAAGTCTTTTTCTCGATCTTTGTCAATGTTTCTACGTTCTTTATGATTGCCTTCCTGGCCGGTCTGCTCCTGGAGCGGATCCGGCGCAGCGAACAGGCCTTGGAACAGCAGCAGATCGACTTCGCCGAACTGGAGCAGCTGAACCGGACCATCCTCGAGAACATCAGCAGCGGGCTGATGATTCTCAACCCTTCCGGCCGCATCCGCAGCTTTAACCGGGGGGCCAGCCGCATCACCGGTTATTCTCTTCAGGATGTCTACAATCGCCACTACGGCGAGATATTCCAGCGGATGCGGGTGCTCGTCGAGGGCGAATTCCAGTTGATCGGCCGGGCCGAAGGGGTGTTCGTCGACCCCACCGGGGCCACGCGGCCCCTGGGCTATGCCACGACCCTGGTCAAGGACCCCCAGGAAAAAACCCTCGGACTGTTGGTGACCTTTCAGGATCTCACTCATCTCAAGCAGATGGAAGACCAACTGAAGCGGGCCGACCGCCTCGCCGCCGTGGGGCAGTTGGCCTCCGGAATGGCCCATGAGATTCGCAATCCCCTGGCCTCCATCAGTGGCTCGATCCAACTGCTGATGGACAATCCCGAACTTGCGCCAGAGGATCGGAAGCTGATGGGTATCGTGGTCAAAGAGGCCGACCGCCTCAGCGGACTGCTCACCGATTTCCTCCTGTACGCCAAACCCACCCAGCCGAAGAAGGTTCGGGAAAACCTCTCCCTGCTGCTGGATGAGCTTTGCTCCATCATCACCGCAGATCCCCGGTTCGCCAAGGTGGAGCTGAAGCGTAGCTATCCACCGGGTGTCTTCATGCTGGTGGACGGTCACCAGATCCTGCAGGCCCTGTGGGATCTGGCCATCAACGCCGCCGAGTCCATGCCCGAGGGAGGGACCCTGGAGTTGGGGGTCGACAAGGAGAAGTCCACCATTTACATTGTCGACAGCGGCCCCGGTATCCCACAGGACATCCGCGACAAGATCTTCGACCCCTTCTTTACCACCAAGGACCACGGCACCGGCCTTGGGTTGGCCACCGTCTATGCTATCGTTTCCGCCCACGGCGGGTCTATCACCGTGGGTGAGGGAAAACGTGGCGGAACCCGGTTCGCTATCCTTTTGCCGACCGAAAAGGCAGAGTCTTCTCAACAAGTTTCCGTCTCCAAAGGCTGATCACCATGAACAAGCACCGGATCCTGATTGTCGACGACGAAGAGAGCATGCGGGAGTTCCTCTCCATCATGCTGCACCGCGAGGGTTACCTGGTCGAGGCTGCCGCCGACGGGCTGCAGGCCGCGGCCCGGCTCAAGGAGCAAAGCTTCGACCTGGTCATCACCGACATGAAGATGCCCCGCATGGGCGGCTTCGAGCTTCTGGCCCATATCCGCGAACGCTTCGCCGAAACGGTAGTGATCATGATCACCGCCTTCTCCACCACCGAAGAGGCCGTCGAGGCGATGAAGCAGGGGGCCTACGACTACATCATCAAGCCCTTCAAGAACGACGAGATCCGCCTGATCGTCAAAAACGCCCTGGAGCGCAAGGCTCTGCGGCAGGAAAACGTCCGCCTCAAGACCGAACTGGGCAAACGCTATTCCTTTTCCGGCCTGATCGGCAAGAGCAAGGCCATGCAGGACATCTACGATTTGATCCAGAAGGTCGCCCCGAGCAAGGTCAGCCTGCTGATCACCGGCGAGAGCGGCACCGGCAAGGAGGTGGTGGCCCGCGCCATCCACTACCACAGTGACCGAAAGGAGCGCCCCTTCGTGCCCGTCAACTGCGGGGCGATTCCCGAAAACCTCCTCGAGAGCGAACTCTTCGGCCATGAGAAGGGCTCCTTTACCGGCGCCATCCAGCAGAAGCAGGGGTTGTTCGAAGTGGCGGAAGGGGGAACCCTGTTCCTCGACGAAATCGGCGAGTTGCCCCCCGCCATGCAGGTCAAGCTGCTGCGGGTGCTGCAGGAGCGGGAGCTGCGCCGGGTCGGCGGCACCCGCGACCTGCCCGTGGATGTGCGGGTCATCGCCGCCACCAACAAGGACCTCGAGGCCGAGGTAAAAAAAGGGGGCTTTCGCGAAGACCTCTACTATCGCCTCAATGTCATCCATATCCTCCTCCCCCCTCTGCGGGATCGCCGGGAGGACCTTCCCCTGTTGGTGGAGCACCTGTACCAGAAACTCACGAGTAAAGAGGGGGTGACCATCGAAGAAGGGGCCATGCGCCGCATCCTCGACTACAACTGGCCGGGCAATGTGCGGGAGTTGGAAAATGCCATCGAGCGCTGCATCGTGCTGGGGGGCACCGATACCATCAGCGAGGACTGCTTGCCTCTACCCCTGCGCAGTCGCGGCGCCAACGGGCAGGGGCCTTTGGCCGAAATCCCCGATGCCGGTCTCGACCTCGACGCCTACCTCGGCGAGATCGAAAAGGACATCCTCTTCAAGGCCCTGGAAAAAACCGGTGGCGTGCGCAAAAAGGCCGCCGAACTGCTCGGCATCACCTTTCGCTCGATCCGCTATCGCCTGGCCAAGTACGGCATGGGGGATGAAGGGGAAGAGGATGAGGGTTGACTGCCGAGAATTGTCAGTTAGAAGTGACAATAATGGAAGCAAAGAGGGGTGTTGGAGGGTTGGTCCGCTGGGTTGGTTTGTAACTGTTCGAAAATATATAGAAAATAAAAAATTATTTCATGCAAAAAGCTTGGCATGCCTCCTGCTTTATCCTTGGTCAAACAGGGCGCCCGAATCCGGGCTTAGTGGTCACAAGGAATTTCATCAAAAGGAGAACTGCCATGCTGAACAAATTCGCCAAGTCTGAAAAAGGTTTCACCCTCATCGAGTTGCTGATCGTTGTCGCGATCATCGGCATCCTGGCCGCCATTGCCATCCCGCAGTTCGGTGCCTACAGGGCCCGGGGTTGGTCTGCCACCCTGAATGCGGACGCCAAGAATGCCTACACGGCAATTCAGGGGCAAATTGCTACCAATCCTCAGTTCGCGCCTACTGTAGGCACTGCATGTACTACTTTCGCCGGTTATAATCAGTCAGCAACGGCCAATTGTACAGTCACCGCATGGAACAACGTCAATGACTTCGCACTCACGGTGGCGCCGGCCGGCGCTGCCGTTGGTCAGGTAGGCAACGCCGTAATAAACGCTGCGGGCGTATTGACAACTACTTCTGTGCCTAATCCTTAATTAATAGGCAGCTCTTTTCCCTTCAAGGCCGGGGTTTCCCCCCCGGCCTTTTTAATAAACACTTTGGCAATCCCTTTGTCGATGACCTCCTCTGACAGTTTTCGTCTATCTGGTTATGCACAAAGCTCCAGTGCTAGTGACATAGGCTGTCACACCGCCGAG
>CAZYXS010000155.1:0-7342 GCA_964650955.1 uncultured Desulfuromonadales bacterium | reverse complement strand
GGGCCAGGTGCAGCATCACCGCCGAGTCCTTGCCGATGGAGTAGAGCATCACCGGGTTCTCGAATTCGGCCACCACTTCGCGGATGATGTGGATGCTCTCGGCCTCGAGTTGGCGCAGATGGGTCAGTTTGGTGGTCATGGGAACTCCTTTAAGGGCAGGAATCCAGAAGTCAGAATTCGGAATAAAGGTTTGGAGGTTTTCTCCTGACTCCTGGATTCTGAATTCTGGATTCATTTTTTATGTAATCCGCATTCTTTATGCTCCGGATTCTCCCACCACCAGCGCCCCGCCCGGGGATGTTCGCCGGGCTGGATCGCCCGGGTGCAGGGAGCGCAGCCGATGGAGGGGTAGCCCTGTTTGTGCAGACGGTTGACCGGAATCCGTTGCTGGTTCGCGTATTCCCAGACCTCTGCTTCGCTCCAGGCGGCCAGGGGGTTGATCTTGAGGATGCCGTCGTGGGCGGCGTCGAGTTCCAGTGGCGCCAGGGCGCTGCGGGTGACGCTTTGCTCGGCGCGCAAACCGGTGATCCAGCCGGCCAGCCCCTGCAGCGCCCGCCCCAGCGGCTCCACCTTGCGGATGCGACAGCATTCCTGGCGGTTTTCCAGACTTTCGCGGAAGCTGAACAGCCCCTTTTCCCGCTCCAGCTTTTCCACCGCCTCCCGTGCGGGAAAGAACCAGTCGATGTCAACCCCGTAGCGCTCCCGGACCGTCTCCGCGACTTCGTAGGTCTCCTCATTGAGCCGACCGGTGTCGAGGGCGAAGATGCGGGTTTGCGGTGCAATTTTTTGCAGCAGGTCGATGATGACCACATCCTCCACCGAGAAGGAGCAGGCCAGGGCCACCGGGCCATTGGCGGTTTTCAGACCGGCGCGCAGAATGCCCGAGGCATCGGCGGTCGCGACCTTGGGCAGTTGGATGGGGGCTGTTGCAGTCATGGTCAAGCTCCTTGATGTCGGGTCAGATGGTCAGCCCGAGCAGCGGCCAGACGAGCCAGGCCGAGGCCAGGAACAGCAGCCAGGCGAAGATCTGGATG
Source organism: uncultured Desulfuromonadales bacterium (assembly GCA_964650955.1). Classification (GTDB taxonomy): domain Bacteria; phylum Desulfobacterota; class Desulfuromonadia; order Desulfuromonadales; family CAZYXS01; genus CAZYXS01. The sequence continues at coordinate 6,308 of CAZYXS010000155.1, read as the reverse complement.
ATCAGGCCGGGCAGGATCATTTCGCGGATATGCAGAAATCCGGAAGAAAACACGATGGCATTGGCCGGAGTCCCCATCGGCAGGCAGAAGGCCAGGCCCGCCGGCAGGGCGATGGCCAGGGTCATCACCCGCGGATCGATCCCCAGGCTCTGCTCCAGGCTCATGCCGATGGGCATCAGGATGGCGATCACCGCGGCGTTGCTGATGCACTCGGTCAGCAGCAGCGAGAGCAGGGAGATGATGGCGATCACCAGGAAGGGGGAATCGGCCCAGCCGGCCAGTCCCCGGTCCGCCAGCCACTTGGCTGCGCCGCTCTTCTCCAGGGCCGAGGCCAGGGTGATGGCGCCGCCGTACATCAGGATCACTCCCCAGTTGACGTATTCCTCGATGGTCTGCCAGGAGACCACCCGGAACACGAACAGGGCTCCCACCCCCAGCAGGCCGATGCTGGCCAATCCCAACGTCTTGCCCAGAAACATCCAGGCCAAGATCGTCAGGGTCATGATCACCGCCACGATCTGTTCCTGGATGGTGATCCGCCCCATTTCCAGGCGCTTGCTGCGCAGCGACTGCAGGCCTACCTCGACACTGGCGATATCCCGGGGGAAGAGCCACAGCAGCAGGGCGAAGCCGATCCCCAGCAGGGGGATGACGATGGGGAGGGCGGCGACCATCCATTCGAAGAAGCTGAAGTCCTGCCCCGTCGCCTCCCGCAGTATCCCTACCGCCAGCGGCGCCCGGGCCCCGCCGAGGAAGGTGGCGATGCCGCCGATGACGCAGCCCCAGGCGATGGCCAGATAGAGCAGCTTGCCGTAACTGCTGCGGCCGGTGGGCAGTTCCAGGGCCCGGCTGATTTCCACCACCACCGCGAACATCATCGCCGCCACCGCATGCTCGCTCATGACGAAGGAGAGCAGGGCCGAGAGGAGGAACACCGTCAGCACCAGCCGCGTCGGGGTGCGGCCGAAGCGCACCAGCATCGCCTGGGCCAGGCGGGTGGAGAGGCCGCTGCCGGTCATCACCGCCGCCAGCACGAAGGCGCTGAGGATGAAAAAGACCGCCTCGTTGCCGAACAGAGCGTAGGTTTTCTTCGCCTCCATGATCCCCAGCACCGGAATCGCCGCCATGGCCAGCAGCGAGGTGACCGCCAGGGGAATCAGGTTGGACACCCAGAGGATCACGCACAACCCGAACACCACCAGCGCATGGTAGCCTTGGTGGGAGAGGCCGGCGGGGGGGGCGAGGCAGAACAGCAGGGCGAACACCACCAGCAGGCCGGTGATGACCTGGTAGCGCAGGGTGCGGTCCGCCAGCACCCGCCAGAGGGGGCGGCGGTCGATCTTCAGCGGCTTGTCGATTTGCAGCGTGTCCATCACAACCCCGCCGATTCAAAGGAAGCCGCCACCTCCCGCACCCGCAGCAGCCGGCGCAGGTCGGAGCCGGTGCGCAGGCGCACATCGTCGACCCGCTCGAGCAGGGCGCCCACCCCCCGCCGCCGCGGAGGAGAAGTCAGGGGTGTGGCCAAATCCAGCAGGGGGCGCAACGGCTTCAAAGCCACTTTGTGACGGCGCCAGGCCCGTTGCAATTGCTTGTAGCTGTTCGCCAGCCGCCCCTCTCCAGCCTCGGCGGGTGTATCCGCCAACTCGAGCAACGGCACGATCCCCCGGGCGGCCAGCTCGTCGAATTGTTTTTCCTCGGCCGCATGGGCCGGCAGAGTCGCCAGGGTTCCCCACTGGGGGAAGACGCCGAGAGCATGGTTCAGGGTGACCAGGGATTCCCCATGGAGCTGTTCCAGGCGCAATTCGAAGAGATCCAGGCCGGCGGCATAGGCCCGGTCGATGAAGGGCGCCGGTGGTGGAGTTTCGAACCGGCCGAGCAGGAAGCCGCGAAAATTTTTCTTCAACTGTCGCACCAGGTCCTCCGCCCGCAGAAAGGTGTCGCCGTCGCGGAAGGTCAACCAGAACAGGTCCACCGGTTTCTGGCAGTCGCTTTCGAAGATGGTCTCCAGGGTCGGGCGCACCGGCAGGTCAGGGGCCACCAGGAAGAGCTGGTCGAGTCGCCGCAGCTCCCCCGGCCCGGCGGGGCGAAGGGGGCAGGAGCGCAGTCGGGCCAGTTTCTGCAGATCCAGGTGCATCGGCGGCGGGTCCTTGGTGGGCTTGAAGTTCTTTACTTTAAAGCTGTGTATTTGGTTGTAAATAATCCTATCTGAATACTTGTAAAATAGTCAAGAATAAAAACATGTGAATCAGAAAAAAGTTTATTTACACTCTGTGGTTTTTGCGGAGGGCAGGTTTCGTATGTGGGGGGTATTTAAGGGGGCGGAGGAGTCCGGAGGCTTAGGTTAAGTGGAGGCGCTATGTATCTGGAATTATGAGGCTAACGAACCCGGTACAGGGTTTGAGAGATGGCCCCCCCTTGATGTCGGGGCACCGGGGTTGCGGCCAACAGACGAGGAGGTCAGTAGACGATGGAGTTCGCAATCGAGTCCCTGCCGTGGCGGCAAAGTTTTGTTTTTCGTGCCCGGTGCGGTCATGGTCTATGCCATGCACGCCAAATTCGCCATTCTGTGCGCGGGCCGGATCGGGCTATCCACCCTATCGCCGCCGCCCCGAGGGCCATGTGAAATAATGGCTTCCTGCGATTGACGAGGCCGGGTGGACCGGGTAAACTCACAGAGTATCCGCTTAACCCGCAACCATCGTCATTCCGGGAAGCCGGCCACGGCTTCCCCATTTGCCCTGGGTGACTTACCCTCCTGGTCTCCAGGGCTTTTTTTGTCACAAAGAAAAACGGCCCCCGGTTCAGAGGAACCGGGGGCCGTTTGTGCAATCATTCAGGGGGTCAGAGATGGGGCTGAGGGTGCAACGGCTTGTCGGCAAGGCGCCGCAGGTTGAATTTCTCCTGGTCCACCAGGTTGGCGAAGGTGTAGCGGGCCAGTACCGCCAGCATCTCCCTGCGCACCTCTCGCCACGCGTCGTGGACCGGGCAGAACATGTCCCGCTCGCACCCCTCCCCTTCGATCAGGCATTGATTGATGTGGATCGGCCCTTCCTCGGCCTCGACGATATCGAGCAGGGTAATCTCCTGAGGAGTCTTGACCAGGTAGAAACCGCCGCCGACTCCCCGTTGGGAGCCGACAATGCCGGCCTTGATGAGGGGTTGCAGAATTTTGGTCAGGAAGGCAGGAGTAATGTCCTGGGTCCGGCAGATATCCTTTTTCAGGACGATCTCCCCGCGGGGTTGTTTGGCGAGGTGCAGGACCGCCCGAATGGCATATTCTGTGGCGCGGGTGATGATCAAGTGGGACCTCCGACAGGCTGGACTTGTCCTAAATGGATACCTGCTGATTGGCTCATTGTCAACTGCAAAGGTCAAAAAAGATTTGAATAATTGCGGGTCTCCGGCGCTTGAGCAATAGAACAGGGGGGGGCATGATTGCGGATGTTTTTGGGGAGAGTTTCCTTGTGGCGACAAAGTCCGAACAATTCCCTGTGGTTGGACGCTTCGCTCCGAGCCCCACCGGGCCTCTGCATTTCGGCTCGCTGGTTGCGGCGGTGGGGAGTTATTGCCTGGCCCGGCGGGCCGGCGGACGCTGGCTGCTGCGCATGGAAGATCTCGATACCCCCCGGGTGGTGCCCGGAGCCGCGGAGGAAATCCTCCGTACCCTGGAAGCCTTCGGCTTCGACTGGGACGGAGAGGTGGTCTGGCAGAGTCGGCGCGGCTCCGCCTATGAGGCGGCCCTGGAACGATTGCGCCAGCGGGGTTTGTTGTTCGACTGCGGCTGCAGTCGCAAGGAGATCTTCGCCAGCGCTCCCCACGCCGGGGAGGAGGGGCCGGTCTATCCAGGCACCTGCCGCGCCGGGGTGGGGTCGGGGCGGCGCCCCCGGGCGTTGCGGCTGCGGGTGCCGGCGCAGCAGGTGGCCTTTGCCGACGGTCTGTTCGGCCCCCAGGAGCAGCACCTGGCCAGCGCCGTGGGGGACTTCGTGCTGCGCCGGGCCGACGGTCTGTTCGCCTACCAGCTGGCGGTGGTGGTGGACGATGCCGAGTCGGGGGTGACCCAGGTGGTGCGGGGGGCCGACCTGCTCAGCTCCACCCCTCGGCAGATCTACCTGCAGGCCTGTCTGGACTACCCTCATCCCCAGTATGTCCACCTGCCGCTGGTGCTGGGGGCCGACGGCGAGAAGGTCAGCAAGCGTCACGGGGCCCTGGCCGCCGCGGGGGGAGATCTGGGGCGCAACCTCTGGCTGGCCCTGCGGTTTCTCGGTCAGACGGTGCCGGAGGGGTTGCGGTCGGCGCCGCCCGCCGAAGTGCTGGCCTGGGGGCGAGCCTGTTTCGACCTGGCGGCGGTTTCCAGACAGCCCAGGCCGCTCCCTGAGGCCTGACTCCGCAAGGGGCTTGGCCTCCCCTGCGTCTTCTGCTAGGGTAGCAGCATTGAGGGGCGGGGTCTGCCCGACCATGTTTCTGGGTTTATCCAGTCAATCGCCGGCGGCAGCTGTCGTGCCCCGGGTCAAGGAGGATGTCCATGATGCGTCTGATGCTGCTGTCGCTGCTGACCGCCCTGCTGCTGGCCGGTTGCGGCGGCTATTACAAGATCCCCAAGAAGGAGTACCAGGAGCGGGTGCGGACCATTGGGGTGCTGCCGATCCTGGTCGATGCCGACTCCACCATCCTGCGTCCCGACCGGGCCGAGGTCCTCGACCTGCTGCGGCGCATGAGCGGCGGTCGGGAGGGGAAACTGATCGAACTGCTGCGGGCCGAACGGACCTATTTCGACGTTCGTCCCGTGGTCGGCGAGCCACAGGATCTGTTCAACCGCCTGGTCCTCAACCGCACCCTGCGCGGCGAGGGGGAGAAACTCTACCGGCGTTACCAGTTCAGCGGGCAGGCGGCCACCGAACTGGCCCAGGCCAACGGTGTCGACGCGCTGCTGGTGATCGTCCTCAATGGCGTGGTGCGGCCGGAGAAGCGTTGGGACAACCCGCCCACCACCTTCCTGAAGACCGATTACAACTCGATCCTGGCCACCGCTTCGGTGGTCCTCCCCTCTGGGGAGTTGGCCTGGGAATATCCCGGTACCGCCGGGGAGCGTTTCCTCGATCTGCAGTACGCCGACTTCGTGGAGGCCAAGTACAACAAGACCGAGCAGGTCAAGCTGAAGGAGATCGACATGGTCGGCCTGGAGCGGACCCTGGTGGAGCGGGAGAAGCGGCTGCTCGGCAACACCGGCTTCCCCTTCGTTTACCGGGTTCTGTTCGAGGAGATCGTCTCGACCCTCAAGCCCGGCTTTTTCCAGTCGACCCTGGCCCGTCCGGCCGCCCCCCAGCCCCAGTGACCAACCCCCGGTTCCGCCCCGCAGTCAACAAGCTGCGGCGCGGAACCGGAACATTTGAAAAAAATCGACAAATATCCGATTGACAGCACCGAGCAAAGGATGTAGAAGGAATCAGCAACGATCCTGTCCGAAATTCCCCTGAAGTCAGACGCCTCAACGCATTTCCCATAAAAGATTAATTCCTTTTTTTCAAAGCGACGAGAAGACGAATACTAGCCCGACACGATCTTGTTCCCTGGCGGGTCACCCGCTCCAATGAAGGAATCCTTCCCGCCAGCCCGATCTTTATATCGATCCCCTGACCTGATCACCCGTCCCAACGACCCACCTGCAGATCGGCCGGTCGCGGAGCGGGGCCTGTCTCTGCGCGCATGGCGCGTACGGCAGGCCCGGAGCTTCCCCCGAGCCGAGGAGACGACATGAACCTGAAGGAACTCAAAGAGAAAAAAGCGACCGACATCGCCGCCCTGGCCAAGGACCTGAAAATCGAAGGGGCCTCGGGGATGCGCAAGCAGGACCTGATTTTCGCCATCCTCAACGCCACCGCCGAGAAAAACGGCGCCATCTTCGGCGAGGGGGTGCTGGAGATCCTCCCCGACGGCTTCGGCTTCCTGCGGGCCCCGGACGCCAACTATCTCCCCGGTCCCGACGATATCTACGTCTCCCCCTCGCAGATCCGTCGCTTCAACCTGCGCACCGGCGATACCGTGTCGGGGCAGATCCGCCCCCCCAAGGAAGGGGAGCGCTACTTCGCCCTGCTCAAGGTCTCCGAGGTCAATTTCGAGGACCCGCTGGTGGCCCGGGACAAGACCCTGTTCGACAACCTGACCCCCCTCTATCCCGAGCAGCGGCTGATTCTGGAAACCACCACCGACAACATGTCGGCCCGGGTCATCGACCTGGCCACCCCGGTGGGCAAGGGGCAGCGCGCCCTGATCGTGGCCCCCCCCGCACCGGCAAGACCATGCTGCTGCAG
>CAZYXS010000154.1:0-7442 GCA_964650955.1 uncultured Desulfuromonadales bacterium | reverse complement strand
ACCCGGCTGGGGGAGAGGGGGAGTTCGAAATCGATCGCCTGGTTGAAGCCGAACCTGGCCGCAGCCTGCTCCAGACCGCTTTTGCCCAGCCGCAAGCTGCCGAGTTTGCCGAAAACCGGGTTGATCGAATCGGCGAAGGCCTCGCTCAGGGGGAGGGTGGTGTCGGAGCGCTGGTTCTTGGCGGTCAGTTGTTGCTTATAGAGGGTGTGTTTGCCGCCACCGAAGGACATCGGGGTGTTTTCGCTATAGCCGAGTTGGTCGACGGCGGCGGCTGCGGTGACGACCTTGAAGATGCTGGCGGCCGGGAACCGATTGTCGAGACAGGGGTTGCCGTCGGGGTCGGTACGGTCATAGCCGGCCAGGGCCAGCACCTTGCCGTTGCTGGGGTCGATGACCACAATGCCGACGTAGCGGGAGTTTTTTCGGTCGAGGGTGCCGAGCAGAAAGCTTTGCAGGCCGGGGTCGAGGGTGGTTTCGACGGTGAATTGCTGACCGCCGACGGTGAGGGGCAGATCCCGGGTCGAGAGGTTGTTGAAGGCTGCCGCACTCAGGAATTGCCGCAACTGTTGGCGGCCGAAGTCCTCCGGGACCAGCGGGGCCGCGGGCATGGGGGCAGGCGGATGGGTTTGCGGCGGCGCGGCTTTCGCCACGGTTGTGGCGGCTGGCGGCGGCGTTGCCGGAGCTTTGGGATGGTCTGCCTGGTCAAAACCGTGGCCCAGCAACAGGGCCAGGCCGAGTGCGGAGGCGATGGCCAGCACCCCGAGAATCCGGGGCCGGGGCCGGGGCCGCTGGTTGCGGCGGGACCATTGGGGTTCACTGCGCTTGAGCCCCGCCTGATAGTCGCGCCAGCCGCGCGGTTGCTGGCGTTGGGAGGACGATCGTGAAGAGTTGAACATAACCGCTCGATGGGCAAAGGATGATTCAGAAGCGAGGACAGCGCAATGAACATACCCATCGCGAGCCCGCTTGTAAAATAGTAAAATAGGACCACCCCGAAAAAACTCTCCCCTTCTTGCTGCGGGCGGTTGTTGCCCCCCTCTCTCCTAACCTCAAGCCTATCGGCGATTTTTGGGTTGCTAAGGCCCAGGGTGGGAGGATGGCAGCCGGGCTAGTTTGGCTCCTGGCCCATGGTCCTGGCGCCGAAGATCATTTCCAGGGTCAGGGCGAAGGAGGGTTCGGGCTTGAAGTCGTCTTCGCGCTGGAAGAGGAGCTGGGGCTTGAGCTCGAGGAAGATCCAGCCGCGATGAAGGTTGCGACGACAGCGGATGCTGGCGAAGTAGGCGGTATCCCAGAAAGTGGGGTGGGTTTCGAAGGTGACCCCGGCCTCGTAGCCCATCTGGGTGCGTTTGCCCAGGGGGTGGGAGAAGGCCAGGTTCTGCACCAGGCCGAGGTTGCGGTCGTTTTTCATCAGCCAGATGGCCTCGCTGCCGATGCGCAGCAGGGAGCCCTGGCCGGTGTTGCGGTCGAAATCGTGGCGCAGGCGCACCTCCCAACCTCGGGGGTCGTACCAGCCGGGGGTGAGGGTGACGCGGCTGAGCCATTTCTCGCTGAGTTCCTGGGTGCGGCGCATGCGCAGGCGCAGGAAGGTTTCGGGGGGCCAGTGCAGCTTGATACCGGGTTGCAGGCGCACATCCCAGTCGGCCGCCTCCCGCAGGATGTACTGCAGGGAGGCGGAGACGTTCTTGTTTTCGAACTGTTCGGTCACCGAGGGGGCGCCGGTGGTGATCCCTTCGCGGCGGGCGATGGCGTTGAGGTCCTCGTCCTCGCTCTCGATGACCAGGGAGAGTTTTTCCTTGAGGTTGGGCAGGTCGAGCTTGGCGCGGACGTTGCCGTCGAAGTCGAGATCGCCGTTCTTACGGTAGATGACGCTGCCGCGAACCTGGACGTAGGTGCCGGAGCTCTCGTCGAAGGCCCGGTCGGTGCCGAAGAAGGCGTCGATGCGGTCTGACAGGGCCTCGATGTTGCGGGAGAGATAGGCGTGGGTAGCGGTCAGCCGGGCATCGCCGGGCAGTACCGGCGGCGGTTCCTCAGCCTCGCCAGCGGGGGTGCCGGCCGGGGAAGGGTCCGGGAAGGTAACGGAGGGCGGCGGCGCGGGCATGCGGAAGGGGCTGGGAGGCTGCTCCCGCTCCATCCGCGGCAGGGCCGGGTGCCCGACTTCGGCCCGGGCGGCGGGCGGCGGGCCGGTCAGGGCCAGGCACAGGAGTGTGGTCAGGAAGATGATGACGATCCGCATCGCGACTCCGGCGGCCCGAGGGGCGCACAAAACATTGAGGGGGATATCTCGCGGCCCGGACCGGCGCCGTCAGGTCGTTCCAATTAAAGCAGAAACAGGTCGGCTTGACAATTCGCCAATCGGCTGCTGCACGCCTGTTGGCCCGGGGAGAGGGATTGCACCCGGGGGCTGATGGGCTATGCTTTGCAACAGCGGGGGAGCTCTCCCGGTGCCCCCTGCCAGGAAGGAGATACGGTTCTCAAGATCGAAGGCGGGGGAAAAAGCACCCGGTGCCCCCTGCCAGGAAGGAGATACGACCATGATCAAGACTTATAAGGGCGGTTGTCATTGTGGTGCGGTGCGCTACGAAGTGGACCTGAATCTGCAGGCCGGCACCATGCGCTGCAACTGCTCCATCTGCACCAAGATGCGCAACTGGATGGCCATGGCGAAACCTGAGCAGTTCCGGTTGCTGGCCGGGGAGGGGGAACTGGGCGACTACCAGTTCGGCGGCAGGCGGATCCATCACCTGTTCTGCCGCCGCTGCGGCATCCATTCCTTCGGCTGGGGGGATTTGCCGGAGATGGGCGGCAAGATCTACGCCGTGCAGCTCGCCTGCCTGGAGAATGCCGAGCCGGCGGAACTGGTCGCGGCGCCGATCATCTATATCGATGGCCGCAACGACAACTGGACCCAGCCGCCGGCGGAAACCCGGCATCTGTGATGGCTTGCGGTCGCTGCCGCCTGCTGTGGGCAGGGCTTGCGGCCTGGCTGGCGCTGGCGGTTGCGTGCCCGGTGCCGGCGGGGGCCTGGTATCCCCGGCGGCACCATGAGGCGCTGGTGCCGGCCGGGCAGGAGCCGGCCCTGGTGGGGCGCAACCGCAGCTACCTGCTGGGGGAGGATGAGACCCTCATCGAGCTGGCTTATCGGGCCGGGCTCGGCTACCAGGGGCTGGTGGCGGCCAATCCAGGGGTGGATCCCTGGTTGCCCCCGGCCGGCACCCTGGTGCTGCTCCCCTACGCGGCGCTGCTGCCCGCCGGCGCGGGTCCCGGCATTACCATCAACCTCGCCGAATACCGGCTTTACCTGGTCTGGGAGCAGGAAGGGCAGCGCTTGGTGCGCATCTACCCCATCGGCATCGGTGATGAGGGGACGGAGACGCAGGAGGGGGACTACCAGGTGACGGGGGTGGTGCGCAATCCCTCCTGGACGGTGCCCCCCTCGATCCGGGCGAAACGGCCGGAATTGCCGCCGCGCGTGCCGCCGGGACCGGACAACCCCCTGGGGGATATCTGGGTCGGCCTCTCCCTGCCCGGCGTCGGCATTCACGGCACCAACAAGCCCTTCGGCATCGGGCGGCGGGTCAGTCATGGCTGCATCCGCCTCTACCCCGAGGATGTCGCGGATCTGGCGGAGCGGGTCGGCAAGGGAATGCCGGTGCGCATCCTCTACCAGCCGATCAAGCTCGGGCGTCGGGAGGGACGGCTGCTGGCCGAGATCCATGCCGACTACCTCGGGCGGGTGGCCGACCCCCTGGCAGAAGCCAAGCGACAGGTCACCGCCCTGGGCTGGCCCGGCGCGGTGGACGAGGCGGAGCTGCAGCGGGTGTTGGGCGAGGCCCGCGGCATACCGCTGCCGGTCGCGCCCCCCTGAAGGAAAAAACCCCGGTTATCAGGGGTTTTTTCCTTCGCACTCAGGGAGCAGGGGTCACTTCTTCAGCTTCATTTCGAAAGCCTTCTCCGCCTTGGCCGCGGCGGTTTCCGCCCGTCCGGCAGCCATCTCGGCCCGGCTGGCGGCCGCATCGGCCCGCTGCGCCGAGGTGGCTGCCCCATCGGCTGAGCCTTGCGCCTTCTGTGCCGCCGCTTCGGCTCGGGCTGCAGCCCCGTCGGCTTTCTGCGCCGCGGCGGTGGCGGCCTTGGAGGCCTCAAGGGCTTGGTTCAGGGTCGCCTGGTCAGCGGGGCTGAGCTTGGCCGCGCATCCGGCCAACAGGACCACGGCGCCACATGCCAGCAGTGTCTGCAGTCTGTTCATCGCACATCCTCCTTGTTCGGATGAATTTTTTTCAATCAGAACAGGTTTGCAGCCGCTGTCAATGTCTTCGGCGAATTTTCTTGTGATTTTCCAAAGAAAAGGCCACCGGGGAGCCGTGACGGGCGCCCCGGTGGGAAGGGGGAGGGTCAGCTTAGCGCTGGTCTTCAGGGTAGGTGGAGTTGAAGGTATAGGAGGCCACCTGGCCCTGGTCGTTGAAGCGGACCACCAGGTCGCGGGTCTGCTCCGGGCCGAAGGCGGAGTAGCGGTAGTGGCCGTAGGTCCAGGTCTGCTGGCCGTCTTCGACGCCGGTGCGCCAAGGCTCGCCGAAGGTATTGCGCAGGTCTTGCTTGGTGGTCTGGCCGACCTTGATCTGAGCGATGGGGGCGACGGGGAACTGGCGGCCGACGGTGGCGCAGCCGGCCAGCAGGGCGACCAGCAGGCCGCCGACGAGCAGGTGTTTGAAGGTCCGGTTCATGGGTTCGACTCCTTGGTGGATGAGAGTTTAGCGTACCTGGGGCAGAAGGTCCTCGAGCAGACCGAAGAACTCCTCGAGGTCGGGCAGGGTCATGTCGGCCATGTGGGGGATGCGGAAGGTCTGGTTCTTGATCTTGCCGTAGCCGTTGTCCATGGCATAGCCCCGCTCGGCGGCGAGCTTCATGAGCCGCTCCAGGTCGGTGCGGCCGTCGTTCTGGCCGCAGGTCAGGGTCAGGGAGCGGGCCCCCTCGGCGGCGAACAGGGAGAAGCCCTGGGCCAGCACCCAGGCGCGGGTCGCCTCGGCCATCCGCCGGTGGCGGGCGTAGCGGTTCTCGAGCCCCTCGGCGAAAAACTTCTGCAGCTGGTGGTCGAGACCGTAGATCAGGCTCAGGCAGGGGGTGCTGGGGGTGTTGTGCTTGAGGTCGTTCTGCTCGAACTCCTCGAAATCGAAGTAGTAGCCCCGGTTGGGGGTGGATTTGGCCTTGTCGAGGGCCTTGCGGGAGACGGCGAACACCGCCAGCCCCGGCGGCAGGCCGAAGGCTTTCTGCACCCCGGCCAGGCAGACGTCGGTCCCCAGGGCGGTAAGGTCGAGGGGGACGGCGCTCATGGAGGAGACGGTGTCGACGATGAAGGAGACCTCGGGGTACTTCTTCATCACGGCGGCGATCTCCTCCAGCGGCGACAGCACCCCGGTGGAGGTTTCGTTGTGCACCAGGGTCATGGCGTCGTACTTGCCGGTGGCCAGGGCGGCATCGACCATCGCGGCGGTGATCGGCTGGCCCCATTCGGCGTTGAAGGCGTCGGCCTCCAGCCCGCAGCGGCGGGTGACGTCGTGCCACTTGGAGCTGAAGGCGCCGTTGCCGAAGTTGGCGCAGCGCTTCTGCACCAGGTTGCGCACCGCCCCTTCCATCACCCCGAAGGCGCTGGAGGTGGAGAGGAACACCGGGTCGGCGGTGTTGAGCATCTGTTTCAGCCCGTCGGTGATGCGGGCGTGCAGCTGGGCGTATTCCTTGGTGCGGTGGCCGATCATGCCGGCCGCCATGGCTTCGAACACGTCGCGGCCGACTTCCACCGGACCGGGGATGTAGAGTTTGTTGGCCATGCCCGTTGACTCCTTCGCGTGCGCAAAACAATAAACGCCTGGATCCCGTGATCGGAAGCCCAGGCGTACGGCTGTTCGGTCTGTCGCGTTCCTGCTCCCTGGTGGAGACCCACCTTACGCCAGTTGCAGGGGACCGTTCGAATTGTGCAGTCTTTCGTCCGGGGCGAACCGCTCCTCTCTAGCACGCAACCGCCGCAATTGTCAAGGTATTCCCACGTTGACAAGGGCTGCCGGGGTCGGTAGGATGCCGACTGTAAGGCCGTGTTTTCCCTCTTGCCCCGGGAGCTGTGCCATGCGTTTCACCGATTCCCAGATCCGCCGCCTGGCCGAGGCCCTGCTCGGCGCTCTGACCGCCCAGGGGGGCGCCCGCCTCAAGGCCCCCCGCGAGCGGATCCAGGCCCGCATCGAGGCCATTATCCGCGCCAACCTCTCCGCCGAAACCGACCTCGACACCGAGGCCCGCCGCCTGCTCGAGGAGCACCTGCGCAGCGCCCCGCCGGGGGTCGACAAGCAGAAACTGCTGCAGATGATCAAACGCCGCCTCGCCGATGAAAGGGACATCCCCCTGTGAAACTCACCGAACAGCGCATCTCCCATCTCGCCCACCTGGTGGTGGACGGCCTGTGGAAGGACGACCTGGTCGACTACCCGGACGAAACCCGGGCCCTGGCCAGCGCCAAGGCGGCCCTGACCCGGGTGCTCTCCGTCGACGACGAGGTCGATACCCTGGTGCGGCAGAAGCTCGGCCGCCAGAACAAGGTGGTGGGGAGCCGGGAATGGCAGATCCTCTACGATAAATATTTTCGCGAAGAAATGGACAGGCGCAAATGGTGAAACCTCTCTTGCGCCTGCTGCTGCTCGGCCTGCTGGTGCTGCACGCGCCGGGCCTGGCCGAGGCTCGCCTGACCCTCGGCTGGGTCAAGGGGGCGGCGATCCTCGGCAGCGAGGAGCAGGCCCGACGCCTGGCCGCCCACCTCGAAAAGCGCCTGGCCGAGCCGGTGGTGCTGCGGGCCTGCGCCAGCGAGGCGCAACTGCACGAGTGGCTGCATCGCTACCGCATGGTCGACCTGGCCCCGGTCTCCGCCGGGTATTTCCGCCAGGTGCCGGCCGGTGAACTGCTGCCGGTGGCCACGGTGCGAACCGCCGCCGCGGAAGCCCAGATCGTGACCCGACAGGGGTTGCGCAGCGACCAGCAGCTGCAGCTGCGCACCCTGCTGGCCAACCTGCCGGAGGAGCCCGCCGGGCGGGACCTGCTGGTCGACCTGGGTGGGCTGCGGCTGAGCCCTCCGCAAGGTGCGCCGCGCCCCACCCTGGCCACCAGTTCACCCCTGCCGGCCGCACCAGCACGGCAGACGCCCCCCGCCGTTTCCTGGCCGGATGAGCGGCCGGTGGCGGTTGCGGTCTCTCCCGCGCCGGTGGTGCTCCCCGCGCCGCCCGAGGTGGAACTGCCGGTCGTGGCCGGCCCCGCCCCGGTTCCGGTTCCAGCAACGGTCGAGCCGGTCAAGGAGACGGCCCCCGCGCCGGTGGTGCTCCCCGAGCCGCCCAAGGTGGAACTGCCGGTCGTGGCCGCCCCCGCCCCGGTTCCGGTTCCAGCAGTGGTCGAGCCGGTCAAGGAGACGGCCC
>CAZYXS010000153.1:0-7464 GCA_964650955.1 uncultured Desulfuromonadales bacterium | reverse complement strand
ACCTTGCCGGCCAGCTTGGGGGCGAAGGCCTGCAGGAAGGGTTCGGCCTGCAGCCCCCGGATTTTGACCTGGCTGTCGTACCCCAGCCCCGGCTTGCCGAGATCGATGCGGGCGGTCTGTTCAAAGCTCCCCCCGGCGGTCTTGCCGGTCAGCTTACTGATGGTGAGGATATTCTTCTCGAGCCGGTAATCGAGCTGGAAATCCTCCATCGCCATCCCCCGGTAGGTGGTCTGGACGATGCGCACGGTGCCGTCGGCGGTCAGCGGCAGGTCGAAGGGGCCGACGGTTTTCTTTCCTCCGCCAGGGGCGCCGGCGCCCTCATCGGTGGCCGCGGTGCCGGCGGCGCCGGTCTGCAGCAGGGGATCGAGGTGGAAACGCTGGGAACTGACCTGGCTGCTGAGGGTGATCGGCTTGCCGAACAGGTTGCCGGCCTTGAAATCGATGCTGGCGCTGTTCTCCCCAGCCTGGACCTGCAGCCCACTGGCCGTCAGGCGATCCCCTTGCAGTTGCAGGGTGCCGTTGACCGCCGGGGTCAAGCCGCCGGCGCTGACCTGAACTCCGTCGAGGCGCACCTCGCCATTTTGCAGCAGCCCTTTGCCTGCGGAGAGCGGCCCGGCGAGGTGCAGTCTGAGCCCCAGTCGCCCGGAAGGACTCAATACCGCCGCCGCCTTGACCAGGGCAGGCGGCAGGGCGGCGAGCAGCGGCTTGAGCTCGGTGGGGGCCAGGTTCAGAGCTCCGTCGAAGGTCGGCTTGCCCTTGAGATCGGTCAGGTTCCCCGTCAGTTCCGGGGCCAGCACATCATTATAATTGAGGCGCACCGAGGAGAGATTGACCACCCCCTGGGCCAGGTCGGCCTTGACCGCATAGTCGATGACCGCCTTGACGTTCTGCAGGGGGGCATCGGGCAGAGCGTCGAGGGTCAGGGACAGTTTGTCAAAGGTCACCTTGCCCCGGCTCTCCCCTCCCTGCGCACCGCCATTCAGGTCCAGGTCGAGACTGAGCAGCAGGCTCTCGAGTTTGCCCGGGATCTTGTCACGGAAATAGGGGGCGAGCCGGGCCACATCCAGCCCGTTGAGGGTCAGCTTGCCGCCACCGGTCTGCTGCCCCAGGTCCACCTGCCCCATGAAGATCAACGGCGCGGCGTTGAGGGAAGCCTGCAGTTCCAGGGGAAAAGGCCGGGTGAGGGAAATGTCGCTGGCCCGCAGGGTCAAGGAGGTGATCTGGTACCGGTAGGGGGCGGCTGAGTCGAGGGTGGCATCGTGAAAGTCGAGGGTGCCCCCTTCGATGGCGATCCTGGAAACCAGCAGGTCCAACGCCCGGTCGGCAGGAGCCGGTTCGGCGACGGCCGTTTCCCCTCCAGCTGCTTCCTTCTTTTTCAGCAGGTCGCTGAAGTTATAGCTGCCGTCGGCATTGCGGACGATGCGGATGCTCGGTTCCACCAGGCGAATTTCATCCACCACCACCTTGCCCCGCAGCAGCGGCCAGAGCTTGTAGCGCAGTTGCACCCCCCGGGCGGCGACGAAGGTCTCCCCTCCTTCGGGTTCCTGCACCACCAGTTGGTTCAAAGTGATGCCCGAGAGCCACTTCACCTCGATCCCCTCCAACTGCACGGGGCGCTGCAGCGCCTTTTCCGCCAGGGGCAACAGGGTCTGCCGGACCCGTTCGGGACTGATGAGCACCTTGGTCAGCACCAGCAGCGCCAGGCTGACCAGCACCGCGCCGCCGATCACCCAAGCGAGAAATTTCATCCCTTTCTTCATCGCCGCCACCTCCCCTTGAAACAAATGGTAACCGCCGGCTCAGGGCCAGCGGGTGGTCAAACCTGCCACTTCGAGCACCGCCTGCCATTCCTTGTCCGTCACCGGCTGGATGGACAACCGGTTGGCCCGTCGCAGCACCCCCATGCCGGCGAGCACCGGATGGGCCTGCAGCGCCTTGCGGCTCAAGGGCTCCGGCAGGGGTTCAAGAGCCTGCACATCCACCTGGTACCAGATCGGGTTTTCCGCCGTGGCGCGCGGATCGAAATGCCTGGCCTGGGGATCGAGGGCGGTCTGGTCGGGGTAACCGGCCCGCACCACCCGGGCCATGCCGACAATGGCCGGCTCCGTGATGCCACTGTGATAGATCAGGACTCCGTCGCCGACCCGCACCTCGTCCCGCAGGAAATTTCGGGCCTGGTAGTTGCGAACCCCGTCCCAGGAGGTTACCCTTTCCTTTGCTTTTAGCATATCGGCAAAGGAGAAACAGCTCGGCTCGGTCTTCATCAGCCAGAAACGGGGGGCAGGCGGCATCATAAAATTCCCATGATTTTTTTTCGGATAAATTTCGTCCTTTGACTTCGGTCAAGGTTGCCCGGGGCGCCACCAGCTAAGGTAACGCCATCGAGGGGACGGAATATCAGCCCTAATTATACACAAATCCCCGGGGGCAAAAACTTGCCCGGCATTTTTCCGGGGAATCCCATGGGAGTTCAACGATGCAGAAACTCTGGCAACTGCTGGGCCTCGCCCCGAAATCTCAACCTTCCAACCCAACCAAGGAGAGCACGATGAGCGACATGTTTTGTTTCCAGTGTGAGCAGGCAGCCCAGGGGACCGGCTGCACCAAGATCGGTGTCTGCGGCAAGCAGCCGGACGTCGCCGCCCTGCAGGATCTCCTCGTCTACAGCCTCAAAGGGATCGCCTTCTATGCCAACGAGGCCCGCAAGGCCGACAAAAAGGATGTGGATGTCGACCGTTTCATGATCGAGGGGCTGTTCACCACGGTCACCAATGTCGATTTCGATGCCGAAGCCATCGCCAAGATCCTGCGCAAGGCCGGCACCATCCTGAACAAGGCCAAGGCCCTTGCCGGCCCGCTCAGCGGTCCGGTTCCCGCCGCCGCCCAGTGGCAGCCCGCCGCCAGCACCGCCGCCATGGTCGCCGACGGTAAAGCCCACGGCGTCAAGAGCGACGGCATCGACCCCGACATCAAGTCGGTGCAGGAAATTCTCATTTACGGCATCAAGGGCTACGCCGCCTATGCCGACCATGCCCTGATCCTCGGCCGTGAGAGCGACGAGATCTACGCCTTCACCCACAAGGCCCTCGCCGCCACCCTCGACAACCAACTGGGGCTGATGGACTTCGTCGGCCTGGCCATGGAGTGCGGCCGCATCAACCTGGTCACCATGGAACTGCTCAACAAGGCCCACACCGACGCCTACGGCCACCCCGTTCCGACCCCGGTGCAGCTGGGCACCAAAGCCGGCAAGGCGATCCTGGTCTCCGGCCACGACCTGAAGATGCTCGAGGAACTGCTCAAGCAGACCGAGGGGACCGGGGTCAACATCTACACCCACGGCGAGATGCTCCCCGCCCACGGCTACCCGGGGCTGAAGAAGTACCCCCACCTGGTCGGCAACTTCGGCGGCGCCTGGCAGGATCAGGCCAAGGAATTCGCCAACTTCCCCGGCGCCATCATCTTCAACACCAACTGCATCCAGCGCCCGGCCGAGAGCTACAAGGACCGCCTCTTCACCTGGGGCCTGGTGCAGTGGCCGGACGTCAAGCACGTGGAAGGCTGGGACTTCTCCCCGGTGATCAGGAAGGCCCAGGAGAATGCCGGATTCCCCGAGGCTCCGGGCAAAGAGATCCTCACCGGCTTTGGCCACAACGCCGTGCTCGGCGTAGCCGACAAGGTGATCGACGCGGTCAAGGCCGGCCAGATCAAGCACTTCTTCCTGGTAGGCGGCTGCGACGGCGCCAAATCCGGGCGTAACTACTACACCGAGTTCGCCGAGAAGGCACCCAAGGACACCGTCATCCTGACCCTGGCCTGCGGCAAGTTCCGCTTCAACAAGCTCGACTTCGGCGATATCGGCGGCATCCCCCGTCTGCTCGACGTCGGCCAGTGCAACGACGCCTACAGCGCCATCCAGATCGCCGTGGCCCTGGCGGGCGCCTTCAAGTGCGGCGTCAACGACCTGCCGCTGTCGATGGTGCTCTCCTGGTACGAGCAGAAGGCGGTGGCCATCCTGCTGACCCTGCTGCACCTGGGGATTCAGAACATCAAGATCGGCCCGAGCCTGCCGGCCTTTATCACTCCCAACGTGCTCAACTTCCTGGTGGAGAACTTCAACATCGGCCCCATCGCCACCGCCGAGCAGGATCTCAAGCAGATCCTCGGCTGATCCTAGCCGGTCGCAAAACAAAAGCGCAGGGATTTCGGTCCCTGCGCTTTTGTTTTGCTCTATTTTCCCAGAATCAGCCGCGGATGAAGGCGCCGGCGGCCTGCATCAGGTGATTGAGGTCGGCGGCGCTTCCCGCCTCGCCGTAGACCCGCACCACCGGCTCGGTGCCGGATTTGCGGAACAGCACCCAGGAACCATCGCGAAAGACGAATTTCGAACCGTCGATGGTGATGACCTGGTCGATCTTCTTCCCTCCCAGTTCCGCCGGGGGGGTGGCCAGTTTGGCGGCATAGGCCGCTTCCAGTTCCGGCGAGAGGCGGATATTGTCCCGATGGGTGTGGAATTCCCCGACCCGCCGATAGAGGTCGGCCAGCAGCACGCTGAGGGATTTGCCGGTAACCGCCACCATTTCCGCCACCAGCAGGCAGGCGAGGATGCCGTCCTTGTCGGGGACATGGCCGCGCACCGTCAGGCCGGCACTCTCCTCGCCCCCGATGAGGATGCGGTTATCGCGGATGAACTCGCCGATGAATTTGAACCCGACGGGAGTTTCGAGCACCCGTACGCCGTGATGGGCGGCCACTGCGTCGAGGAAATGGCTGGTGGCCACCGAGCGGGCCAGGTCGCCGCTCTGCCCCTTGACCCGGATCAGGTAGTCGGCCAGCAGCGCCAGAATGTAATTGGGCTCGATGAAGGACCCATCGCCATCGACAATGCCGTAGCGGTCGGCATCGCCGTCGGTGGCCACCCCCAGGGTGATGGCGGGGTCCCCTTTGATCAGGGTGATGAAGTCGTTGATGTAGTTTTTTCCGGGCTCCGGGGGCAGACCGCCGAAATAGGGATCGGGGTGGTCGTTGATGGTCACCACCTTGACCCCGGCCTCCTTGAGCAGGGTGTCGAGGTAGCCACGCCCGGTGCCGTACAGGGGGTTGACGGCGATGGTCATTCCGGCGCGGGCGATGGCCTCGAAATCGACTATTTTACGCACCGCTGCGAAGTAAGCTTCGCGGGGATCGATCTCCTCGAGCAGGCCGTTCTTCAACGCCTGGTCAAGGGCCATCTCCCGGTAACAGATCTCTCCGAGCATGGTGTTGGCGCGCTTTTCGATATCCTTGGTGGTTTCCGGCAGCGCCGGGCCGCCCCAGGCGGGGGAAAACTTGATGCCGTTGTAATCGTAGGGGTTGTGGCTGGCGGTGAAATTGATCCCCCCGGAGGCTTTGCGCCGCAGAATTTCGAAGGCGATGACCGGTGTGGGGGTATCCCGGTTGCAGAGGAACACCTTGATTCCCGCACCCGCCAACACCCGGGCGGTCTCCTTGGCGAAGCGCTCGCCCATGAAACGGGCGTCGTAGCCGACCACCAGGCCGCCGCCGGCGGCTCCCGCCTCCCGCAGATGGTCGGCGATCGCCTGGGTTACGACCTTGACGTTGTCGAAGGTGAAATCCTCGCACAGAATGCCGCGCCAACCGGATGTTCCAAAAGTGATACGAGTCATCGGGTCCCTCCTGTTCTGAATGAAAAAGTGAGGATATGCAGGCTTTCTTCCATTAGAAACCCGGCCAACAACCCCCCGGCGCCTCAGGCGTCCCGCAGTTGCACCGGGGGAACATAACCCTCCAACCCAGCAACGTAGGGGCAGTCCGCGGGTAGCAGACCCCGTTGCACCAAGGCCGGAGTCAGTGCCCGGCACCCGGGGCGGTCCCGCTCCCGGGTGGCATATACGGTACACTGCTTTGTGCGCAGGTCAAGTTTGTCGCAGGGGATATCGGTGTAGTAGACTCCCTCGTCGTCTTCTAGTTTTTCATAACAGCAACGCCCGCAGCGGCGGCAGCGGGCTTCCCATTCCGCGGTGTTCTTCAAAGGTGTGCCTCCGGTGAAATTCCTGATTTCCGTAAGGTAAAGGATGCCAGAGGACCGGTCAAGGCGTTATCGTTTCCCGACCCGCCAGCGCACGGCAAATAACTGGTTGACATGGGAGGAAAATAAGGTTAATAATTCAGTTTCTAGAAAGCCAAAACAGCAAACCCGCCAGCGTAAGGAGGCATCCCCGATGCAGTGTCAGACCGTTCTTCCCGGTACCGAGTGTACCTTTTGGGCTAAAAGTGGTTGCGTTTTCGAAGGCAGCTCCTGCCAGACCATCATCGATGAGTGCCAGGGCTGCGAGCGCGTGGTGAATGGCTCCATCGGCCAGGTCTGCTCGGTGGCTCCTTCCCCGACCCGCAAGTGGGCCGGCGGGATGTGCAACTTCGCCACCCACCGCAAGATCGAAATCGCCAGCATCGAAGCCAAGGTCAACCCCCTCAAGGCCTCCAAAAAGGCTTCCGCCAGCAAGAAGAAGTAAGGCGGAGGGAACGATCTCTCGAAACAGTCAAAAAGGCAGGCGCTTCGGCGTCTGCCTTTTTGTTTTCCCCCGCATCCCTCTCCTACCGAAACCACCCCACCAGAGCAGGCAGCAGCAGCGCGGTGATCAGGCCGTTGATGCCGATGGCCAGGCCCGCCACAGCCCCGCCGAGGCGGTCCACCTCCAGCATCCGCGCCGTGCCGATGCCGTGGGAGGCGGTGCCCACGGCCAAGCCCATGGCGGCCGGGTCTCGAATTCCGACCAGGCGGCAGAACTCCGGACCGCAGATGGCGCCGAGACAACCGGTGAGCACCACGATGCCGGCGGTCAGCGGCGGGATGCCGCCGATTTTTTCCACGATGCCGATGGCGATGGGAGTGGTGACCGATTTGGGCGCCAGAGAAAGAATCACCTCGGTGCTCCCCCCCAGCAGCCAGGCCAGGCCGCTGGCGGTGACGATGGAGGTCAGGGCGCCGACGGCGATGCCGATGAGGATCGGGCCTTTTTTGGCCAGGATTTCCTGGCGGCGGGTGTACAGGGGGACGGCCAGGGCCACCACCGCTGGACCGAGCAGAAACAGAATGAAACGCCCCCCCTGGACATAGCTGTCATAGGGGATGCCCAGCGTCAGCAACAACACAATGATGCCAACGATGGAGGTGAAGACGGGATTGAACAGGATCGCCCCGGTGCGCTGGTAGGCCTTCTGCGCCAGGGCGTAGGCCAGCAAGGTCAAGCCGATGCCGAACAGGGGAGCTTGCAGCAGCTCATTCCACACGGCGCCCTCCCCGCTTCTCCAGCCAGGTTTCAGCCCAACCGGTGGCAGCCATGACGGCGAAAGTGCTCACCACCATGGCTACGGAAATGGCGAGCCATTCCTTGGCGATGAGGTCGAAGTAGACCATCACCCCGACCCCGGCCGGCACGAAGAACAGGGCGAAATGGGCCAGCA
>CAZYXS010000152.1:0-7518 GCA_964650955.1 uncultured Desulfuromonadales bacterium | reverse complement strand
GCCGCGCTCCCGGATGTTTCCCTGGCGGCGGTGGCCGAGCGGGCGGCACGGCTGGCCGAGGCCAAGGCGCTGCCGTCGCTGCGCCCCGTCATCAACGCCACCGGGACCCTGCTGCACACCAACCTCGGCCGCGCCCCCCTGGCCCAGTGCGCCCTGGAGGCCATCACCGCCGTTTCCCGCGGCTATTCCAACCTCGAATTCGATCTGCAGAGCGGCGAGCGGGGCCACCGTTTCGCCCACGTCGAGGAACTGCTCTGCCGGCTCACCGGCGCCGAGGCGGCGGCCGTGGTCAACAACAACGCCGGGGCGGTGCTGCTGGCGCTGACCGCCCTGGCCAAGGGGCGCGAAGCCATCGTCTCCCGCGGCGAAATGGTGGAGATCGGCGGCGCCTTCCGCGTCCCCGAGGTGATGGAAGCCGGCGGCGTGCGCCTGAGGGAAGTCGGCACCACCAACAAGACCCACCTGCGGGACTACCGCTCGGCCATCGGCCCGGAGACCGGCCTGCTGATGAAGGTGCACACCAGCAACTACCGCATCGTCGGCTTCACCGCCGCCGTGGGGGGCGCCGAACTGGTGGCCCTCGGGCAGGAACATGGCCTGCCGGTGCTCGAGGACCTGGGCAGCGGCATGCTCTTCGACCTCTCCCCCTTCGGCCTCCCCCAGGAGCCGACGGTGGCCGAGGCGGTGGCGGCGGGGATCGACGTCATCACCTTCAGTGGCGACAAGCTCCTCGGCGGCCCCCAGGCCGGGCTGATCGTCGGCAAGCAGGCCGCCATCGCAAAAATCCGCAACCACCCCATGGCCCGGGCCCTGCGCATCGACAAACTCAGCCTGGCGGCACTGGAAGCCACCCTGCGCCTCTATCTCGACCGGGAGCGGGCGCTTAAGGAAATCCCGGTGCTGCAGATGCTCGCCGCCGACGCCGCGGCGATGAAAAAACGCTGCCAAACCCTCGCCCGCAAGCTGCGCCCCCTGCTCTGCGAGCACGCCCGCATCGACATCATTGCCGAGCCGGCCGCCGTCGGCGGCGGCGCCCTCCCGCTGACCGAACTGCCCGGCTACGCCCTGGCCCTGACCCCCGCGACCATCTCCGTCGACACCCTCGCCAGCCGCCTGCGTGCCGGCGCGCCGCCGGTGGTGGGGCGCATCCAGGAAGGGCGGCTGCTGCTCAATCCCCGCACCATCTTCCCCGTCGAGGAGGCACAGTTGCTGGCGGTAGTGCGCATAACCATTTGCGGTGACGAGTCGCATCGATGAAGGTGGTCATCATCGCTGGTCCCAATGGCGCGGGAAAAACAACCTTTGCCCGAGAGTTTCTACCCAACGAGGGACACTGCCCGACCTTTATCAATGCCGACCTGATTGCAGCGGGGCTTTCCCCTTTCAACCCCGAAGCGGTCGCCCTGCGCGCCGGCCGGCTGATGCTGGAGGAGATTGAGAATCAAGTTCGCAATCGCAACAGTTTCGCCTTCGAAACGACCTTGAGCGGCATCGTCTATCGACAGAAAATCCGCGAATGGAAAAATCTTGGCTACCACGTTAAACTGGTGTTCCTGAGTCTACCCAATGCCGATGTGGCGGTGGCCCGGGTTGCAGCCCGCGTGGCCCAGGGTGGTCACAATATCCCCGAGACTGTGATCCGCCGTCGATTCTCCCAAGGTCTTCACAACTTTGAGACCATTTATCAACCGCTGGTGGACGCCTGGGTACATTACGACAATTCCGGCAGTTTGCCGAAACTGCGACAATGGGGAGAGAATCATGAGTGAAAAAAAGTTGCCCTCAGATGCCGATCTCGCCGGGGTCGAATCCGCCTTGCGAAGGGCGGCCAAATCTGCCAAAGCCTTGGCCAGAAGAACCAAAACTCCATGTTACGTGGTTAGGGACGGAAAAGTCGTCGATATTGCCGAGAAACAAAAACCGGCAACATCTTCGAAACAATCCGCTAACTGAGCCGGTCCCAGCGACCAGCTATTCGCTTTTCCTCGCTGCCCTATTGATCTGAAATCATGACCCTTTCTGACCGCCACATCATCATCGGCACCGCCGGGCACGTCGACCACGGCAAGACCGCGCTGATCCGCGCCCTCACCGGCCAGGAGACCGACCGCCTGAAGGAGGAGCAGGAGCGGGGGATCTCCATCGACCTCGGTTTCGCCCCCTTCCGTCTGCCGAGCGGCGAGGTGGCCGGGGTGGTGGATGTCCCCGGCCACGAGCGTTTCATCAACAACATGCTGGCCGGCATCGGCGGCATCGACCTGGTGCTGCTGGTAGTGGACGTCATGGAGGGGGTCATGCCCCAGACCCATGAGCATCTGCAGATCCTGGAACTGCTGCAGATCCCCCGAGGGATCGTGGTGCTGACCAAGTGCGACCTGGCGGAGGACGACTGGATCGACATCGTCGAGGAGGAGATCCGCGAGGAGGTGGGCACCACCTTCCTGAAAAATGCCCCTTTCTGCCGGGTTTCGGCCCTGGAGGGGACCGGCCTGCCGCAACTGCTCAAGACCATCGAGCAGGAGATCGGTCGCCTGCCGGCCAAGGATCCCGGCGGGCCGCTGCGGCTCCCCATCGACCGGCATTTTTCCGTGGCCGGCTTCGGCACCGTGGTCACCGGCACCCTGCTGTCGGGGACGGTGCGCCCCGGTGAATCCGTGGAAGTCCTCCCCCCCGGCGAAACGGTGCGGGTGCGGGAGGTGCAGGTGCACGGCAAGAAGGTCGAGGCGGCCTGCGCCGGCCAACGGGTGGCCCTCAACCTGGTGGGGCTCGAGAGGGCCCGGCTGCAGCGCGGCACGGTGGTGGGCACGCCGGGGATTTTCGAGCAGACCGAGCGGCTCGACATCCGCCTGAGCCTGCTGGCCGATGCGCCGCGGCCCCTCAAGTTCCGCGACCCGGTCCATTTCTACCTCGGCACCGCCCGGGTGGTGGGGCTGGTCGCCCTCCTCGACCGGGACGAGCTCAAGCCGGGGGAGAGCGCCATCGTCCAGATCCATCTCGACCGCCCCCTGGTGGCCCACCGGGAGGACCGCTTCATCATCCGCTCCTACTCCCCCATGACCACCATCGGCGGCGGCAAGGTGCTCGATCCGCAGCCGGTCAAGCACCGCCGTTTCCGCGACGAGATCATGCGGGCGCTGCGGGAACTGGAATCGGGGGAGAAGGCCTTTTTGCTGCAGAAGATCCAGCAGGAGGTCTGCGTGCGGGTGAAGGAACTGGAGCAGATCTCCGGCATGGGGCGGGAGCGGATTCTCGACAACCTGCAGGCCCTGGAGGCCGAGGAGAAGGTGCTGCTGCTGGGGGACCAGTGGCTCGCCGGCGAAACTCTCCGTTCCTGGCGCCACCGCCTGGTGGAGGAGACCGCCCGCTTCCACCTCCAGCACCCGCTGCTGCCGGGCATCCCCCACGCCACCCTGAAAAGCGCCCTGCCTGGAAAACTCGCCCCCAAGGCCTTCGACCAGCTGCTGGAGCAGACCCGGTCCGAGGGGGAGCTGGCCCAGAACGGCGAAACCCTGCGCCGCCCCGACTTCGTGCCGGCCCCCAGCGCCGAGCAGGCCAGGCAGATCGAGCGGATCGAGGCCGCCTACCGGGACGCGGGGGTATTGGCCAAGAACCGCAACGAAATGCTCGAACGCCTGGCCCTGGAGCCAGACGGCGCCGACACCTGTCTGGCCTTCCTGTTCGGCACCGGGCGGCTGGTCAAGCTCAACGAGGAAAGCTTCCTGCATGCCGAGGCTTACCAGGCAGCGCTGAGCGCCCTGGTCGAACACTTCGCCACGTCCCAGACCCTGACCCTGGCCGAGTTCCGCGACCGCATCGGCAGCGCCCGCAAGCAGGTGCAGGCACTGCTCGAACATTTCGACGCCCTGAAATACACCCTGCGCCGCGGCGACGAGCGGGTGGCGTGGAAACTACCCCCCTGAATCCCCCCTATTCCATAGGGGGGAGGCGAGCGCAGCGAGCAGGTGTGTCTTGGTCTCTTCCTTCCGCCGTTTATCCCCCCTATTCCATAGGGGGGAGGCGAGCGCAGCGAGCAGGGGGGTATTCAAATGAAAGGAGGTGGCCCCATGAACGAGAGCAGGACGCGCCTGACCAGTCTCTCCCACAGCAGCGGTTGAGCCGGCAAGCTGGCCCCCGGGCCGCTGGCACAGGTGCTGTGCCAACTGCGACGTTTCGATGATCCCAACCTGCTCTCGGCGGCCATTCCCTTCGCCGACGCGGGCATCTACCGCCTCAGCGACGAACTGGCGCTGGTGCAGTCCGTCGACTTTTTCACCCCCGTGGTGGATGATCCGGCGGACTACGGCCGCATCGCCGCCGCCAATGCGATTTCGGATATCTACGCCATCGGCGGCCGTCCCCTCACCGCCATGAACCTGGTCGCCTTCCCCCCCGGGCGGGAGGATGAGCTGGTGGCGCTGCTCAACGGCGGCGCCGAAAAGGTGGCGGAGGCCGGTGCCACCATTGTCGGCGGCCACACCATCGAAGATGCCGAGCCCAAGTTCGGCCTGGCGGTCACCGGCCTGGTCGACCCGCGCAAGATGTTTTCCACCGTTGGCGCCCGTCCCGGCGACCGCCTGGTGCTGACCAAGCCCCTGGGGACCGGCATCCTCGCCACCGCCTTCAAGGGAGGGGTGCTCGAGGCCATTGACCTGGCCCCGGCGGTGGCCGGCATGATCCGCCTCAACCGCCTGGCCAGCGAACTGATGCTGCGGCACGGCGCCTCGGCCTGCACCGACATCACCGGCTTCGGCCTGCTCGGCCACGGCGCCGAAATGGCCGAGGCCAGCGGCGTCTGCCTGCGCATTGACCTCGCCGCCCTCCCCCTCTACCCTAAGGTGCGGGAGATGGCGGAGTGCGGCCTGATCCCGGCGGGGAGCCACCGCAACCGTGAGTTCTACCTCCCCAAGGTGGCGGGGGGGGAGCGGCTGCCCGCCGCGGCCCTCGACCTGCTGGCCGACCCCCAGACCTCCGGCGGCCTGCTCATCGCCCTGCCCCCGGAGCGGGTCTCGCAGCTGCTGGCCGACCTGGCCGCGGGCGGCGAGCAGGGCTGGGTCATCGGCGAGGTAATGATCGGCCCGCAGGGCCGGCTGCAGATCCAGCAAGACTGAGACCTTCAACCCCCTTTGAAACGATCCACCTTCATGACCGACCATACCCGAGCTCACCTGATCGCCCTGGAACACCTGCGCAAACGCCTGATCATCACCGGCGGCACCTGGCTTGTCGCCTTCGCCGGCTGCTGGGGCTTTGCGGAGAAACTGTTCCTCAGGGTCTCGGAACCGGTGCGGGCCGCCCTGCCCGAAGGGACCAACCTGGTCTTCCTCTCCGCCACCGAGCCCTTTTTCACCTATCTCAAGCTCGCCGCCATCGCCGCCGTGCTCATCACCCTGCCGATGATCCTCTATCAGGCCTGGTCCTTCGTCGCCGAGTTGGTGAAACCTGAGATGAAATCCTTCGCCCTCGGCTTCGTCCTGGTTGGCAGCCTTTGCTTCGCCCTCGGCGCCTGGTTCGGCTTCACCTACACCTTTCCCACCATCATGGTGGTGCTGCTCGGCTACGGTATCGGCCCCGGCGACGCCTCGGCCATGCTCTCCATGGGCAACTACCTCTCCCTGGCCACCACCATGCTGCTCGCCTTCGGCCTGGTCTTCGAACTGCCGCTGGTGCTGACCCTGCTGGCCCGCTTCGGCCTGGTCGACGCCGGCAAATTGGCGAAATTCAGGCGCTACAACCTCATCGTCGCCTTCGTCTTCGGCGCCCTGATCACCCCCGGTCCCGACGTCATCTCCCAATGTTCCATCGCCATCCCCTTCGTCATCCTCTACGAAGTCGGCATCGTCGGCGCCAGGATTTTCGGCCGTCAGCGTCAAACAAACGACAGCGAAGAACCGGCATCCACCTTCCCCCCGGCGGTCAGCTAGTTCCTTCAGAATAAAAATCCCCCCTTTGCAGCTTTCCGGCCGCGGGCGAAATCCATTGTCGCCCGGGGCCTTGCACATTCTCCCGGTCAGGTTAGGCTATGACCTGATCCGGTTTGCTGCGTTTGTTGGTCCGAATATTGCTCACAATGGCAGGTGGTCTGACCATCCCTGACCAACTTCATCATTCTCCGTGGAAGGAGTGCCCATGGCGACATTCCCCTCTCCCTCTGCCCCGGGCGGCAAGGGACAGAACCTGAAGCTGCAGATTCTCGACAAGGCCCTGAAGCGCTGCCAATACCAGCAGGATGCCCTGATCGAAGTCCTGCATACCGCCCAGGAGACTTTCGGCCATCTCGACGAGGAGGTCCTCGATTACGTCTCCATCCAGCTGAAGCTTCCCCCCAGCTGGGTCTACGGGGTCGCCACCTTCTACAACTTCTTCAGCCTCGACCCGCAGGGCGAGCATATCTGCGTGGTCTGCATGGGGACTGCCTGCTACGTCAAGGGGGCCGGGGAGATTGTCGCCCGGCTGGAAGAGTCGTTCGGCGTCAAAGCCGGATCGACCACCGCAGACAATAAATTGACCCTGATGACCGCCCGCTGCCTCGGCAACTGCAGCCTGGCGCCCATGCTGACTTTGGACGGCGAAGTGCTTGGCAAGCAGACCTCCGCCAGCACCCGGCAGGCCATCGAGGAAAAAATTGCCGTCGAGGCTGGGAAGGAGGGGGCACAATGAATCCCGTGGAACTGAAAGAACAGGCCGAAAAGGAGCAGCGCCGCCAGCAGCGTCTCGACCTGCGGGTCTTTCTCTGCTACAGCACCCCCTGCCTGTCCGCCGGAGCCGACCGGGTCAAGGCGGTGCTGGAGGAGATTCTTGCCGAGGAGAAAAAATCCGGCGAGGTGCAATTGGATGTGGTTGCCACCGGCTGCATGGGCCCCTGCAGTCGCGGTCCGCTGCTGCGCGTCACCCGCGCCGACGGCACGGAAACGACCTACGAAAAGGTCACTCCGGACACCGCCCGAGAGATTCTCGAACGCCACCTGCGCAGCAGCCAACCGGACACGGCTGCGCTCCCCGCCGACCTCCCCTTCTTCGCCCGGCAGACCCGCATCGTGCTCTCCAACAACGGCTGGATCGACCCGGAAAAAATCGACCAGAGCCTCGCCCGTGGCGCTTATTCCGCCCTGGGGCATGTGCTGCACGAAATGACCCCCGAGGAAGTCTGCAACGAGATCAAGAAGAGCGGCTTGCGCGGCCGGGGCGGCGGCGGCTATCCGACCGGGGTAAAATGGAACCTGGTGCGCAAGTCGCCGGCAGCGAAAAAGTACGTCGTCGCCAACGGCGACGAGGGGGATCCCGGCGCCTACATGGACCGCACCATCATGGAATCGGACCCTCATCGGGTTTTGGAAGGAATGGCCATCGCCGGCTATGCGGTGGGGGCCGAGCAGGGGTACATCTACGTGCGGGGCGAATACCCCCTGGCGGCGGCGCGCCTGGCCAAGGCGATCAAGGACGCCGAACGGCGCGGCCTGCTCGGCAGCCGGGTGCTCGACAGCAGCTTCAACTTCCGCATCGACCTGCGGGTCGGCGCCG
>CAZYXS010000151.1:0-7525 GCA_964650955.1 uncultured Desulfuromonadales bacterium | reverse complement strand
GGCCGCACAAGCGACCCGCCAAAATCTTTTTTATGACCTGCAGCGCTGGATCAGTTCACGCCAACCAGGCTGATTTCGAAGGTCAGAGCCTTGCCGGCCAGCGGATGGTTGGCATCCAGAGTCACGGTCTCCTCGTCGACCGACGTAATCATGACCACGTAGGAGGGCCCGCCCTCCTGGGACACTTCGAGCTGGCTGCCGACCACCAGCTCGATTTCGACCGGAATCTGGCTGCGCTCCACATCGGCGATCATTTCCTCGAGCCGGGGTCCGTAGGCCTGGTCAGCGGGGATGGTGACAATCTTCGATTCCCCCAGGGCCATACCGATGACCCCTTGTTCGAAGCCGGGAATAACCTCCCCCTCGCCAATGGTGAACTCCAGCGGCGGATTTCCTGCGGAGGAGTCGAACTCGCTCCCATCTGCCAGGGTCCCCCGATAATTCACCTGCACCTTGTCGCCCATCTTTGCCTGTGCCATAGGATGATCTCTCCGTGGTGGCCGCCCTTTGCCAGCGGCGGCTGAAAAAGGTCCGCCCGCCCCCAGTCGGACGAGGGCGGGCGGCTCCTTGGGACAGCCGGAGCTGTGTATTTACTGAACCTTGATGAGTTCCACCTCGAACACCAGGGTGGAATTGGGACCGATGACCGGACCGGCACCGCGCTCGCCGTAGGCGAGGTCGGAGGGGATGACGATCTGCCATTTGGCCCCTTCCTGCATCAGTTGCATCGCCTCGGTCCAGCCGGGGATTACCCCATTGACCGGAAAGGTGGCCGGCTCGTTGCGGCTGTAGGAGCTGTCGAATTCCTGACCGTCGACCAGCGTCCCTTTGTAATGCACGGTCACGGTGCTCTCCAGGGTCGGCTTGGCCCCCTTGCCCTCTTCGATCACCTTGTACTGCAGCCCGCTGGGCAGGGTAACGACCCCTTCTTTCTTGCCGTTCTCAGCCAGGAAAGCCTCACCCGCCGCCTTGTTCTTTTCCAGGGCCTCCTTGGCCTTGGTCTCCTGCTTGGCGACCATATCCTTCTGCAACTGCATCAGGGTCTCCTGGATCTGCTCCTCGGTCAGCATCGGTTTGGTGCCGCTGAGGGCGTCGGTCATCCCCTTGAGCAGGATGTTGGGATCGACCTCGACATCCTGGGTTTTGAAATCGTTGCCGATATTCAGGCCGATGGCGTAGCTGGCTTTCTCCTTCTGGTCTTTCAGCTCCTTGATTTCGGCCTTCTTCTCGCCGGCGGTGCAGCCAACGGCGAGGCACATCATGGCCAGGGTGACTGCACTGGTGGTCAATGCCCGTTTCATGAAAAATCCTTTCCTGAAGGTGTACTGAAATAGGGGCAGCCGAAGGGGCTGCAAACCCGCCATACATACCGCGCCCGCTAAACCCTGTCAATAGCTCATTCGGTCGCCGCTTGCTCTTCCCTCAGCAGTCGCTCCACCCGCCGCACCACCGGCGGGTGCGAGTAATGAAAAGCGGCATACCAGGGGTGCGGATGCAGGTTGGCGAGGTTTTCCCGGGAGAGCTTGACCAGGGCGGTGGCCAGGGCCCCGGGCCGGCCGTGGAGCCGGCAGGCAAAGGCGTCGGCCTGCCATTCGTGCCGTCGCGACCGCCAACTGGATAAGGGGGTGGCGAAAAAACCGAGAATTGCAGCAGGCAGGGCAAGGATCAGCACCTGGCCGAAAAAGGAGGACTGAGTCAATCCCACCAGCCCCGGCAAGCCCCCCCAGGCGAGCAGTGCCCAGGCCAGCCAGCAGCCCGCCAAAGCCAGCAACAGGCTGGTGAGAAGGCGTTTGCCGATGTGCCGCAGTTTCCAGTGACCCGCCTCATGGGCCAGCACTGCCAGCAACTCCTCATCCTCCAACTGAGTCAGCAGGGTGTCGAACAGCACGATGCGCTTGACCCGGCCGATGCCACTGAAATAGGCGTTGGAATGGCGACTGCGGCGGGAGGCGTCAACCTGGAAGACCCGGCTGATCCGCAGCCCGGTTCGGGCCAGCAGCCCCTTGATGGCTTCCTCGAGCCCTTCCCGACGCAACGGCTCGAACTTGAAAAACAGCGGCTCGATCAGCACCGGTGAAATGTAGATCAACAGCAGACTGAAACCGGCAAAGAGTACCCAGACCCAGAACCACCAATGCTGCGGGCTGGCCTGCACCAGCCAGCCGGCGCCGCCCACCAGCAGCCCCAGCAGCACACCGCCGAGGAGCGTCCCCTTGAGCAGATCGCTGAGCCAGAGCCGCCAGGTGGTGGTGTTGAAGCCGTAGCGCTGCTCGATGACGAAGGTGCGATAGATGTTGAAGGGGAGTTCCAGAATCCCCTTGACCAATTGCAGCAGCAGGAAGAACAGCACCCCCCGCAGCACGAAGGAATCGCTCAGCGATGCCACCCAGCGGTCGTAGACCGGCAGCAGCCCCCCGAACAGGAACAGCAGCAGCAACAGGTTGTCGAAGGCGGATTGCAGCAGGCCGAGGCGACTTGACTCCCAGGTGTAGGCCGAACTTTTGTGCAGCAGTTCGGCGTCCACCGCGCCGACAAAGGGCGGCGGCACCTCGGCGCCGTGACGGCGCAGATGACGCAGGTTCAACGCCGCCAGTGCGTAACCGGCCAGTACCGTGAGCAGATAGGCGAACAGCAGGGTCATGGCCGCCATCATAGCCGATGCTTGCCGGCAAAAGCGAGTCTTTTCCGCCGGCATCGACCCTTATTGAAAACGATTATCATTTTTGCCTTGACGAACCAAACCGCCGCCTGTATGGTTGACCACGATTTTCAATTTCACCACCAAAGGAGGCCTGCCACCATGTTACCCCTCGGACTGCTCAGCGCCGGCGAACGAGCGGAAATCGTCACCATCCGCAACCTGCCACAGAAAAACAGCGACACCCGGGTGGAGGAGCTGGGCCTGCGGGTCGGCAAGCAGGTGGAGATGCTGAATAACGGCAGCGGCGGACCGCTGCTGCTCAGGGTGGACGAATCGCGTTTGGCCATCGCCCGCGGCATGGCCATGAATATTCTGGTAAGGAGGCAGGGATGAACCTGGCGAAGCTCAAGATCGGAGGCAAAGGCAGAATCACCGCCATCGGGGCCATCGGCCCGCTGCGGCGGCGGTTGATGGATATGGGGGTGCTGGTGGGTGAGGAAGTCCGGGTGGTCAAGGTCGCCCCCCTGGGCGACCCCATCGAAGTGACGGTGAAGAATTACCAGCTCTCATTGCGCAAAAAGGAAGCCGAGGGGATCGCTGTGGAGGTGCTGGCATGAGCGGTGAAACCGTAGCGGCCAAGGTCCTCGAACAGAACGCCGACCAGCCGAACCTGCGACCGGTGGCGGCGCGGCCCCTGACCATCGCCGTGGCCGGCAACCCCAACGCCGGCAAATCGACCCTGATCAACGCCCTGGCCGGCAGCCGCCTGCACGTGGGCAACTGGCCGGGAGTCACGGTGGAGAAGAAGGAGGCCCAGTTCGATTTCAACGGCCGGCGCATCCGCCTGGTCGATCTGCCCGGCACCTATTCCCTCTCCCCCTACACCCAGGAGGAGATTATCGCCCGCGACTATCTGGTCCACGAAAAGCCCGACCTGGTGATCAATGTGGTCGACGCCACCAACCTCGAGCGCAATCTGTATCTGACCATGCAGATCCTCGAACTGGGGCTGCCGGTGGTGCTGGCCCTCAACATCTTCGACGAGGCCGAGGCCAAGGGCTACCGCATCGATTGCGACGGCATCGCCCGCATGCTCGGGGTCACCGTGGTCCCCACCGCCGCCACCAAGCAGCGCGGGGTACGGGAACTGCTGGAGGCGGCGCTGCGCACCGCCTCCGACCGGGACAACCGCCAGCCCAAGGAACTCAACTACGGCCCGGACATCGAGGCGGTGCTCGCCGACATCAGCGCCAGCCTGCAGCAGCGCCACCCGCTGCTGGCCAAGCGCTACCCGCTGCGCTGGCTGGCCTGCAAGCTGATGGAAGGGGATGGCGAACTCGCCAAGGAGGTCAACATCGACCCGGCGAGCCTGGAGTCGGAGCCGCTGCGCCACCTG
This sequence comes from uncultured Desulfuromonadales bacterium, assembly GCA_964650955.1. Taxonomy (GTDB): domain Bacteria; phylum Desulfobacterota; class Desulfuromonadia; order Desulfuromonadales; family CAZYXS01; genus CAZYXS01. Next base: position 3,488 of record CAZYXS010000151.1, on the reverse strand, counting down.
CGCACCGCCCACGGCGAGGATATCGAAGGGCTGATGGCCGACGCCCGCTACGGCCTGGCCTCGGGGCTGACCCGCGAGGTGCTGGTCAAGCCGCAGCTGCGCAAGATGGAACTGACGGAGAAAATCGACCGTATCGTGCTCAACCGCTTCGCCGGCATCCCCATCTTCCTCGGCGCCATGTGGCTGATGTTCAAGCTCACCTTCGACATCGCCACCCCCTTCGCCGACTGGCTCGACGGCATGATCGCCGGCCCCTTCATGCGCTGGACCGCAGCGGGGCTGGGGGCCAGCGGGGCGCCGGACTGGACCGTCTCCCTGGCGGTGGACGGGGTGATCTCCGGGGTCGGCTTCGTGCTGGTCTTCGTCCCGGTGATCTTCGCCATGATGTTCTTCATCACCTTCCTGGAGGGGAGCGGCTACATGGCCCGGGCCGCCTTCGTCATGGACCGGGCGATGCACGCCATCGGCCTGCACGGCAAGAGCTTCATCCCGATGCTGCTCAGCTTCGGCTGCAACGTCCCCGGCATCTACGCCACCCGCACCCTGGAGAACCCCCGGGACAAGGCCCTCACCGCCCTGCTGCTCCCCCTCATGTCCTGCGGCGCCCGCCTGCCGGTTTATGTCCTGTTCGCCGGGGTGTTCTTCGGCGCCGCCGCCGGGACCGTCGTCTGGTCGCTGTACGTGCTGGGGATCGCCCTGGCCATCGTCATGGGGGTAATCTTCAAGCGGACCCTGTTCCGGGGCGAAGCGCCCATGTTCATCATGGAGCTGCCCCCCTACCGCATGCCGTCCCTGCGCAGCCTCTGCCTGCACACCTGGGAGAAGGGGAAGCACTTCCTGATCAAGGCCGGCACCTACATCCTGGCCGTGTCCATCTTCGTCTGGTTCGCCCTCAACCTCCCCTGGGGGGTGGAGAGCAAAAGGGATTCCTACCTCGGCCAGGCCGGAGCCGCCATCGCCCCGGTCTTCTCCCCCCTGGGCTTCGGCACCTGGGAAGCGGCTTCCTCCCTCATCACCGGGGTGATCGCCAAGGAGATCGTCGTCGGAACCATGGGCGAGATCTACGCCCCCGGCGCCGTCGAGGAAGCGGCCGAAGCGCACGTCCCCACCCTCGGCGAGGACCTGGTGGAGATCGTCACCTCCTTCGGCGAGGCCGTCAAGGGGGCCGGAGCGGCCGTCTTCACCACCTTCGGCGTCAGCAGCCTGGCGGCCGAAGACGAGGGGAACACCCCGCTGAAGGATTCGGTGCGGGGCGCCTTCACCCCCCTCTCCGCCTACGCCTTCATGGCCTTCGTGCTGCTCTACATGCCCTGCGTGGTGGTGGCCATCGCCATGCGCCAGGAGTTCGGCTCCTGGAAGTGGTTCGGGGTCGCCTTCGCCTACCAGAGCGTGCTGGCCTGGACCGTCGCCCTGCTGATCTACCAGGGCGGCACCCTGCTCGGACTGGGAGGTTGACATGGGATTGGCGGATTTTCTCTGGCTGGCACTGATCCTGGGCGGCAGCGGCTACCTGCTCTACCGCTCCTTCTGGAAAAAAAAGGGGCACTGCGGCGGCTGCGATGGCTGCAACTGCGCCTCCAAGCGCTGACCGAACACCCGACGGAGGACATAACCGATGCAGCAGCAACCCGGCACCACCGCAAAGACCCCGACCTGGCACCAGCTATCTAGGCGTTTCGCCGGGGAGCGGGACTGCCTGGCCGCCTTTCTGGCCATGGAGACGGCGGAAGTGCTCGATGGGGTCAAGCCGGCCAACCTGATCAACCTGGCCGACCGCCCCCAGAGCTGCGGGCGCAATCTGTTCCGGCTCTGGCAGCGTCACGGCCGCGCCCTGGTCGCGGCCAGCAATCTGGCCTGCCGTGAACTGCCCGGACGCAAGGGCGGGGTGTTGCTGCTCATTTACCGCCCCGAGTCGCTGGCCGAACTCCTCGCCCGCCCCGCCACCCAGGCAGTCCTGACCCGCGTCGGCTACGCCGATCCGGCCGACCCGGTCGCGGCCCTGGAGCAGTTGGCGCAGCGCCTGAAAGAGGAGGTGTTCCCCCACGAGATCGGGGTCTTCCTCGGCTATCCCCTCAAGGACGTGGCCGCCTTCCTCGGCTGGGTGGAACTCCCCTTCGCCTGTCAGGCCCTGTGGCGGATCTACGGCCGCCCCGAGCGCAGCCTGGCTTTGGCCGCGGCGTTTCGGGACAGCCGCTGCCGGATGGCGCAGCGGCTGACCGTCGGCGATCCCCTCCAATGTCTGCAATTCCCTCAGCGGAGCGATTTTTTTTGCCCCGCAACTGAAAACGATGTTCATTTGCAAGAAAGGAGAGAACCATGTGCGTCGCTGTCATCGGCGGCATGACCCGGCTGGAGCGCCACTACCGGGACGCAGCGAAACGGGCCGGCATCGAGCTGCGCATCTTCAACCAGTCCGAGGTCAACCTCGGCGCCAAGCTCGAGCATGTGGACGCCCTGCTGATCTTCACCAACAAGGTCTCGCACCGCGCCCGTCGTGAAGCCCTGGAGGCGGTCAAGGGGCGCAACATCCCGGTGCTGATGGAGCATTCCTGCGGCGTCTGCACCCTGCGCAACTGTCTGCGCTGCCTGCTGGGGACCCAAAACCCGCAGACGCGCGCCTGACTCGCAGCCATCCTGCAATCCTGCCAACACTAGAGGAACCGCCATGCTCGACTTTTTCCTCAAGGGAGGGGCCCTTATGTACCCCTTGCTCCTCTGCTCGCTCCTCACCGTCGCCTATGGCATCGAGCGGGGCTATCACTACCTGCGCGCCGGGCGCGGCAGTGACGCGCCGGAGCGGATCCATGCCCTGATCGAACAGGGCGAGTTCGCCCAGGCCCTGACCCTGGCGCAGCACTCACCGGGCCCGGTGGCAGCGGTTCTGGCCGAGGGGCTGCGTCACCGCGGCCAGGAGCGGGAGCTGCTGGACGAGCACATCAGCCTGCGCGGCGCCGCGGAACTCCAGCGCCTCAACCAGCGGCTGCATCTGCTCGACCTCATCGGCCGACTGGCACCGCTGATGGGCCTGCTCGGCACGGTGATGGGGATGGTGGCCGCCTTTCGCCAGGTGGCCGCCGCTCGCGGCGCGGTCGATCCGTCCCTGCTGGCCGGCGGGATCTGGGAGGCCCTGATCACCACCGTGGCCGGGCTGTGCGTGGCGATTCCGGCCCTGGTGCTGCACCACCTGTTCGAGGACCGGGTCAAGACCTTCGCCTATTACATGAAGCATTACGGCACCGAAGCGGTCAAACACCTGGGGGCCCGGCCATGATCGATTTCGGCGAACATGTGGGCGAGAAAAAGGGCCTCGATCTGACGCCCATGCTGGACGTGGTCTTCCTGCTGCTGATCTTTTTCATGCTGACCTCCATCTTCGCCAAACCCATGCTGCCCCTCGATCTGCCCGAGGCCACCAGCGGCACCCTGGAGCCGGAACCGTCGACCAATATCGCCATCCACGGCGACGGCAGCCTGTCCCTGAACGGGCA
>CAZYXS010000150.1:0-7526 GCA_964650955.1 uncultured Desulfuromonadales bacterium | reverse complement strand
AGGCGTTTGCCGTTGCGGTAGAGTTCCACCGGGCCGTCCTCGGAGACCTTGATCACCGGCCCGAAGTGGGAGGCGGCGGTGGCGGCGGTGGTGCGCCCGCCGCCGGTGACCAGGTCGCTGACCTTGGAGGTGTCGATGATCACCCCGGTGTCTACCAATTCTCCCTTGCGGTTGATCACCGTCAACCCGTCGGAAGAGAGGATGCGGGTCAGCTCGCCGCTGCGTTTCAGAGTGCCGATGCGGGTGCCGCGCACATGCTGGATCAGCGCCCGGCTCAGGGGGTCGCGCCCCCCCACGGAGCCCTTGCGCAGGCCGTCCAGGTCGGTCTCTTCGCCAGCGATGAGCACCACCGTGCCGTGACGGGACTTGGAGAGGGCATAGATCGACCAGACCAGGTAGTCGATGGAGCGCTTCTCCAGGTGACCGGCGAGGAAGCTGCGGAAGATGTCCGGGTCATAGACCCCCCAGGCGCCGTGCCGCCAGAGCAGGATCTGGTCCTTCTCCAGCAGCACTTCCACCTCGGAGGCCTTGTTGACGAACATGGCGAAGGCTCCCGAGCCGGCTTTCTGCAGCAGCGACAGGATCTCCCGGTTGGCCAAATGTTCGATGGAGTCGCTGGGGCCCGGGGCGTTGGTCTGCACCGTCCCCTTGACGTTCATCAGGATGTCGCACAGGAACAGGGCCCGCAACCCGTCGACGAAACGGTAAGGCAGGGGATTGCGGAAAAAATCGCTGGTGATGCGCTGCCGGTTGTCTTCCAGGTCGAGCCAGTCGTAGCGGGTCTTCTCCAGAGCCTGCAGCACCTCCTCGAGCTGGGTGCGGTAGACCAGGAAGCCGGTGGTGGCCTGGGAGCCCTCGTAGCGCTGGTAGGAGAGCCCCTTGAGCAGCTGGATCAGGCTCTGGATGGGCCAGAACACCCCCTTGCGGTCGCCACGCAGGTAGCGGGCCACGGCGATGTCGGTGAGGGAGGTCAGCAACGCTGTTCGGAAATGGGCGGCATAGCCCTGGGCCGAAAAACCGCCGAACAGCCCCTCGAAGGCGGCAAACAGTTCCTGGATGAAGGCGGTTTCCGTGGCAGTGAAGGGAATCTCCCCCCGCCGGGCGGTGAAGCGGTAGACGGTCCCCTCATACTGCATGCGGGCCAGCAACTGCTGCCGGTCGTCGCCGGAGGCGGGGTCCTCTTCCCCTTCGACCTCGGCCAGGGCCACCTCCGCCCCGCCGAGAAAGGCCTGGATACTGGTCTGGATGGCATTGAAGGCGGACTTGGGCATGGGGGGATGGCCTTTCTTTCAGATTGTCGGGGCCGACCTCTTGACAAGGAAAAAAACCGCGCTAAGGTGAAAGCAAACGATGACGGAAACGCCACCGAGGAACAGAGTAAAGCTGACGACGAAAATGTCGTCTCGGACAGGAACTCAAAACCCCTGTCGACAGAAGGCTTGAAAATCCGGAACAGCAACGAACACCGGAAACCTCTTGGCGCCATCCGTCATCGTTGTTTTTTGTCTACCCGTCCCATTCCATCCCCCTTCCCCTCAACCCGCCCCCAACTCCAGTTCCACCCAGACCGGACAATGATCCGACGGCTTGTCCATGGCGCGGATGTCGTAGTCGATGCCGGCGCCCCGGCAGCGCTGCTGCAAAGGGGCGGTGAGCAGGATGTGGTCGATGCGCAGGCCGCGTTTGGGCTCGGCCTCGAAACCGCGGCTGCGGTAGTCGAACCAGCTGAAGCGGTCGGCGATGTCGGGATGCAACTCCCGAAAGCTGTCGTGCAGCCCCCAGGCCTGCAGGCCGGCGAACCAGGCCCGCTCTTCGGGGAGGAAACTGGTCTTGCCGGTGCGCAGCCAGCGGGCGACGTTGTCGGGGCCGATGCCGAGGTCGAAGTCGACGGGGGCGATATTGAAATCCCCCATCACCACCAGCAGGCCGGAGGGGTCGCAGGCGCTTTCGAGATAGCGCTGCAGGTCGGCGTAGAAGGCCTGCTTGGCCGGAAACTTCACCGGGTGGGCGCGGCTTTCGCCCTGCGGGAAGTAGCCGTTGATGACCTGCAGCCACTCGCCGCTGGGCAGGGGGAAACGGGCGCTGACGAAGCGCTTCTGCGCCTCGCTGCCGTCATCGGGAAAACCGAGCATGACTTGCTGCGGGGCGCTGCGGGAGAGCAGCGCCACGCCGTAGTGGGTCTTCTGGCCGGTGAAGACCACCTGGTAGCCGAGGGCTTCGATGGCGGCAAGGGGAAAATCGGCGTCCTGCACCTTGGTCTCCTGCAGGCCGACGATGTCGGGGCTGTGCTTTTCGATGAGGGTTTCGAGCTGATGCAGGCGCGAGCGCAGGCCGTTGACGTTGAAGGAGATCAGTTTCATCGCGGGGCTCCGTCGGGAAAGCGCCGCCGCCCCCGGGAGCTCCCCAAAGGCGGCGGCTGGCTGATCGGATGAAGGTACCCCTTCGATCGTGGAGGGTCAAGGGGCTTAGGGTTCCGCGACCGTTCCCGGCGGTTTGCCGGGGCCGACGGCGAGGAACAGCGCCGGCAGCACGAACAGGGTGAGCAGGGTCGAGGTCAGCACCCCGCCGACCACCACCGTGGCCAGGGGACGCTGGACTTCGGCGCCGACGCCGCTGGAGAGCATCATCGGCAAAAAGCCGACGGCGTCGGTGATGGCGGTGGCCAAGACCGGCATCAACCGCTGGCGGGCGCCGCTGGTGACCGCTTCGAACAGCCCCGTCCCCTCCTCGAGGGCGCCGCGGATGGCGGCGACCAGCACCTGGCCGTTGAGCACCGCGATGCCGGAGAGGGCGATGAAACCGACGGCGGCGCTGACCGAGAAGGGAATGCCGCGCAGATAGAGGGCGAGCACCCCGCCGATGGCGGCGAAGGGGATGCCGGTGTAGATGATCAGCACATCCCGCAAACGCCGGAGGCTGAAGTAGAGCAGGAAGAAGATCAGCAGCAAAGTTAAGGGCACCACGATCAGCAGCCGGTTCTGGGAGCGCTCCAGGTTTTCGAACTGGCCCCCCCACTCGATCAGGTAGCCCTCGGGGAGCTGGACCTCGGCGGCGATGCGCTCCTTGGCCTCGGCGACGAAGGAGGCGATGTCCCGTTCGCGGACATTGGTCTGCACCTTGATCAGCCGCCGGCCCCATTCGCGGTTGATGGTGGAGGGGCGATCGACCTCGCTCAGCTCGGCCAGGCTCCCCAGGGAGAGCACCGCGCCGCTGCGGGTGGGGATCAGGGTGGCGGACAGGGCCTCGGCGTCGGCCCGCTGGGCCTCGGGCAGGCGCACCACCAGCGGGAAGGCCCGCTCCCCTTCGAAGACCTCGCCGAGGCGGGGATTGCCCACCGCCGCCACCACATCCAGCACGTCCCGGGCGGGGACGCCGAAGCGGGCCAGGCGCTCCTGATCGACCTTGACCTGCAGGGTCGGCTGACCGGTGATCTGCTCCACCGCGACATCGGCCGCCCCCTGGATCTCCAGCAGCAGATGTTCGACCTGACTCCCCAACTCGACCAGGGTAGCGAAGTCCTCCCCATAGATCTTGATGCCGACGTCGGCGCGGATGCCCGAGAGCATTTCGTTGACCCGCAGTTCGATCGGCTGGGTGAGCACGGTACGGATGCCGGGGAGGCCGTGCAGCTCCTGCTCGACCAGGGCGGTCAGCTCGGCCTGGCTATGGGCGCGAGTCCACTGCTCACGGGGATGCAGAGCCATGAAGATGTCGGTGAGCTCCGTCCCCATGGGGTCGGTGGCAACCTCGGCGCTGCCGATGCGGCTCCAGACGTAGCGGATTTCGTCGGGGAACTTCTCCCGCAGCAGTTTTTCCAGATGGGTGTTGTAGACCACCGACTCCTCGATGGAGACCCCGGCCAGCCGCACCACGCTGGCCACCAGGGAACCCTCGCTCATCCGCGGCAGGAACTCCCCCCCCAGCCGCAGCCCCAGGAACGCAGTGCCGCAAAGCAGCACCAGCACCAGACTGAGCAGCGCCAGGCGGTGGCGCAGCACCGGCAGCAGCAGCGACTGATAGCTCGATTTCAACCAGCCGCTGAGCCGCCCTTCGCGTTCCTTGACCTGTTTGGGGAGAAAGTGCCAGGAAAGGATCGGGTTGAGAAACACCGCCACCAGCAGCGCGCCGAGCAGGGCGAAGATGAAGGTCCAGGCCATCGGCTTGAACATCTTCCCCTCCACCCCCTGCAGGGTCAGCACCGGCAGGAAGACCAGAATGATGATCCCCATGCCGAAGATGATCGGCCGCAGCACCTCCTTGCTGGAGGCGGCGATACAGGCCAGCCGCTCCTGGGCGGTGAGGGTTCGCCCCAGGGCCATCTGCCGCTCGGTGAGCCGGCGCAGGTTGGCCTCGGTCATCACCACCGAACCGTCGACCAGGATGCCGAAGTCCACCGCCCCCAGCGACAGCAGGCTGGCGGCGATGGCCAGCTCCTGCATCCCCAGCACCGCGAAGAGCATCGCCATCGGAATGGCGGCAGCGACGATGAGGCCGGCGCGCAGGTTGCCCAGCAGCAGGAACAGCGTGGCAATGACCAGGATCGCCCCGGCCAGCAGATTGTGCTTGACCGTCTCGATTACCTGCTCCACCAGTTCGGTGCGGTCGTAGACCGTCTCCAGCACCACGTCCGCGGGCAGCGCCGCGCGCACCGCCTCCAGCCGCTCCTTGAGAGCGCTGGTGACCACGCGGCTGTTTTCCCCCATGAGCATGAAACCGAGGCCGAGGACCACCTCCCCTTCTCCCTGGGCCGAGACCGCCCCCCGGCGCAGCTCGTGACCGATGCTCACCTCGGCGACGTCGCGGATGCGCAGCGGGGCGCCGTTGTGGGCGGCGATGACGATGGCCCCGATCTCCGTCGGCGTCGTTACCCGCCCGAGGCCGTGGACCAGCAGGGTCTGGCCGCCGCTGCTGACCTGGCCGCCGCCGACGTTGGCATTGTTCTGCTGCAAGGCGTCGAACACGTCGTGGAAGGTCAAGCCGTACTTGATCAGCGCCTCGGGCGGGACAACGACGTGGTACTGGCGCTCCAGCCCCCCCCAGGAGTTGACCTCGGCCACCCCGGCGGCCTTGCGCAGTTCCGGCTTGACCACCCAGTCATGCAGCACCCGCAGCTCATCCAGGGTCCGCTCCGGGTTGGTGGAGTGCAGCACGTAATGGAAGATTTCCCCCAGGCCGGTGGAAATAGGCCCCAGCTCAGGTCGCTCGATCCCCTCCGGCAGCTCGACGCTGGCCAGCCGTTCCATGATCAGCTGGCGGGAGTCATAGATCGGCATGGCGTCGCTGAAGGTGGCGACCACCTGGGAGAGGCCGAACTTGGAGATGGAGCGCACGCTCTCCAACCCGGGGAGGCCGGAGACGGCCTGCTCCACCGGCAGGGTCAGCTGTTTTTCGATTTCTTCCGGCCCCAGGTTTGGGGCGACGGTGTTGATCTGCACCTGCACCGGGGTGGTGTCGGGGAAGGCATCCACCGGCAGGCGGGTCAGGGACCAGGCGCCGGTCGCCAGCGCTACCGTGAACAGCAGCACCACCAGCAGGCGGTTTTTGAGGGATATGTCAATCAGGCGTTCGAGCATCGGCGTCTCCTCCTAGTGGTCGGCGCAGGAGGCGCCGAGGCGCGACTTGAGCAGTTCCGATTTCAGGGCGAAGCCCTGGGCGGTCACCACCTTGTCCGCCGGGGTCAGCCCGAGGCTGATCAGCACCGCCCCCCGCTGGCGGCCGGCGGTCTCCACCCGGCGGACCTCGAACAGATCTTTTTCCATTTCGATGAACAGGTAGGGCTGGCCATCGATGGTCTGCAGGGCATCGGCGGGGACGGCCAGGGCCGTCGCATCCCTGTCGCCGGCCAGGCGGGCCTCGCCGAACAGCCCGCTTTTGAGCAGTCCGTCGCGACTGTCGACCTCGGCCAGGGCTTTGAGCATGCGGGTCTTCTCGTCCAGGGCCGGCGCGACCCAGAACACCTGGCCGGAAAAACCCCGCCCGGGCAGAGAGGGGAAGGCGAGATTGACCCCGGTCCCCGGTTGCAGCGCCAACAGGCGATCTTCCGGCACCGACAGCTCGACCCAGAGGGTGCCGAGATCGGCCAAAGTCAGCAGGGCGCTTTCCGGCGTGACCGCCTCGCCGGCGATGCCGGCGATCTCGGTCACCGTGCCGGCGAAGGGGGCGCGCAGCGCCAGGGTCGAGCCGCTCAAACCCTTGAGACCGGCCGGATCGACGCCATGATCCCGCAGCTGCTGACGGGCCTGGGCGGCGGCGCTTTGGGCCTGACGCCGTTCGGCCTCGGCCTGCTCGAATTCGAGCCGGGAGCTGACCCCTTTGGCCAGCAATTCCTGCTCCCGCAGGTAGTTGGCTTCGGCCAGCTGCTGCCGGCTCTGGGCGCTGGTCAGAGCGGCACTCAGGGCGGCGACCTCGGGGGCGGCGATCTCGGCCAGCAACTGACCGGCCTTGACCCGGTCGCCGAGAGCGACATGGACCTTCTTCACCACCCCGGAGAGCTGCGGAGTGAGGCGGGCCAGGCGGTTGCGGTTGAAGGTCACCTGCCCGGGAAAGGGGGTTCCCCCCGCCCCGGCCGGCTGCGGAAGACTGGCGCTGACGCCGATTTTGCCGGCGGCCTCGGGGGTTGCCAGCCGGACTTTCAGACCCTGCCCCGGGCGCAGGGTTTCCATCAGCTGCGGCTGGCAAAGGGCGTCCTCCACCTCGGGGATGCCATGCTCGGGGCAAACCCCGGTTCCCGGGCCATGCCCGCGATCGTGGCCGGCGTGATGGTCGTGACCGGCAGTTTTTTTGTCGTCATGACCTTTGTGGTCGGCGTGGTCGTCATGCCCATTGTGGTCGGCGTGCCCCTTCTCCGACTCGGATTCATCGAAGAGGTCATCGAGATCGGCTTTTTTATCGGCGGAGCCCTGGGCATTTCCTGCGGCCGGCGCAGCGGCCGTCGGGGTGGCCACCGCCACCGGTTCGGACTGGCATCCGGCCAGCAGCAGGCCGGCCAGCAGGGCGATCAACAATTTATGGAGAATCGGGCGTCGCATAAAATTCCTCGCGATTAGGGATTGGGGTCAGGGTTGAGCCGCAGGGACCAGGCGTTCGAGCTCGGCCAGGGCCAGCTGGGCCGCCGTCAGCGCCTGCAGATACTGGCCGCGGACCTCGAACAGGGTGCGCTGGGCATCGGCCACCGCAAGGTAGTCGAACTTGCCGACCTGGTAGCCGAGCTCGGCGGCCTCGAAGGCGCGCTGGGCCGCGGGGAGCACCTGCTTGCGCAGCACCCTGGCCTGGCCGTGGGCCGCGACCAGGGCGGCGTGACTGCCGGCCAGCGCCGCCCGGCGCTCGGCCCGGGCCGCCTGTTGCCGATGATGGGTCTGGTTGCGGGCGGCGCCGGCGGCGGCGACCCCCCCTTGGTTGCGATCGAACAGCGGCAACGGCAGGGAAAGGCCCGCCACCAGGGCGGTGTCGTCGTTCTGCTGGAACTGCCGCAGCCCCAGGGAGAGGGTCAGGTCGGGGATCGCGCAGGCCCGGGCCAGGGCGATCCG
>CAZYXS010000149.1:0-7600 GCA_964650955.1 uncultured Desulfuromonadales bacterium | reverse complement strand
ATCGACAATTCCCTCGAGTTCATATTTGTCGACTGTTTTTCTGAAGGCGTAAATCGCGGTATGGCTTGCGACCCCGCGCCTGAACTTGAGTCGGGATTGTATGGCGCTCTTTATAATGCAATCAATATTGTGCGCGCCAAGAGTGTCAATCGTATCCAACGTCATGCAGAAGTCCATGCCCCCCAGTTCCATGCCAACCTCCTCCGCATCGATGGCTGTCACAGCGACAAACGCGCTCGCGTCCTGAATAATCGCTCTCCGGTCGTCGTATTTCATGGGCGGGTTTTGTTGCGGCCACCAAAAGCGTTTATATTGAGAAAAAGTCCCCTTGCTTTTCATAAAGTCGATCAAGGTATCGCCGTGTACAATCGCGCCCTTCTCGAAAAATTTGATATGTATTCTTGCGAGGCTTATCATTAGTCTCTGTGTCTCCGACGTCGGAAATGTCTCACGAAAAAGCAGCCATTACAGGCTGCTTTTCCTTGTTATCCGACCGGAACCGCGTCAAGAACCCTTTCCTCGACAACCTCGGTTCGTTTGCGGAATTTTTCAAGGGCGCCGGTAAGGTCGATTTCATGGGTCGGCACCCTTGAATTAATATCGCCAAAAACGACCAGCGTCAATTTGTCCCCTTCGATTTCCACCGCGATCACGGCTCCGTTTTGGAGGTTATTGTTGCCGCACCCTGGAACCTTCATACGCGCGGAGCGCACGGTTCCATCGTTGCTTTGGTCCAACGCAAATTTATCGCTCACGATATAACTCCTTTATGACTGGGATCTTTGTAGGGCTTTTTCGATGAACGCGCCCCAGGCGTTTCTGTCATACCACTTCGGTTCAACCTCAATCGCCAGCGTCGCTTTCATTTCTTCCACGCCGGAGAAGACAACCTGCTTCGACTTCAGGAACTCCAAAAGCCACAGACTGCTGTAGGAATTTCCGTTGTAGCCCTCCGTGCCCTTGTATTCCCTGATGAACTCATGAATGCGTTCCGGCGCGCCCTGCCACATGCCGTTCACGTCCCAAATCACCGAGCCTTGCGCGACGCCACCGTTATAGCGGCACCATTCGACCCGTATACCGCGCATACCCGTTCGTTCATCGGTGACAATGGTCAGGATGGCGTTCAGGTTCGACTTGAGGCGTTCCAGTTCCGTTTTGGGAATGGTCGTCCTGACCTGCTTCGCGCCACTCTTCATGCCGTCCTCCAAATGAAACACCCAAACGACGTTGGCGTGGAATTTCAGCGCCGCAAGGCGCAGGACGCGCATCGTATCAGCCTTGGCGCGGTGGACGTGGTCCAGGTTGAACTTCGTTCCCTTTTGCGCGGCGGCGTCCGATTGCAATCTTCCCCGTGATTGCACGTAGTCGAGTATGGCCGTGCCGCTGTCAAACGCCACGGTGCGGATGTTGTGGTCGGTCTTCGACAACCTCTCCATTTCGTCGATAATCTCGAGCGTCTCGTGCTTGCGGATGACGTGAGACTTGCCGAGGGTGTTCCTGTTCTGTTCATCCCAGCGCGCATCCAGGTCGACGACAAGATACTCCGCCGACATCTTGGAGATGAACGTCGATTTGCCGTCGCCGGCTTTGGAGATGATCGCCCAATGGTCGAGATCCAGCGCGTCCATTAGTAATCCGCCTCCACCTTGCGAACGCTCGTCTTTTCAATCGAGAGCATTTCCGTTTCCTCCGGCAGGGGGGCGATACCCATGATTTGCGCCACCCCGTTGTCGAGAATTCCGCGCGCGCGATCGACCAGAACCGCGCCAACCTCGTCCACCGTATCCTCCGTCCCCAGTTCCGCCGAGAGGTAAACGTCAAGTTCCATATTGGAGTTGTCGCGCGTGCCAAACGCCGGCGCGCGCCCATTCAGGCTCTTCATGTACGCCATGTAGGGCGCGAAGCCCAGATCGTACTTGCGCGAAAGTTTGACGCTGACCACCGTAACTTTTGTTTCCTTCACTTCATCCTGTTCCACTGCTATGCCTCCTGGCAAATATTTTCGTACGCACAATAGCCACAGAGGAAGCCCGGCTCCCTGTGCGGCGGCTCGTTCGCCTCAATACTCATTTCAAGTGACTTTCGGCGCGTCCCAATCCATTCCCCAACCTGTACGTCCTCCTCAAGGGGAATTTCAATCAACATGACGCCAAAGTGGGCGTTTTGCGGGTGATTGTTGCAGCCGGGGCAAACCGGAATACCATCACCGTCCGGAACCACTGGAACCTTGCAACTGCGGCATTTGGTGGGTCCCGAAAGATCAATGTACTGAATGGCGCCGCTCGTGACTTCGTGACCCTGGGCGCGCAACATGGCCGCATACACGTTGATTTGGGTTGCGTGCGAACCGTAAGGGAGACGCGCCGGGGTAAGCCACCTTGTTGTTTTATAGTCCACAATGCGCCCGTCTCTATAGACCACGTCGGCGGTTCCAACGATACCGTGCGCCGCGAGTTCCATTTCGCTGCGAACATGCTCATCGTCCGCGCTTTCCAGGGATTTATGCACCGCCGTCCCCAAATAACGCGCCACGCCTGTATGCACGTATTCAAGCGGCGGGATTGTTTTCTCGTAATAGGCGCGACGCAGGCATCCCGTGAGGTCGGTGGCGTGAATACCGGTGCGCTCCTTGTCGGCGAACATAGCCTTCAACATTGCGTAGTCGAAACCGCACCTGTTATCGCGTTGCAACGCGCACGCCATACATTCCGTCTTCGTCACCCTGCCTTTTCCCCCGCTGCACAACACCTCACTGGAAGTTTTGTCCGCAATCTGTGTCATATTCATCCTTTCCTGTCAATTGAAAATAGGGTCTCATGCCTACCAAAAAAATAAAGAGATTTTTCCTTCTTCCACGAAAAACGATCGTTTTGACCGTTCCCGGGACGATTTCGATCAACGGCTCGTAGAACGCCTCCACCACCATCCCCTTTCCGACGTCGGAAACGTCAATGCGCTTCAGTGTCAGCAACAACCTTCCCGGTTCCGCCAATTTGAACGACGGGAACCTGCCAAGCGGTCTTCCCGATCGCGTGATGATCATGTCGTCAACGGGAAAAACCGGTTGGTCGCCTTATCCCACTTGATCGGGTCAGTCTTGCCAACGGGACCGTTTCTGTTCTTCTTGACGTACAAGCGGATCGGTATGGCTCGCGGGTTTCCGATGTATGCGCCATGCGCGTCCCTGTTTTCCGGATACTGGGAAAGAACGTCGTCGTCGGCCGGAAGCGCCTTGGTAAAGACCACCTGCACTGCGTCCTGCTCCAAAGATCCGCTGCCACGAAGATCCGCCAGGTCCGGTTCCGCGTCATTGCCGCGATGCACGATTTCACGGTTCAACTGGGAAGCCGCGATGACCGGCACGTTATATTTGAGCGCAAAGCCGCGCAGCCCCCGCGTGGTGATCGAGATGTCCTGCACTTCATTGGCAACGCCGTTGTGGATCAACTGAATGTAATCAACGAAGAATAACTTGTAGCCCTCACGCGCCAGTTTCGCCATGATCTGAACGACTTCCTTGACGTTCGGCGATCCCAGTGAAACAATGCGGAGCGGAATATCACGAAGCGTCTTGACGGCCTTCCTTACCGCCGCCACCTGTTCCTCCGAGAGTGATTTCGGCATCCTGAGCAAATTCGTGTCTATTCCCGTCAGGTAGGCAATCAAATAACGGGCGTACTCCACTTCGCCGTTTTCCATGTTGACAATGACGGTGGGCACTCCCTTGACGGCGGCTTCAAACGCCTCGTAACGCATGTAAGAGGATTTGCCCTCCCCGGGGCGTCCGGCGATTACCAAAAAGTCGGTCTCTTCGAGAAAGGAAATCAACTTGCGCATGGAACGCATGGCGAAGGTAAACGCCGGCCGCATGGTGCCGGCGCGCCACTTCTCGATCGTGCCCTCATACCTGTCAAGGATGTCCCCGATCTCGATGCCCGTATTGCCTTTGCGCCGGCGCAGGTCGAAAATTTTTTGTTCCGCGTTATCCAGCAATTCCTCGGCGGAAATTTCGCTCTCCGCATCCATTGCCAGAATTCTCGCGGTATCGAACAACTGGCGTTTGACCGACGCGCCAATTACCTCCTCGGCGAAACTTTCGATATGTTCCCTCGAGCGATGAACAAGCAGTTCCGTGATGTACATTTCACCGCTCAACGAGCCGTCGTCCACGTCGCGCCCGATCATGTCGAGCTGTCTATTTCCGCGCAGGAGTTCAATGATGCCACGGGCGGTCAGAGTGTTGTCCCTGTGCGCGATCAGGATTTTTTCCCAAAGAACCTGATGACTGCCAATCATAAAATCCGATGGCAGCACGTCGGGAGCCTTGTCCATCGACTGAGGCTCGCCAAGCGCCGTTCCAATCAACGATCTTTCCCATGCGACCGTATCCGTCATTTAGGCTCCCATGAGACGGCGAAAGGCTGTCGTATACGGGGCGGCGGCTTGATTGCCGTGTGTGTTGACCGACGTGGCAACCACGTGCGTTCCCAGCAGGCGGCGCAGCATATCGAATTGATCCTGGCTCTCGACTTTCAGGAGAACGTACCCGCCATCCTGCGTCAAACGTCCGTTGTTCTCCGAAACCAGGTAGACGCCGTTTACGGGAGGGGTGCGGCTTGGACGCAGCGTGGCGCGCATCTGGCGGGTCGGCGTGGTGCTGGCAAGTTGAACCAGGTTGATGATCGCGTTGTGCCTGACCTGCGCCATGCGAGCATCCGCTTCCTCCCGGTTATCGGGCACGTAATTGGTAATCAAGCCCTGCTCGATCAACGAAGCCGCCGAAGCCGCCAGAAGTCCCTCAACGCTGGCACGCACGCTGGCGTGGGCAGGCTGTTCGCCCGTAATCATCGCGGAAAGCGCGGGAGCCATCTCGCGAAACGTCGATTTCCCAACGCTTGCCCAAATCCCCGCCACGGAAATGCCCGCGCTTTCAAGATAGGGGAAGATGACCTCGCACAAGGTTCGGGTATCGCTCAACTCTCCAACCGAAATACCCTGATCCTCCGCCATTTCCGTGAGGGTCGAGAAGCGACCGGGGTGAACGGAAACCAATCCCTCCTGTTCGATTTGCTTGATAAGCGCGCCGCGCGTCAAAATCGCAGCCAGATCCATGCCGTGCGTCAAACGCAACGCCTCGACCACGATCATCGAACGACGTTCGAGCGCCGTGTATTCCTCGCCCGAAATCGCCGCATCAACGATCTGCGTGGCGTTGTCGATCAACGTGTTCGAGAGGTTGGAAAGCGCGTGGTTCAATCCGTCGCTGTCGCTGACGGCGATTTGTTGTCCTTGTACTACGATTGCCGAGTTTGCCATTCAAGTCTCCTAAGATTTCTTTGATGAATTACCATAGTGGCGTCGCCGACAGGCATTCCGGGTCTGTGGAGGACGATGCAAGACACGCCATCCGGCTCGTGCTCCCGCGTCCATATCTGCATCCAGTCATGCCACTCCTGAAGGGGACGCCACTGTTTTTGTTTCAAGTAAGGCTCGTTGTTGTCAAAGCTCAAAAGCTCATCAAGCCGAAAGCCAACAAGTCCTCCCTCGTACCGCATGAGCAGGCGCGGTTCCGCAAACAATCTTTTCGGGATACGCTGCCTGGATTTCACGTCGATCACCAGCCGGCTCTCGTTGATCGTGATGTCCGGTCCGGTTCTGCCGAGGATGGGTATTCTTTCCACCGGGGACATTCCGATAGTGAGAAATATTCCCGATAGCTTTCGAGCTACAGTTCGTTCAACGTTTTTCCATCTCTCTTTATTTGCCATCTCGCTCTCGTTTCAAATAAGCAATTGCCTTAGCTAAAATATCTTGACTATCTTGCAAGTACCCTATCCCGCGATTGCAATTTGTACACAGTAAGCCTCTAATACATCCTGTTCGATGATTGTGGTCAATTGCAAAAGCGATGTTAAATTCCGAAATATGCTTATTACATATTGCACACCTTTCGTTTTGCGCAACTAGAAGACGGTTGTATTCATCAAGAGTAATTCCGTGCTTCGCCTTGTACTGTTGGTTTCGTCGCTGAATAGGATTATCTTTGTTACGTTTGTTTCGATGTATGGAGAGGCACTGCTTACACCAACTTGCCAACCCTCCGCCTTTGCGGGGATGAAATTCACTGGCATTTTTTACAGTCAAACATTTCCTACACCGCTTCTCCGTAACAACTTTCTTAATCCTGGGATGCGGTGTGTACCATCGTTTCTTGAGAAAGGCAGAGCAGGATTTGCAGTACCTATTAAGACCGTCTTTTCGGCTTTTATCTTTGCAAAAACAATTCTTGCCCTTGGCTTTTTTGCAGCGCGCACATATCTTCATAGATTGTTTCCGACGCCAGAAACTTCGAGAGTTTCCAAAATTACATCAAGCGGGTCGATTTCCACTTTTTCACCATACTCATTCCTGACTTCCTCCACGCACTTATCGGAAGCCTTTTCAATCACTTCCGCCACCGTGGAGCGCAACGCCCAAACAAAGACCGCGTAGGGGGCTTTTGCCTTCGATGGATCCACTCGTTTCAGCGCCGCTTCGATGGGTTCGCGGCATCTTCCGCACGACAGGGGGCATTTCCCAGCCGTCGTAAGCGGCAGGCAGTAGAAACGTTTGATGCGCTTGTGGACTTGCGGGGGTCTGTGCATTCCCGCCAAGTGGGGAAGCGTCTGGTTGATGATGCTCAGGAAATCTTCTCTCGTGATCTGCATGATACCTCTGAACTTTTAGTTTCCAATTGGTGCGTTAGTGTACCATCCCGTTAGCGATTGGTCAAGCGTCCGCGCCGCATTACAAAATTGTTAGCTGGGGGCGCGAAAAGGCGTGTATAATTTGCGTTCTTTTTGGGTTACGATTGTTCCAAATCTATGGTAAGATTTAGGCGGAGGCATGAATGTTAAATAAAATATTGAGCGCAACGATGAAACAGAATGGACTATCGTCCCATGATGTAGCCGAAGCCGTTGGTGTTTCCCACACTACCATTCTCCGCGCGCTACGAGGTGACGTTGTCGATCTAAAAACCATCATCCTTCTAGCAAACTGGTTGGGGGTAAGACCAGCCGAACTTCTCAATTCACTTGGAGATAAAAACACGCTGGGTGATCAGGTCGCAACCCTCCTGGCTGTGTACCCCGAAATAAGGGAAGTACTCCAAAGTGCCGTGGGGGCCGTAAGTGAAGGCCGTGCCGACCCCGCTGTTGTGGCCGATATTGTTCAGTACGCGATGTATAAACTAAGCAGCATTAGTGGAGCAAAAGTTGAAAACAAACCTGATAAACCCGGTGGAGGAAGAACTGCTAAAAAGAGTTGATGCCATATTAGGTACCGAATTCGGCGCCTCTCGCACATTATTATTTGACCCATTGCACGCAACTCATTTCAACAATCCGAAAAAGGAAATAGCTCACTTTCACGACGAATTATTGGTTGATGTAGCACGTTTCCTTTCAGGAGAAAATACAGCAAAAAACCCCTTTACTTTGGCTGAAACCTAGTGTAGAATAGCCGTCGCTCTCTACGGGAGGCAGCCTTTCGTAGAGATTTACGCGGGCGTAGTACAGTGGTAGTACGTCTCCTTGCCAAGGAGAAGGTCGTGGGT
>CAZYXS010000148.1:0-7933 GCA_964650955.1 uncultured Desulfuromonadales bacterium | reverse complement strand
TGTCGTAATCCCTTCATAAATCAGGTCTATGTCGATAGCACCTCCTTTTTCCCGTTACTTTCCAGCCACTTGGCCCCTAGTTTCCGCAGACCTCGAACAATGATCATCTGTTGGTGCGCCAAGGTTTTCAATTTTGCCATGCATTTCTGCTCTAACATGCCGAATCTCCATCTGTTTTTTAATCGCCGCAGACCCGTTTCCATGCCTGAAGCAAAACCTCTGTAATTCTATAGCCTTATCCTGGTTAAACAATTTTTCGCCGAGGTCTGCGGCTCCCTTCGGCCCACTGCCGGAGGATGGCTTCCAGGTGGATCAACTGCGCGCTCTCTACGACGTCGATGCGGCTTTCCTCGCAGCGCTTGTGATCAGCCGCGGTCAGTTTCTGGAAGGAGACCAGCATGGCTTTCCCGTAGGTGCCGCCCATTAGGTCGCGAATGTTGTCGAGCTTGTAGGCAACGGCATCGGCCCGGTTTTCCTTCCCCTCTTTTTCACTCAATCGCCCACTCTTGCACTCGATCAAGTGAAGTCGGTTGCGGGCGGTAAAGGCGACATCGATTTCGTTCCGCACCCCGC
This sequence comes from uncultured Desulfuromonadales bacterium, assembly GCA_964650955.1. Lineage (GTDB taxonomy): Bacteria > Desulfobacterota > Desulfuromonadia > Desulfuromonadales > CAZYXS01 > CAZYXS01. Next base: position 7,360 of record CAZYXS010000148.1, on the reverse strand, counting down.
CCCTGGTTGTGACCTCCACGTTGCGCAGATGGTCGTGGACCACCTTGTCGCCCTTCAACCGGTTGACCACCTTTACCACATGGTCTTCAAGCCAAGCGCCACCTGCAAACCGGCGGGCTTCTTCGCTGGAAAAATACAATTGGCTGTGGTTGAGGTGAACCAGGTCCGCCTCTTTGAACAGGGTGAGCAATTCCTGCAATTCGGCAAAGCCGAGATGCCGCTCTTCCAGTTTGGCCCAGGGCGGGTTTTTCTTTTCTGCTGCGGCGGCGCAGGCGTTGAGAACGGTCAATGCGGAAGCGAAGCGCGACGCATGGGAGACGAGTTGGTCACAGAGTTTTTGTCTCTCGGTGGGGATTTGGCAACTCCCTTTTTCCTTGATCTCGTAGCCATAGGCGGACAAGTAGGTTTTGGCCTTGACCATGTCCTCCAGCGGTACGACATCGCCCTGGGGAAGGATGTGCAGAATTTGCCCATTGTCGGTATCGACGTAAAAGGCCGGCAGCGCCAGGGAGCGGAAAACGTCGTAAGCGCCCATGGCCATGATTTTTGTTCCGCCGGTGGCATTGAGTACGACACTGGCCCCGCGATGGCGCTCGACCACCTGCAGGATTGTGGAGCGGATCTCTTCGATGCGGTAGGGGCTGATTCCTGTTTGCCCTACTTTGCAACCGAGTTTTTCGAAATTGTCGGCGAGCAGCGCGGCGCGGTCTTTCATGTCGGGGGAGACCAGCAGAACGACCCCCCGTGGGCGGGTTTCGGGGTTGAGCGCAGGGATCAGGTTAGGCAGGGGCTGCCCGGAAGCCAGACAGATATGGATATCGTATCGTGTCATCTTACAACCCTTCTCCGCCAAAATCCAAGGCTGGGAACTGGGGCAACTGCTCGGCGCTCAAACCGAGGAAGGTCAAAGCGATTTGCAGCATTTTGCCGTAGGTTTCTTCACTCACCGGTTGAAAACCGTGGGCCATCAGAGACGTATTGCGTATGCTGAGCACTTTTTGCAATTCGGTTTCGTTAGCGCGGTAGGCCAGCCCGAGGGGGTCTTCAAGGGCGCCGAGTAGGTCATAACTTTTGCGCAGGGGAATCTGGATTTTCCCTTCTTCGCGGGGGTTGGCGCTGGTTTTGAGCTCTTCGCGCAGCCCGGCGGGCACCAGATCGAGGTCGACATTGGAGTTGTCAATGCCGTGACCAACGAGCAGTCGGTGTTTGGCGAGCTTTTCGATGGCGCTGTAGAGCCTGGCGACGGCATCGTCGTGTTTGTATTCGATTTCGGCCCGGCGCACGGCATTGGCCACCAGGTCGCTGACCAGCAGTGAAGTCTCGGCAACGGGAGTGTTTTGCCGCAGGTCTTTTTTTCCGGGTGAGCTTTTCACTAACGCCGAGACCTCGGCGTTGATCTGCTCGAGCAGTGGGAGATTGGCGTTGACGCGGGCGTGAAATTCCCGCACGGCCCCCCGAGGGCTGCCGGAGGCATAGCCACGCAGCAGGCTCTCGCCCCTTTTGAGGGAGGACAACCCCCGCCCGTAATGAAAATTGTCCCAGGCGTAATACCCTTCGGCCAGATGCCGCAGGGCCTCGAAAAAAGGGCGGTGGCGGTCGGTGCGGTGGGCGGTGCGTTCGGCGAGGTCGCGCACCGACATGAAGCGGCAGCGGTTGAACAGCAGGGCAGCGTCGCGGCAGGGGCCGATGGCGAGGGCGTCCCAGGGATTGTCGAGATAGAGCATTTTTTCATGCCCGTTGAGCACCACCCCCAGCCCCTCTTTACTGCGGCTTTTGCCGCCGACGTAGCTGTAGGGGCAGCCCCGTTCGGCCAGGGCGAGCACCAAGGCGGCCGACATGGTCTTGGTGCCCCCGGTGTAGTCGCCGAGCACTTCGCCAAAGGGAATCTCCCAGTCGGCGAGCAGGCGCGGCACCTCGCGCAGCAACTCGACCACCGAGGCGCCGAGATCCTCCTCATCCGGTGTGGTGACGATTTGATGGTCTTTGGGCCGATAAGCCAAAGCGGGCTCGATGTTTTCACGCACCATTTTGCGCGAAGCGCGGGAGGTGAAATATACGACATACTCGGGCCGTCGCTGGTTGAGGCTGAAGATTACCGGCTCGGGGGAGCCGCCGACGGAGACGAGCATGAGTTTGGGGGTGGTCATGGCATTCCCTTGGTCAAGAGCGTTGTTTGTTGCGGGCATCAAGCCGAGCGCGGGTCATGCGCTCGCGCAGGCCGCCCTCTTTGAGAAAGGCCTGCTCCAGGCTCTTGAGCTGGCGGTCGAGCAGGTAGTTGGCCTGGTGAATCAGGCAGATGATGATATTGGCCGCGATCTCGGGTGGCCGGGTTTCGATGAAGGGCTTATAGGTCCCATAGGACTCATGAGGCCCATGGGACCCATGATTTTCTCTCCCCAGCTTGCGCACATACAGCGCCTCTCTGCTGTTTTTGTCCCAGAGGGGGTTACCCCGGGTTCGCAAAAAATCGCGGTAGTCGGCCAACAGCTCTTCGAGGCTGGCGCGGGCCACGTTGGTCAACTTGATCTCCATCTCTTTCGAGGTGCCCGAGGCCATGCTCCCCTCGACGATGTTCTGCTTGCCCGAGCGCGCCGCCTGCACCATCTGGTCGTGGGTGCGGCTGCGCCGCTCGATGTGGCGGTCGCAGAACCAGACCGTGGCATCGAACACGATCTCGGCCTTGCGGTAGGAAAGCAGGTTTTCATAGCCGCCGTGGGGCGGGATGAAGCCTTCGGTCATGGTGTGGGCTTTCGGGCCGGCTCGGCGGGCAACAGGCCTTTGAGTTTTTTGTCGAAAGAGAAAACCCGCCGACCGGAAGAGCGCGCCTGGGCCAGCAGCAGGCAAACCACCAAATCCAGCGCAGTGTCGCCAAAGAGCCGCAAGCCGACTACGAGGGCCTCCTTGTCGGGGTTGAGAATGCCTTTGAATTGCAGCAGTTCCGTCAGGGTCGTAACCGCACGCTCCTTGGGCACCTGGTAATACTTGGTCAGCACATACACGCACTCGACCAGGACACTTTCCAGAAGCAGCGCCTTCTCCTCGCCGAGGCGCACCTTCTCGAAAAAAATCTCCGCTTCGGCAAACTGCTCGGGGATGTCGGCCAGCAGATAGCGCAGAACGACATTGGTGTCGGGCAGGGTTTCAGCGCTCGACGTCACGGGCGACCTCCTCCCAGACCTCGTCACGGATCTCCCTCAGCGGCTTGGCCTCGCGGGCATAGTCGCGCAAGGCGCCCGCCACGCTCCGCACCGGCCGCAGCAGCACCTTGCCCTGTTCGATCTCGATTTCGACCACATCCGACCCCAGCGCCTCGCGGGCGCTTTTGGGCAGAGTGATCTGGCCTTTGGATGTGACTTTTGCGGTGACGGACATGCCAATTCTCCTTTTGCATTACTTTGGTGAAGTGTAATGCAAGATGCGGAATAGGGCAAATTGCGCGAGCTGTGGCCAGAAAATAATAATGCCCTGCAGAAAGTGTGTGCGGCAAATTTGGCCATTCCCTCAACAATCAATCTCAGAAAGTGCGCCGGTTTGATCAAGCCTCGCCAAGGTAACCCTGCAACTGCTGCACCTTTTCCCACTGCTTTTTCGAACACTCCTTCTTGGTCCATTTGCCGGTGGCAACCCACAGCTCTTTGATGGCCCGGGCAGCCTTCAGGCGATCCGTTTCCTCCAAGCCAGCCAGGCTGTTGAAAAGCTCGATCACCTGATGCTCGTTCAATTTACCGCTGCTGAGCTGATGCAACTGGCGGTCCACCGGCGACATGGCCTCTAGTTCGGCCTGGCGGCGGGCTTCGACTTCAGCGGCCTCTTGTGCCAGTTTCTCTTTTTCAACCTTTTCGGCAATTTTCCGCTGTTTTTCCATGCTAATTTCGGCCCGCCGAGCCAGGCGGGATTCGGCAGCCTGACGATTCGCGGCTTCCCGCAGGGCGAAGCCCTGGCGGTATTCATCCACGGTGCAGGGTGTAATCCGCAGCCAGCCGAAGGGGTAAAGACCGTTCGCCAGGGTACGGGTCGACCCATGCGGCAGGTAAGTGCCGTCTTTGCCCTTGCGGGTCAGCGGTTGATTGTCCCGCACAGTGACGAACTCGATCTGGGAATAGTGGCCGACCCTCAGATACATTTGCCCCTCAGTGGCACTGGCCAGTTCCTGCCGGAGTCTTTGAACTTCCGGAAGCGCTTTGGCGAAATGGGGCTGGCGATAGAACTTGTCGATCTCCGCATCCAACCGGGGAAGCAGATAGGCGTTGACCAGCGAGCACAGTTCTGGCCAAGACCAGCTTTTCCCGCCAGGCAAGGTCAAACGTCCGTTCGTCTTTTGCCCCGGTGTGCCGAGGGAGAATTTCCCATACAGCGTTGCTCCGGCACCCGAACCAAGAGCACGGCTGGGCAACCCTTCGCACTTGCTCTTGGGCGTGGTCGTTTTACCTTCCTTGCGTCGTATTTCCAACGCCTCGACCAAAATGGTGGAATTACTCCACCCTTCCACGTCGCTGATTTTGAGCTGTTTGAAGGCATTGTCCGTGATGGGGCCCAGAACCCTCTCCAATTTTTTTATGTAATCGTTCTGATTCTGCTTGAGGCCGAGATGTTGTTCGCGGTCGAGCCAGTCGATCACCGCTGTGCGTAGCGCTCCCTTCAGGGATGACCCGGGAATGATCGGCGACAGGCCGTTGCTGCTCATCTGCGGGCTGAGGCGCAGCTGGTTGCTGGTGCGCTGATCATCGCGCTTGCTGAGATATTCCTGGAAAATCTGTTTATCCGTGGCAATCCGGCGAATCCCGTAAATCTCCGGGTCGAGATGGTCGGCGAGAAATTTGCGCATCTGTGGCACATTGCCGCCGGAGAACCGGGCACATAAGTCGTCAGGGTCGGGATATTCGGCAGCCCAGGCATTGGTATTCACGACATGGCAGGTCGGCCCAGTCGACTCCTCCCGCATCAGATAATTCATGGGGTCGAGTTCGTCACCGGTCCCTATATGGACTGGAGTAAGTATCTCCAGGCGGAAAAATTCAGTCTGCATGATGTCCCTCCAGCGTGACGGGAATTGTCAATGGCCAACCGATTTGCACCAGTTTGGGGTCACTGTGAACATTGCGCAGCAGATAACCACTGTCCGGCATCGACGCAAAGAGGCTCCCTTCGGCGAATGCGAAAAAGGGTTTTTTGAAGGGATTGTGTTCACCGAACCCACTCCAGGCCCGTCCGTGTTTGACGAAGGGGGTCCAGTAACCGGAAAAAGCGCGGGTGTCGGACGCTGCGCACACCGAGAGGGACAGCCGATGACTGCCTTCCTTGGCAAAGGGGCCGGGGTCGAAACCAGCGTCCCGTTGGAATGAAAAGTGCCCCTTTCCGGTCGATCGATCGGCACCAAACCCCGTTTCTGCCAAGTGGTTAAAAAGCTTTTCGAAGAACTCGATTTCGGCTGTCTCAACATAAAGGTCAAGGACTGAACCGGGTCGATACCAGGTGGCTGAAGAGAAAAACAATCCCCCTTGATCGAGAACGCTGCCGCTCTGCCGGTCGATGGTCACATGCGGCTGATTCATGCGCAGCTGGTTCGGCATGGCCGGGTTTTTCGCCTCTGCCGGCTTGGAGGCTGCGAGCCATTGGGTGAAAAGGCTTTCCTGGCCGATTCGACCTTGGCCTTGAGCCCACCGATCAACGCTCCAGAAAGTAACTCTCCGAAACGTCTTGTACTGTTTAAGCATTTCAACCAAATTTCCCCGGCCCGCAAACTGCTCTTTGAAGCGCTGGCGTGGAATCCCCGGCAAGGGCGGCAGAGGGAGTTGCCCCGTTGGGAAGGCGCTAGAGAGAAGAAACGGCGGATGTTCCCCGGCGAAGTCTTCAATCAGTTTGCTCACACGCGCTTCACCGTGGAGCATCGCCGCCGCCCAGAGCAGATGCCCATACAGAGTGTCGCTGCGCAGCGGTGTTGCAAAGGCTGAAAGCGGCCTGATCTGATAACGATAGAGCGCCATGACGCCCCCTACATCCCGTATTGAGTAAGATCGATACTCTGGCCGTCACAAGCCAGCTCATCGAACCGCACTTGGCCACTTCCTCGCGAGGAACATCCCCCCAGAGCGTCGAGTTCAATCAGACGCAAGCCACGATAAACGTCTTCGACCAAGCTCGCAGCATCCCCCTGAAAAACTTTGAAGGACATATTAAAGGTAAATTGAACGCCGGCCGGAACCCGCTCCAGGGGCCGGGGATGGTCTGCTACGCCTTTGACGCGATGGATGATGTTTTCGTATTTGACTTCCATGGCAAGTTCGTTGTTCTGAAACCGGCTCCGCCAATCATTGGTCAGGATGGCATCACGCACGATCAGGCGGGTGGGGCCGAGATCATTCCCCTTTTCAGCCGCAGAAGTGCCAAAGATGGTGCAGGCCGGACAACCGGGTTCAGCACACGCACAGGGCTTACCGGCCGACACATGCTCGCGGGTTTTGGGGCGCATATTGGAAAAGCGGGAGATTTCCAGCAGGGAGCGCATCTTGCCCTTGATGGACGATCCGGGAATATACGGCTCCTGGGTCAGGGGATTTTTGATGATCGGCTGGTCCAATCCGCCGATTTCCAGACTGTCCTTGCCAGCACCGATATGCAGACCGGTGATGACGGTGATGGTGCCGGTGATTTTTTTTATGGTTTCGAGTTGCATGATGTCCCTCCTTGTCAGTCCTTGGGATTAAGGCCATAGCAAAAGCCGACGACCGCTTCGAAATGCAGTAAAAATGCTTTGAAATCGCGAGCCGTATCGATGGCCTGAACATGTTTTTGCAGCCAACTGACAAAAGCCTGGGGAACCACCTTGCGGGCCTGGGCATAGACTACCTTGGCATTGGCCATCTTGATCAGCGGCTTGACGCTTTTAAATGCCTCGTCCACCTCGCCCTGCTGCTGATCCAGTTGACGTTCCAAACTTTTGAACTCGTTGAAGAACTTCCGTAGCTGGGAATTTTTTATCGAGTTGCGATCATCAACTCTACCGTTGTATCTCTGAATAAATGTCTCTGCCGCAGCGCTGGCCTCCTCGTTCAAAAGCTCTGGCCTGATGTGTTTGCCTGTCCGGTCGTAATAACTCATTTCCGCCTCCTTCTCAGGAATCCTTGCGTTGTCGATAGAGAGCCCAGGTGACGGGCAGACGAATTTTTTCAAGTAGGTTCTGGTCATTTTGCAAAGAGAGAATTTCCGCCCGCTCCTGGGCGTCCTTGACGCTCTTTTCATTGATGTTGCGGGCGAAGTCATAATGCATGTGCGACAGATAAATTCCGCGCTTGATCTCACCGGAGACGAAAGCTCTGCGTTCATCGCCGTAGTAAAGCAGACGGGTCATCAGCCCTTTTGG
>CAZYXS010000147.1:4772-7952 GCA_964650955.1 uncultured Desulfuromonadales bacterium | reverse complement strand
TCGCTGATCCGTCCGTTGTGGACTCGCTCGTGAAGGGACGGATCGCCTGATCCGTTTTCCGGCATCGCATTGCAACGGCGGGGACCCTTCCCCGCTGTTTTTTTTTTGCCCTGGGTGCCTTGGGACGAAGGCTTTGTGATCTCATCATCACACGGCAACAGTTGCAGCAGGCGCAAATGAGAGAGGAATTTTTCAAATCAGTGCATTCCTGTTACTGGACCGTGCTGTCTTAGCCGCGCTGGATAGTAATACTTTAATTGTATGGTTTGGCCGGCTTATTTATCTCCCCCCAGTGCTCCGATGATGATATAATAAAAAACACAACTGTGAATTTTCATCTCGCCGGATTCGTATCGTCCCCTGATGCATCTCCTCAAAGCTGCCATAGTATTTTGATCCACCGCTTTCCGAAGACGCAGGCTCTGCATCCTGTGCGAGGCAGCGGTGTTCATGCCGTCCCTGTATTAACACGTTTCTGCGTGAATCGGTACAATCAGTTCCGTCCTATTCATATTTCAGGATCTGCCGGGTTTGGAGTGGGTGGTCTTATCGTCCTCTGTAGCTCAGTTGATCGGGATTGCATCGGCTTTTTTCATAGCCTCTCTGCATTCCCATGGAAAAATTTAGGCGCGCGACCGAGTCCGAGGGTCAAACATTTCGGACTGTTTGAGTCCGCAGGACGAGTTTCCGAAATGTACCGAGGACGACCGAGCAAGCCGTAAAAAATTTTCGTCGGGCGCCCTTCTTTCGGTCACCTTTCTTGGGCGCGCAAGAAAGGTGACAAAAAACTCCTGGATTATATAGCGGAAATCAACACAGAGACAATTTAGCGGCCCACATAAAAGCCAGAAGACCCCTATTTTATCGCATTGAAGGAGGGCATTGCTATGGGAGTGTCGAGAAGGGATTTTCTCAAGATCTCCGGCGGCACGGCGCTGCTCGGGTCCCTTGGGACGGCGCTTGATGCCGCGGCCGATGAGGACCAGCAGCTGCGGATCAAGGACGCGAAAGAAACAAAGACCATCTGTCCCTACTGTTCCGTCGGATGCGGCATCATCGTTCATACCAAGGACGGCAAGGTGGTGAACACCGAGGGCGACCCGGACCACCCCGTGAGCGAAGGCACGCTCTGTTCCAAGGGCGCGTCGCTCATCTCGATCATCAACAATCCCACGCGGATCACCAAGCCCCGCCATCGCGCGCCGGGCGCATCGGACTGGAAAGAGGTGGAGTGGGACTGGGCGCTCGACCGTATCGCCAAGCTCGTCAAGGATTCGCGCGACAAGTCCTTTGTCCGCACCGCAAAGAACAAGGTTAAGGAAAAGGGACCTGACGGAAAGGAAGTGACCACGGTCAAGGACCTCGTGGTCAACCGCACCGACGGGATCGCCCATATCGGCAGCGCGGCGCTGGACAACGAGGAGTGCTACCTGCTCCAGAAACTGGTCCGGTCCTGGGGCCTGGTGGCAGTCGAGCACCAGGCGCGCATCTGACACTCCGCAACTGTAGCGGCTCTGGCAGAGTCGTTCGGACGCGGTGCTATGACGAACCACTGGAACGATTTCAAGAACTCCGACGTGATCCTGGTCATGGGTGCGAACCCCGCTGAGAACCATCCCGTATCTATGAAATGGGTGATGCGCGCCAAGGAAAAGGGCGCGAAGTTCATCGTGGTGGACCCCCGGTACACCCGGTCGGCGGCGCAGGCAGACCTCTTTGTTCCCATGCGCTCCGGAACGGACATTCCCATCCTGGGCGGGCTGATCAAGTACATCATCGACAACAAGCTCTACTTCAGGGACTACCTCGCTTCCTATACGAACGCATCGTTCCTGGTGAACCCCGATTTCAAGGGGCCCGGCGAGCTGAACGGCCTCTTCTCGGGCTATGACATCGAAGGTAGGAAGTATGACAAGGCCACCTGGTCCTTCCAGATGGACGAGAACGGCCTGCCGAAGAAGGACCCAGGCCTCAGCAACCCCAACTGCGTGTTCCAGCTCCTGAAGAAGCATTATTCCCGCTACACGCTCGACGTCGTCTCCGACATCTCGGGCTCGCCGAAGGACAAGCTTGAGGCCTTCTATAAGATGTACGCCTCCACGGGCAGGCCCGACAAGGCAGGCACGGTGCTGTACGCCATGGGCTGGACCCAGCACACCGTGGGCACCCAGAACATCCGGGCCATGACGATCATCCAGTTCCTGCTGGGCAACATGGGCGTGGCAGGCGGCGGCGTGAACGCGCTGCGCGGCGAATCGAATGTGCAGGGGTCCACGGACCACGGCATCCTGTTCCACATCCTGCCGGGTTATCTGCCGGCGCCGAGGGCCTCATGGTCCGATCTCGCCACCTACATCGAGAAGAACACTCCGAAGACAAAGGACCCCAAGAGCCTCAACTGGTGGTCCAACCGGGGCAAGTATATCACGAGCTACCTGAAAGCCATCTACGGCGGAAAAGCAACAAAGGAGAGCGACTTCGGTTATGCCTGGCTGCCGAAGCTTGACGAGGGCATGAACCTGTCCTGGCTCATGCTCTTCGACGCCATGTTCAAGGGCAAGTATGAAGGCTTCTTTGCCTGGGGCCAGAACCCGGCCTGCTCGGGCTCGAACGCAGGCAAGGTGCGCAAGGCCCTCGGTAAATTGAAGTGGATGGTGAATGTGAACCTCTTCGACAACGAAACGGGATCCTTCTGGAAAGGACCGGATGTGGACCCCAAGGACATCCAGACCGAAGTGTTCCAGCTTCCCGCCTGCTCGTCCGTGGAAAAGGAGGGCAGTATTACCAATTCCAGCCGGCTTGCCCAGTGGCGCGTCAAGGCCATTGACCCCATCGGTCAGTCAAAGTCCGACGCGGAAATCGTAAATGAACTCTACTTCCGCGTCCGCAAGCTCTATCAGAAGGAGGGCGGTGCCTTCCCTGCGCCGATCCTGAACCTCACCTGGGACTACGGCAGGAAGAACGCCGAGGGCAAGGTGGAAGAGGTGAACACCCATCTGGTGGCCCGGGAGATCAACGGCTATTACCTTGAAGATGTTTTCGACAAGAAGACGGGAAAGCAACTCGGCAAGAAGGGAGAACTTTGCGCCTCCTTTGCCCACCTGCAGGACGACGGCACCACATCATCAGGCAACTGGATCTATGCCCAGAGCTATATGCACAAGGACGGCAAGATCGTGA
>CAZYXS010000147.1:0-4672 GCA_964650955.1 uncultured Desulfuromonadales bacterium | reverse complement strand
TCAGGCAACTGGATCTATGCCCAGAGCTATATGCACAAGGACGGCAAGATCGTGAACATGATGGCCCGGCGCGGCAAGGCCGATCCCACGGGCCTGGGGCTCTACCCCGAGTGGGCATGGGCCTGGCCCGTGAACCGGCGCATCCTGTACAACCGCGCTTCCGTGGACGTGAACGGCAATCCCTGGAACCCGCGCAAGGCCGTGATCAAGTGGAACGCTGCGGAGTCCAAGTGGGAAGGCGATATTCCCGACGGGCCGGCGCCGCCCATGGCCCAGGAGAAGGGCACCTATCCCTTCATCATGAAGCCCGACGGCGTGGGCTCGGTTTTCGGCCCGGGTCTTGCCGACGGGCCCTTCCCGGAGCACTACGAGGCGCTTGAGTGTCCGCTCCAGGAGAATGTGCTGTCCAAGCAGCGCATCAATCCCACGGTCAAGCTGTTCTTCGGCATCACTGATGCGGCAACAGCGGGAGCGGCAGAGGGGGGCGGTTCCGCAGAGGACATATTCTTCTCCTGTGACACGCGCTATCCCTATGTGGCCACGACCTACCGCGTGTCCGAGCACTGGCAGACGGGCGTCATGACGCGGCACCAGCCCTGGCAGCTCGAGATGGTTCCGCAGCAGTTCATTGAGATGAGTCCCGAGCTGGCAAAGGAAAAAGGCATCCAGAACGGCGACAAGATGAAGGTTGCGTCGGGACGGGGTTCTATCATCGCTTTTGCCGTGGTGACCGACCGGTTCCAGCCCTTCAAAGTGGCGGGCTCCACGGTCCACCAGGTGGGCCTTCCCTGGTGCTTCGGCTGGCAGTATCCGCTGCATGGCAGGCAGGGCGACAGCTCGAACCTGCTGACGCCGACCATCGGCGACGCGAACACCATGATCCCCGAGACCAAGGCCTTCATGGTCAATGTCGAGAAGGCGTAAGGAGACAGCCATGGCGAACAACAACAGCACATCGAAAGGCGTCCTCGTGGACCTTACCCGGTGCATCGGGTGCCGCGGCTGCCAGGTGGCCTGCAAGTCCTGGAACGAGCGTTCCGCAAAGCCGACATTCATGCATGGCACGTTCACGAACCCGCCGAAGCTCAATTCGGAGACCTATACGCACATCAACTTCGTCGAAAAGACGGTGCAGGACGAACCGGTCTGGCACTTCATCAAGGACCAATGCATGCACTGCAAGGACCCGGCCTGCGCGTCGGCCTGCCCCGTGGGCGCGCTTACGAAGTCCCCATCAGGGCCGGTGGCCTACCACTACGACCGGTGCATCGGCTGCCGGTACTGCATGATCGCCTGTCCCTTTCAGATCCCCAAGTACGAGTGGGAGAAGAGCCTCTTTCCCTGGGTGCGGAAATGCACCTTTTGCTCCGAGCGCATCGCGAACAACCTGGTCCCGGCCTGCATCAAGGTCTGCCCCACGCAGGTGATGCAGTTCGGCGCCCTCGACGAAGTGACGGCCGAGGCGCAGAAGCGGCTCAAGAACAGCCCCGGCAAGTACGTGGACCACATATACGGCAAGGACGAAGCGGGCGGCACGGCGTGGCTCTACATCTCCCACGTGCCCTTCGAGCAGATCGGCTTGAACACAAAGATCCCGGCGCAGCGCCTGCCGGACCTCACCTGGGCATCGCTCAACAAGATACCGGCGGCAGTCGGCGGGTTCGTCGTGGGCCTGTCCCTCATTGCCTGGTTCCGCAACCGGGGCAACGGCAGCGGCCAGTCCTCACCGGGAAAGGAGAAATGATCATGGCGAACATGAAAACATACGCTGAGCCGCAGCCGCGCGGAATGCGGCTGCTCTACATCCTTGTAGGTGTCGGGATACTGGCAGCGCTCTACCGGTTCACCTTCGGGCTCGGGGCATCGACCAACATGGGCGATGACGTGCCCTGGGGCCTCTGGGTGGCCGTGGATGTGCTCTCGGGCGTGGCGCTGGCAGCGGGCGGCTTCACCATCACCGCCGCCGTCTACATCTTCAATATGAAAAAGTACCGGGCCATCGTCCGGCCCGCGATCCTGACGGCCTTCATCGGCTACGTCGTGGTGATCATCGGGCTCGTCATTGACATCGGGAAGCCGTTCAGCTTCTGGCACCCGCTGGTCATGTGGCAATACAAGTCGGTGATGTTCGAGGTGGTCTGGTGCATTACCCTCTATACCACCGTGCTGGCCCTGGAGTTCGCGCCGGCCTTCCTGGAGCGCTTCAAGATGGACGGGCTGCTCAAGGTCCTCAAGTTCTTCACCTATCCGCTGGTCATCGCGGGCATCACGCTGTCCTTTCTGCACCAGTCGTCACTGGGGGCCTTCTTCCTGATCGTTCCGGCCAAGCTGCACGCGCTCTGGTATTCGCCGTTCATCCCCTACCTCTTCTATATCTCGGCCATCGCGCTGGGGCTGGCCATGGTGGCGGTGGAGTCCGTTCTGGCGGCGCGCACTTTCAAGCGGCCCCAGGAAACGGAGATCCTCGCGGGCCTGTCGAAAGGGGCGATGATAACGCTCAGCATTTACCTGGCAATGAAGATCGCGGACCTTGCCCTTGCCGGCGAACTCGGCCTCATCCTGACCAGCGGCGCCGCGAGCGTCTTCTTCCTCCTGGAGCTGCTGATCGGAGTGATCGCGCCGATCGCGCTCTATGCGCAGAAAAAGGTGCGCGAATCGGTGAACGGCGTGCTGCTGGCGTCCTCGCTGGTCGTCGCGGGCACGGTCATGAACCGCTTCAATGTGAACTTCTTCACCCAGGCCGGGACCGGTACGTTCTATTTCCCGGCCCTCTGGGAGATACTGGTTACCGTTGGCCTGATAGCACTGGCAGTGCTCGCCTATCGTCTCGCCGCGACCTACCTTCCCGTGTTCCACGGAACGGAGCGTACGTAAGCCCCGTGAACAGACAGGGACGGGAGCCTTTCCCGTCCCCGTTCTTTAACCCCGGAGGCCGTTATGAAACGTTTACTTCTCATGCCGTTCCTGTTGTTCCTTCCCTTGTCGCTCCCTGCTGCCGAACCGCGCTACGACGTGCCCGTCGGCGACTCGCCGTCGCTCGGACCGGAGAACGCGCCGATCACGATCATCGAGTTCATTGACTTTCAGTGACCGCACTGCGTGGGGGTCGGTCCGACCGTCAAACGGTTCATGAAGGAATATCAGGGCAAGATCCGGCTGATCATCAAGCACTATCCCTACCGGTACCGCGACTACGCCCGCATCGCCGCTGAAGCGTCCCTTGCGGCCCGCGACCAGGGAAAGTTCTGGGAGATGCACGACATCATGCTGGAGCGGTCGCCCCGGCTCGACCGGGAGAGCCTCATCAGCTACGCCCGGGAGCTGGGCCTGGATGTGAAGAAGTTCACCGAGTCCATCGACAGGAAGAAGAACGACAGGGAGATCGAGCGGGACCTGCAGCTTGCCCTCAAGATGGACCTGTATAACACACCGACCTTCTTCATCAACGGCCGGAAGGTGATCGGCAACAGGCCCTATGAGTATTTTAAGAAGGTGCTTGATGAGGAACTGGCGAGGGCGAGGTAGTGTCGGGGCCGAGGGGCGAGTTCGGAGTTCGGGGTTCGGAGTGAGGAGAGCCAGAGACGCGGGAAGAGGGGACGGGGAGACGCGGGGACACGGAGACGCGGTGAAGGGGAGAAGGAAGTGGGACGTGCGGAGGAAAGCAGAGAATGGAGGGATGTGTCATGAAACGCCGCCTGTTCACGATCATGGGAGCCATAGTCCTGTTGACAGGGATGATCGTCCTGCCGGCCAGGGCAGGACATCTTGAGCCCTTCAAGGAGATACCCATCCCGAAGGAGAACCCCCAGACGCCCGGAAAGGTCGAGCTGGGCAAGAAGCTCTTCTTCGACCGGCGCCTGTCCGGCGACGGGACCATGAGCTGCGTCACCTGCCACGATCCCGAGCAGGCATTTACCGACGGGCTGCCTATTTCGCTCAGCTATCCCACGACGCGCAACTGGCGGAACGCACCCACGCTGATCAATGCCGGGTTGTGGCAGTTTCTGTTCTATGACGGCCGCGTCCGCACCCTCGAGGACCAGGCGCTTTTTCCCATGATGAGCGCCTTCGAGATGAACCAGAACCTCGACTTCATGGAAGAAGAGGTCCAGGCCGTGCCTGAGTACGCCGCGGAGTTCAAGAAGGTCTTCGGGGGAGAGGTGACGCGGGAGCGGATCGCCATGGCCCTTGCCGCCTTCCAGCGGACCCTCGTGTCCGTGAATGCTCCGCTCGACCGCTACCTCCAGGGCGACACGAAGGCGCTCTCAAAGGAAGCTGAGAAGGGCCTGGAGATATACCGGGGAAAGGGCAGGTGCGTGGAATGCCATGACGGCGTGCTGCTGTCGGACCAGAAGTTCCATGCCCTGAGCGTGCCGGAGAATCCCGAGCTGCTGAACAATCCGCAGGTCATTGCCACGGCGCGCTTCGTTGCCAAGGTATATCATTTTGAGGACTACCGGACGCTGAACGAGGACCCGGGCCGCTACCTCATCACCAAGGACAAGAAGGACTGGAAGGCCTTCCGGACGCCTACGCTGCGCGAGGTGTCGCGCACCGCGCCCTACATGCACAATGGCGTGTTCCAGACCCTGGACGAGGTGATCGAGTTCTTCGACAAAGGGGGCGGCAAGGGGAACAAGGCGCTGAAGCCTCTGAAGCTCACGGCAGCGGA
>CAZYXS010000146.1:0-8196 GCA_964650955.1 uncultured Desulfuromonadales bacterium | reverse complement strand
CAGTACGATGCCGTTTTCCTCGGCACCGGCGCCTTCAAGTCCAAGCCGATGGGGGTCGAAGGGGAAGAGGAGGGGTACGACGGCTTCTCCACCGGCGGTATCCATTACCTGCGGGCCGTGGCCCTGGGCGAGCCGATCGTCACTCCCAAGCGGGTCATCGTCGTCGGCGGCGGCAACACCGCCATCGACTGCGTGCGCGTGGCCCTGCGGGAAGGGGCGGAGGAGTCGATCCTGGTCTACCGCCGGACCCGCAAGGAAATGCCCGCCGAGCCCTACGAGGTCGACGACGCCGAGGAGGAGAACGTCAAGTTCGAGTTCCTGCGCAACCCCACCCGCCTGATCGCCGAGAACGGCAAGGTGGTCGGGGTCGAGGTGGTGATCATGGAACTGGGGGAGCCCGACGAGTCGGGGCGCCGCCGTCCGGCCCCCAAGCCCGGCAGCGAATACGTCATCCCCTGCGATCTGGTCATCCCGGCCATCGGCCAGGACCCCGACCTCTCCTACCTGGAGGACGGCGACTACGGCATCAAGCAGACCAAGTGGAGCAGCATCGTCACCCGCGGCGGCACCATGATGACCGACAACGAGGGGGTGTTCGCCGGCGGGGACTGCGAATACGGCGCCATGACCGTGGTGCTGGCGGTGGGCCACGGCCGCCGCGCCGCCCGCGCCATGCACCGCTACCTGATGGAAGGCAAGGCCTACCTCGACGTCGAGGACGCCATGGAGGATCTGGTCAACAACCTCGGGGTCTTCGACGAGCAGGAGCAGGTCGGCATCCTCGGCGGCCTGCACCGCGAGCACCAGCCCAAGATCAACGGCGCCGAGCGCGCCCAGCACTACGAAGAGATCGAGCTGGCCATGCCGGAGAGCCAGGCGGTGCGTGAAGCCGAACGCTGCCTGCGCTGCTACCGGGTCGCGATGGTGGCCGTCAACTAGCCGGTCGGCCCCGGACGGTGCGCCGTCCCCTGTTGTTCCGCGCTGGCCCTGGTGTAGTGCGTCCGCGCTGCGCCCATTCCCGATGCGATAAAGGTGATGATTCCATGGTCAATCTGAAAATCGACGGCAAGAATGTGCAGGTGGAAAAAGGGGCGACGATCCTGAGGGCGGCCGAAAAAGCCGGAATCAAGATCCCGACCCTCTGTTACCTGCAGAAGGTCTCTCCCACCGGGGCCTGCCGGATTTGCGTGGTGGATATCGCCGGCGTCGCCAAGCCGATGACCGCCTGCAACACCCCGGTGGTGGACGGGATGGAGGTGACCACCCAGTCGCCGCGCCTCGAGGTGATCCGCCGCCAGGTGGTGGAATTGCTGCTGGTCAATCATCCGCTGGATTGCCCGGTCTGCGATGCCGCGGGCGAATGCGACCTGCAGAACATCTGCTACGATCTCGACGTCACCCGCCAGCCCTTCGCCGCCGAGGACGTCAACCCCGCCACCATCGACCACTGGCCGCTGATCCAGCAGGTCCCCTCCCGCTGCGTGCTGTGCGAGAAGTGCGTCAAGGTCTGCCACGAGACCATCGGCTCCAGCTCCCTGTTCGTCAACGACAAGGGGGACCGGGCCTTCATCGACAAGCACCTGGAACTGTGCGAGTTCTGCGGCAACTGCGTCTCCGTCTGCCCCACCGGCACCATGATTTCCAAGCCCTTCAAGTTCAAGGCCCGCCCCTGGGAGCTGACCAAGGTCCCTTCGGTCTGCGCCCACTGCCCGGCCCATTGCCAGGTTGACATCAACGTCAAGCAGGGCAAGGTGCTGCGCCTCACCTCCACCGATGGCGCGACGGTCAACGACGGCAACCTGTGCATCGGCGGCAGCTTCAGCTACGGCTATATCAATTCCCCCCAGCGCCTGAGCCGCCCCCTGATCAAGCGCCAGGATCGGCAGCTGGCCGTCGACTGGGACGAGGCCTTGGCTCTGGCCGCCGAGGGCTTGAAAAAAGTCGGCCCCGAGGCGGTGGCGGGGCTGGCCTCGCCGCGCCTGAGCAACGAGGAGAACTACCTGTTCCAGAAACTGTTCCGGGCCGTGCTGGGGAGCAACAACATCGACTCCGAGGCCCGCTTCGGCGCCCTGCGCGGCCAGCAGGTGCTCAACGCCGCCCTCGGCCTGCGGGGGGCGAGCAACCGCATCGACCGCATCGGCCAGTCAGGCGCGGTGCTGGTGTTCGGTGCCGACGTGACTGCCGAGGCGCCCGCTCTCGACTGGCAGATCGAACTGGCCTGCCGCAAGCGGGACGGCCTCCTGGTGGTGGCCAACATGCGCAAGGTCAAGCTGACCCGCTACGCCAATACCCACCTGGCCTACCGTCCGGGGAGCGAACTGGCCCTGGCCCTGGCCCTGAGCCGGATCCTCTTCGACCGGGGCCTGATCGCCAAGGATTACCTCAACCAGTACGTCGACAACATCGAGGAGATGGAGGCCCACCTCAAGGGGATCGACCTGGCGGCGGCGGTGGCCCAGACCGGCCTGCCCCTGGAGTTGATCGAAGAGGCCGCCCTGAGCCTGGGCCAGGCCGATTCGGTGGCGATCCTGTTCGGCGGCGACGTCCTCAAGGGGGCCCAGGCCGAGCAGACCGCAGCGGCCCTCGCCAATCTGGCGTTGCTGAGCGGTGCCCTCTACGGCGATGTCGGGGGGCTCTTCCCCATCGACGAGAAGGGGAACATGCAGGGGCTGCTGGACATGGGGGTCTACCCCGAAAGCCTGCCCGGCTACCAGACTTACGCCACCGCGGCCGCCAAGTTCGAAGCGGCCTGGGGGGTGAAGCTGCCCAAGGGGGGGCGCAATGCCCTGGAGATCCTCAGCGGCATCGAACAGGGGAGCATCAAGGCCCTCTACCTGGCCGCCGCCAATCCTCTCACCTTCCCCGAGAGTGGCCGCTGGCGGGCCGCTTTGGGCAAGCTGGAACTGCTGGTGGTCCAGGACATCCTCCCCTCGGAACTGACGGACATGGCCCACGTGGTGCTGCCGGGCAGCTCCTTCGCGGAAAAGAGCGGCAGCGTCACCGCCCTCGACGGGCGCATCAGCTGCCTGGGGCAGGCGCTCAAGCCCGTGGGTGAGTCTCGGGAGGATTGGGAAATCCTGGCGGCACTCTACAACCGGCTGGTGGCTCAATGGAAGCAGATCGACCCCCAGGCCCTGCTGGGGGAGGCCAAGGAATTGACCGATCTTTACGGCGATCTCTGCTTCGCCGGCACGGGGCGCTGCCAACCCTGCCAGCGTACCCCTTTCCGCCCTGCCCCCAAGGGACTGCGCTACAGCCTGGTTGCTCAGGAAGTGCCGGCCGCCGAGGGGCTGCAGCTGCTGGCCGGCAAGATCCTGTTCCACTTCGGCAGCACCACCACCTACGCCGAGGGGCCCCTGCAGGTGGCGCCGGCCGGCTACCTGGAAATCAACCCGGCAGATGCCGCCAAGGCGGGGCTGGCGGAGGGCGGACAGGTGCGTATCAGCTCGGCCCTCGGTGCTGTGCAGGGGCCGGTGCGGCTGAGCGATTGCGTGCCTCCGGGGCTGGTGTTCGCCCCCTACCACTTTGCCGAACTGAATGTTCAGGCCCTGCTGCCGGCGGGCCAGAACCGCGTCGCCGTGCAGATCGCCAAGGCTTGACGCCCGGCTGGCCCTGACGTAGACTCAAAGACGCCCCGGCGCTAGTGCCGGGGCGTCTTTTCATTGACCTTGCGGAGATGACTATGCAAACCGAATTCTGGGACTACAAGGACAAGGTGGCCTTCAGCCAGGAGAAGGCCAACAAGGTGGTACTGGCCGAAACCCCCCATTCCCGCTCCACCCTCTGGTGCCTGCTCCCCGGCCAGCACATCCATGCCCATGTGCATGCGGGTGATCACATCTGGGTCGTACTCGAAGGTGAAGGGGATTTTCTCAGCGACGCTTCCCCCCGCCGCATCACCCCCGGGACCATTCTGGTGGCTCCGGCCGGGCAGTCCCACGGCATCGACAACACCGGCAGCCAGGGTTTGGTGTTTATCAGCGTCTCCGCCGGTTGATGTTTCCGGAAATCCCGCTCTGCAAGGCTCCCATTCACCGGGAGCCTTTTTTATTGGTGGGACTGCTCCCTGGATTCAGCAGATCAGGTTTCCCTTGGTCTCGGCGTTGAAAATGGTCAACAGCGATTCGGCGGTAAAGGGGCAGACCTGTTCGGGGTTGCCCTCCCGGTCGGGGTGATTCCAGATGATGACCTCCTTGCGCCGGCGCTCGTCCCGGTTGACGGACTTGGGGCTTTGCTGCTTGAGCAGGGCCCACATCTGTTCCATATCGAGCAGTTCGTAGCCGCCGAACTCCAAATCCGGCTCAACGGATTGGAGGAAGTCGGCAACCAGTTCGATATCGGCGAAATCGTTTTCCTTACGCCACCATTTGAGGAAGGGATGGCGCTTGGTGTCGACATTGGCCAACTCCTGCCTGAGCTGTTTTCCGGTCATGGTCACCTCCTGCAGGTGGAGCACCTGCTTTGCGGCTGCAGGTTCGGCCACGGCGGGTCCGCTGGCTGCAGCCGGGCCAGCAGCCCTGATTCCTTCTTCTACTATAACCGCTGGGGGCAAGGGCGCAAGTGCCCTTGGATGCAGGAGAATTGACAGCCGGACGATTCCGGTTAAGGTTTAAGCCGCAGCGGCTGCCCGGCCCCGCCACATCCCAATGGTCGGCTTTCAGGGGGTGCGCACCACCTCCACCAGGTAGCCGTCGGGATCGGCGAGAAAGTAGAAGCGGGGCGGCCCGCCGGCCAGCCCTTTGAGGGGTCGGGGGGAGAGCCCCTGTTCCTGGTGCCGCTGGTGGGAGGCTTCCAGGTCGGCGACGCCGACGGCCAGGTGGGAATAGCCGGTGCCGAGCAGATAAGGTTCCTTCTGGTCGTAGTTGTAGGTCAACTCCAGCTCGAAGGGGGCACCGGGGGCGCGCAGGTAACAGAGGGTGAAGCGCTGCTCGGGAAAATCCTTGCGACGGGAGATCTCGAAATCGAAGGCCTGCTGGTAGAATTTGACGGAGGCGTCGAGATTCAGCACCCGGATGCAGCTGTGGATCATCTGGTAGTTCATGGTCGGCTCCTGGATGAGGGAATGGGGGGAGTATAGCAAAATCGGGGGGACCTGTCCCGGGACGGGTGCTCTCTGCGCAAAGGAGGCGAGGATGCGGGCTATTCAGGTAGCGAGTTTCGGGGAACCGTCGGTGCTGCAGCTGGCAGAGGTCGAGAACCTGGTCCCGGCGGCGGGGCAGGTGGTGGTGCGGGTGCGGGCGGCGGGGGTCAACCCGGTGGATACCTATATCCGCTCGGGGCTCTACCCGCAACCCCGGCCCCTCCCCTATACCCCTGGAATGGATGGGGCCGGGGTGATCGAGGCGGTGGGTTCCGGGGTCGGCCATCGCCGGGTCGGCGAGCGGGTCTATGTCGCCGGCAGCCTTTCGGGAACCTATGCCGAGCAGGTGCTGTGCAGCGAGCAGCAGGTGCATCCGCTACCGGAGCGGATCGGCTTCGCCCAGGGGGCGGCCCTGGGGGTGCCCTATCGCACGGCCTATTATGCCCTGTTCTATCGTGGGCAGGCACGCCCCGGGGAGTTCCTGCTGGTGCACGGCGGCAGCGGCGGGGTCGGCCTGGCGGCGATTCAGCTGGCGCGGGCAGCGGGTCTGCGGGTGATCGCCACCGCCGGCAGCGCCGCCGGGCGGGAGTTGGTGCGGCAGCAGGGAGCACACCAGGTGGTGGATCATCACGACCCCGACCAGGTGGCGCAACTGGCGCGCCTGACCTGCGATCACGGCTACGACCTGATCCTGGAGATGCTGGCCAACGTCAACCTGGGCCAGGACCTGAAGCTGCTCGCCCTGGGGGGGCGGGTGGTGGTGATCGGCAGCCGGGGGACGGTGGAAATCAACCCACGGGATCTGATGGGGCGCAACGGCAGCATTCTGGCCATGACTCTGTTCAACCTGCGGCCGGAGGAGGATCGCTCGATCAATGCGGCGCTGGTGGCAGGTCTGGACAACGGTACCCTGAATCCGGTGGTCGCCAGGGAGATGCCGCTTTCCGCCGCGGCCGAGGCCCATGCCGCAGTGCTGGCCCCCGGGGCGGCAGGGAAGATCGTGCTGATTCCCTGAGGGAGGAATATTGCTCCCGTCCCGGCGAGCTGCCGTGCTAAGGTCGGGGGAGGAATGGGCCACGGCAGCAGGGAGGTGTGGGAATGACGGAGCAACGCCCCTTGGAAGAGGTGATCACCGCGGAAATCAGCCGTTTCGTGCAGGAGAGCCCCCTCAACCGTTTTCCCGACGGGGAACGGCCCTATTTCGATGCCCCGCTGGTCGGGTTCGCCGCCGCGGCCGACCCCCTGTTCAGCCAGTTCCAGACCATTATCGGCCCCTTCCACCTGACGCCGGAACTGTTGCTGGGGGAGGAGAGCCGGGCGGCGACGGTGATCGCCTGGATTCTCCCCATCTCTCAGGAGACCCGGGTCAGCAACCGCCGCGAACGCCGCTATCCGTCCCGCGCCTGGGGTCAGACCCGCGGCCTGGGCGAAGGGTTGAACGGCGCGTTGCGCCGCCACCTGGTCAGGTTCCTCGAAACCCTCGGCGCCCGGGCGGTGGCGCCGCAGTTCTCACCGCTCTGGAAGGAGCTGGCCGAGTCCCCCGTCGGCATCGCTTCGACCTGGTCGGAGCGTCACGCCGCTTATGCCGCCGGCTTGGGCACCTTCAGCCTCAACGACGGACTCATCACCTCCAAGGGGATCGCCCACCGCTGCGGTAGCCTGGTGACCGATCTCTTCCTGACCCCCACTCCCCGTTCCTACCCCCATCACCTGGCCAACTGTCTCTATCATCGGGATGGCAGCTGCGGCCTCTGTGTGCAGCGCTGTCCGGTGGGGGCCCTGTCCCTGGCGGGGCACGACAAGGGCCGTTGCCGGGACTTTGTCTACGGCGAAATCAAACGCGAGGTGGCCCCCGGCTTCGGCGTCGAGCAGGCCGGCTGCGGCCTCTGTCAGACCGGCGTCCCCTGCGAGGCCGGGATCCCCCTGCGGGCACCCGGCCATTGCCGCTAATGTGGCGGTGGTTCTCCGGAGGAATGGGGCCGGCCCCGTTTCCCGGCGCGGCCCGACAATTTTCCAAGCCGCTGACCGGGAATCGGGAGATTGCTCTGCAGCACAGTCGCGACAAGCGGATTTTCGCCGACGGCACCGGCCTGCGAGCTGCGCGCAACCCGAAGGAATTCCTGCTGCAGACCTACATGCGGGATACCGGGGAAATTCTCTGGGACCTGTCCCTGCCGTTAATGGTCCAGGGCCGTCATTGGGGGGCGCTGCGGCTGGATTTTGATCCGGGGGTGGTTCGGGAAGCGGTTTGCTGAACAAGGCCAAATTGCCAATTGCGATTGAAAAAAACCAACGCTCTGCGATACTTCCCAATGGTTGCTGTCCTCTCGACCAAATGGGAGGCAGACAAGGAGGCGCTATGGAGCGGCGGGGGCGCAGGTGGCTGAGAAGGCTGATTCTGACGGCCCTCTGTCTGTGGCTGGTGTTGGCGGCCTGCGATCGGAAGGAGCCTTTGCGGGTCGGATTTTTTGCGGCCATCAGTGGCCGCGACGCCGATCTCGGCATTTCCGGCCGCAACGGCGTCATGCTCGCCATCGAGCAGGCCAACGCCGCCGGCGGCGTGCAGGGCCGCACCATCGAGTTGCTGGTGCGGGATGCCACGCCGGACAAGGAGGTGGGGCGACAGGTTTTCGCCGACCTGCTCCAACAGGGGGTGGTGGCGGTGCTCGGGCCGATGACCAGCGGTAACGCGATGGTGGTCGTCCCCCAGGCCAATACGGCGCAGATTCCCCTGCTCAGCCCCACGGTCACCACTACCGATCTGAGCGGTCTGGACGATTTTTTTTTCCGGGTGATCGCAGACGCTACCACCTATGCGGTGCGCAATGCCCATTTTCAGGCGCAAAAGCTGGGCTACCGCCGCGGAGCGGTCATCTACGATACAGCCAACCGGGCCTATGCGGAAAGCTGGCTCGGAGCGTTCCGCGCCGAGTTCGCTATCTGGGGCGGGCAACTGGTGGCGGAGCGTACCTTCAGCGCCGAGGTGGCACAGGCCTTTTCTCCGCTGGTCGCGGAACTGCTGGGGGAACGCCCCGAGTTCATCCTGGTGATCGCCAGTGCCGTGGATGCGGCGCAGATCTGCCAGCAGATCCGCAAGGCCGATCCGCAGATGCCCA
>CAZYXS010000145.1:0-8293 GCA_964650955.1 uncultured Desulfuromonadales bacterium | reverse complement strand
GGTGATGCGCAACAAGTATGGCGCCAATGCCCGCAGCCAGATGCTCAAGTACCACATCCAGACCTCCGGACGCTCGCTGCATGCCCAGGAGATGGATTTCAACGACATCCGCACCACCTTGCAGGCGCTGATGGCCATCTACGACAACTGCAACTCCCTGCACACCAACGCTTACGACGAGGCGGTCACCACCCCCACCGAGGAGTCGGTACGCCGCGCCATGGCGATCCAGATGATCATCAATCGCGAGCTTGGCATGGCCAAGAACGAGAATCCGCTGCAGGGGGCCTTCATCATCGACGAGCTGACCGACCTGGTGGAAGAGGCGGTGATGGCGGAGTTCGAGCGCATCAACGAGCGCGGCGGGGTGCTCGGGGCGATGGAGACCCAGTACCAGCGCAGCAAGATCCAGGAAGAATCCATGCTCTACGAGCACAAGAAGCATACCGGCGAGCTGCCGATCATCGGCGTCAACACATACCTCAACCCCCAGACCGAGGCGGAGGGGTACAAGATCCCCGATGTGCTGGCCCGCTCCACCAAGGAAGAGAAGGAGGCGCAGATCGCCAACCTGCACGCCTTCCAGGAACGGCACCGCGGCCAGTGCCCCGCCGCCCTGCGGCAGCTGCAGGAGGTGGCCCAGCGCGGGGAGAACATCTTCGCCGAGCTGCTGGAGACGGTGAAGGTGGCCTCCCTCGGGCAGATCAGCCAGGCGCTGTACCAGGTGGGCGGGCAATACCGGCGCAACATGTAAACCAACCCCACCCCCTGCATGGACCCCCCTGCTCGCTGCGCTCGCTTCCCCCCTATGAAATAGGGGGGATTGAGGGGGGTCATACCCACGGAGAGGAATAATTATGGACTTTTTCGATGTGATTCGCGACCGGCGCAGTATCCGCAAGTACCAGGAGCAGCCGGTGGAGCAGGAGAAGCTGACCGCGGTGCTGGAGGCGGCGCGGCTGGCGCCGTCGTGGAAGAACCAGCAGTGCTGGCGCTTCCTGGTGCTGCGGAACGCGCAGTTGCGGGAGACCCTGCTCGACTGCTTCCACGAGGAGAATCCCGGCCGTAAGGGGCTGGGCCAGGCGCCGGTGGTGATCGTGGTCTGCGCCGACCCCCAGGAGTCGGGGGTCGAGGAGGGGAAGGAATACTACCTCGCCGACGCCGCCATGGCCTTCGAGCATCTCTGCCTGGCGGCCAAGGCCCTGGGTTTGGGCACCTGCTGGATGGGCTGGTTCGACGAGGAGCGCCTCAAGGCGACTCTCGGCATCCCCGCGCAACTGCGGGTGGTGGGGGTGACCCCGCTGGGCTATCCGGACCAGGACCCCAAGCCGCGGCCGCGGCGGGAGTTGAGTGAAATCGCCTTTTTCGACCAATGGGGGAACAGCGCATGCTGACACGGGAAGAAAATGCCGGGCGCATCGCCCGGCTGCAGGAGCGGATGACCGGCGCCGGGCTCGACGGCGCCCTGCTGGTGCATCCCATCGACGTCTACTACTTCAGCGGCACCCGCCAGAACGCCGTGCTCTGGGTGCCGGCCGCCGGCGAGCCCCTGCTGCTGGTGCGCAAAAGCCTGGCCCGCGCCCGCCAGGAGGCGCCCTTGGCCGAGGTGCGCCCCTTCCCGCCGAGCAAGGAGTTCGCCGCCGCTTTGCCCGAAGGGGCACGGACCATCGGCCTGACCTTCGACGTGCTCCCCGTGGCACAATACAACTTCTTCGCCAAGCTGCTTCCGGGGCGGCCGTTCAACGATCTCTCGGCCATCAATCGGGAGTTGCGCTCGGTCAAGTCCCCCTGGGAGCTGGAGCGCATGCGCCACAGCGGCGCCGGGCTGTGCGGAGTTTTCGCCCAGATACCCCAGTTCCTGGAGCCCGGAATGCGGGAGGTGGACCTGTCCGCAGAATTCGAAGCCCGGCTGCGCAAGGCCGGCGGTGAGGGATACGTGCGCATGCGCGCCTTCAACCAGGAGCTGTTCATGGGCTTGGCAGTGGCCGGCGACGGCGCCTGCGCCCCCGGCTTTTTCGACGGCGCGGTCACCGGCCAGGGGATGTCGGCGGCGGCCGCCCACGGTGCCTCGGCCCGCCGCATCGAAGTCGGCATGCCGGTGCTGGTGGACTACACCGGGGTCTTCGACGGCTACATCGTCGATATGACCCGCATGTTTGTCATCGGGGCTCTCGATCCGCAGTTGCAGAAAGCCTTCGATCTTGCCTTGGCGATCCAGCAGGCCATCGTCGCCGACCTCAAACCGGGGACCATCTGTGCCGACCTGTTTGCCAAGGCCCAGGAGCTGGCCGAGGCGGGCGGACTGGCCCCGCACTTCATGGGCCCGCCGGGGGAAAACGCCAAGTTCGTCGGCCACGGCGTCGGCCTGGAGCTTGACGAATTTCCTGTGCTGGCCCAGGGCTTCAACATGCCGCTGCAGGCAGGCCAGACCATCGCGGTCGAACCCAAATTCGTCTTCCCCGGCCTGGGGGCGGTGGGGATCGAGAACAGCTTCGCGGTCACGGCGGCCGGCGGAGAGAAACTCACCGACCTGCCCGATGATCTGGTGCGGCTCTGAGCGAGAGGGAATCGAACGGTCAATCGCGGGAATCGACTATGAATATTTGAAAATCAGAGTTGCCGGTTCGGGTCGAAGTTGTTATAATTTTCATTAATATTGCCACTGTGGGCCAGTCGACGATACCGTTCGCAGGTTTGCTGCAGGGCAACCGTCGAGCGGTTTTTTTGGTCCGCCTGGGTGGACATGGGTCTGAAGCATTCTCGCGCGGGAGTGACCTGCAAGCCATGACCATTGAGATCACTTACATCCTGCTGGTTGAAGACTCGCCTGATTATGCGGCGGAATTGGCCGGAGCCCTGGCATCGGGCTCGTCCGGGGTGGACATTGCTGTCGTATCAACTCTGGCAGAGGCCCGCAACTACCTGCAGCGAGCAACACCCCGCCTGGTTCTGACCGAATTGTTCCTGCCCGATGGCCGGGGCACCGACCTGCTCCCAGCCGACTCCGAGAAACTCGAATTTCCCGTCATCATCATGACCAGCCGCGGAGATGAACACCAGGCGGTGGCGGCCATGAAAGCGGGAGCCCTGGATTACCTGGTCAAATCCCCCAGAATGCTCGAAGACCTTCAGCACATTCTGAGCCGCGCCCTGCGCGACTGGGAGATACTCGTGGCCCATCGCCTGGCCGAGCAGGCCCTGCGGGAGAGCGAAGAACGGTTCCGCTCCTTTTTCGAATCCGCCGCCGCGGGCATGGCCATCATCAAGCCCGACGGTACACCCCAGCGGGTCAACCCGGCTTTCTGTCGGCTCTCCGGCTATTCCGAGGTGGAAGCGCTAAAAAAAAATGTTCTCGAGGTGACCCACCCCGAAGACAGGGAGGAAACCCGCCGCCTTTACGAGGAAATCGCCACCGGACGCCGCCGGGTCCTCGACCAGGTCAAGCGTTATCTCTGCAAGGACGGATCGGTCCTGTGGGGGCATGCTACGGTCGCAGGGATCTTCGCGGACGACGGCAGCCTGCGGGGCTTTTCTGCCAATGTGCAGGACATCACCGAGTTGAAAGCTGCGGAACAGGCCTTGCGGGAGAGCGAGGAGCGTTTTCGCACCGTTTTCGACAATGCCGCCGCGGGGATGGTGATTCTCGCACCCTATGGGCGATTTCTCGACGTCAACGACGCCTTCTGCCGATTTACCGGGTATTCCAGGGATGAGCTGCTCGAACTCGACGTCCTGGCCATCACCCATCCCGCTGACCGCTCCCGAACCGTAAAGAACTACCGCAACTTGCGAGAAGGTCGGACGCTGGCTATCCAGGACCAGAAACGCTATCTGCGCAGTGATGGCACCATAGCCTGGGGCCTCTCCTCGGTGGCGGCGGTGAGGGGCGGTGCGCAACACCCCCTTTACCATGTCGGCCTGGTGCTGGATACCACCGAGGCCAAGCAGGTGCAGGACCAGATCCGGGAGTCAAAGCAAATGCTCCAGTTGGTCCTCGACTACATCCCCCAACATGTATTCTGGAAGGACCGGGATTCCGTTTACCGCGGCTGCAACAAAAATTTTGCCCGTCTCGCCGGAGTCGAACGCCCCCAGGATCTGATCGGCAAGACCGACTATGACCTGGCCTGGAAGAAGGAGGAGGCCGATTTATATCGGGAGTGCGACCGCCGGGTGATGGAAACCGATACTCCCGAACTTCACATCATCGAAACGAACCTGCAGGCCAGTGGCAAACAGGCATGGCTCGACACCAACAAGATTCCCCTCCATGATGGGGATGGTCAAGTCATCGGAGTTCTGGGCACCTTTGAGGACATCACCGAGCGTAAGGCCGCCGAGGCGGCCCTGGTCCAGGCCAATCGGGATCTGGATGCCTTCGTCTACACCGTGACCCACGACCTGCGCACGCCCCTGACACCGATCATCGGCTACGCCGACCTGCTGCACCAGACCTGCCGGGATAAACTGGATCCCCAGTCCCTGGAGTTCCTGGCGGAAATCGGCAGCCAGGGGCGGCGCATGCTGGCATTGCTGGAAGATCTGCTGGCCCTGGCCACCGTAGGGCAGGTGGACCGGCCGGTCGAACCCGTCCCCCTCGACCAGGTGGTGGCGGAGATTCTGCTCGAACTGGGGCACCTGCCAGCCCAGGCCAATGGGGCCATCCGCTTGCACCCCCTGCCGGCGGTGCGGTTGCCGAAGACCTTTCTGACGCAGATTTTTCACAACCTGGTGGGCAATGCCTTGCGCTACGGGCAGCGGGAAGGACAAGCCATCGAGATTGGTGGAGAGGAATATCCCGGCCTGGTGAGGATGTTCGTTCGCGACCACGGCCAAGGCATCCCGGCAGAAGAGCGGGAGCAGATTTTCGAGGTATTCTATCGTGGCAGCAGCGGTCGGGATCTTTGCGGCACCGGGATCGGCCTGGCCACAGTGCAGAAGATTGCTCGGCTCTACGGAGGGCGGGCCTGGGTGGAAGAAACCCCCGGGGGAGGCTGCACCTTCTGGGTCGAGGTGCTGGCTGGTTAAAATTTCCGGCAACCGCTGTAATTGCAACGCCGAAAAACAGACAGCCCGACCGGTATCGACCGTTCGGGCTGTCTGCTATTGCTGAGCGGCCGGTTCGGCGGGTTGCCGCCACCGTGGTCCGCGGATCAATGTTTGCGGGGGGCCAGGGAGTGGGTCAGGTAGGCCATGACTTGCGTGCCGAGGGCCAAAGCGGCGACCACCAGGTAAGTAATGATAATGCCTTTCATAGCGGGCTCCTTTCGCGCAGAACCGGATAACGGGTCGA
This sequence comes from uncultured Desulfuromonadales bacterium, assembly GCA_964650955.1. Classification (GTDB taxonomy): domain Bacteria; phylum Desulfobacterota; class Desulfuromonadia; order Desulfuromonadales; family CAZYXS01; genus CAZYXS01. The sequence continues at coordinate 3,000 of CAZYXS010000145.1, read as the reverse complement.
ACTTCCCGAAACATGTTTCAAACAGTGTTACAGAAATTGCAGGCCCGCGTCAAGTGCCCTTGAAAAAAAACCACAACCAACCGAATTTCCTATGTTGTTAATTTTGTCATATTGTTTTGCTGTAATTTTCTAAGGGGTTGGCGAAGGTTTGGACCCCCGGCCCCAGAACAGGGGCGAAAGCAGATAGGCCAGTGCTGCGGCGAAAGAAATGACCAAACTGGCGGTGTAGTGGTCCCGCTTGACTCCCAGGGCGAGCAGGAACAAGAACACCGCCAGAAACAGGACCCGGACGATCTTGGGGATCTTCGGCAGCACTGCCCGACCGAAATGAGGGTAGGGGACGCGGGAGATCATCAACCCCGCGGTGGCGATCACGATCAGCCCGATGAGGGCTTCAGAGGGGATCAGGATGCAGGTGGTGCCGGCCAGCAGCGCCCCGGCGGGGGAGGGCATTCCGGAGAAGGTAGCGACGCCGCCGAGAACTCCCTGCTTGCGCTTTTCCACCACGAAGCGGATCAGCCGGTAGATGACCGCGAGCAGATAGAAACCGCCGATGACCAGGCCGATCCAGAGTTGGGAGAAGGAGACCGCCACGATCATGCCGACGGTCAGGCCGAAACTGGTGCCGTCGGCCACGTCGTCGAAGATCTCGCCCTTGGGGGTCGATCCCCAGCGCTCAGCCGCCCGGCCATCGAAGAGGTCGAGAAACTGCCCCAGAAACACCAGGCCGAGGGCATAGACCGGCTTGCCTCCGCTGAGAATCACCCAGCAGCCGGCCAGGCCGCAGACCAGGTTCATGATGCTCAGGATGTTGGCGTACCAGTAATTGGGAATCAGTTTGAAGGCGGTTGAGCAGAAGGCCAGGGCGGCGCAGAAGCCGAGCAGTGGTTGAATGGCACGGCTGATCACCGGCAACTGGCCATAGATGTGGTCGAGGCCGACCACGATGAGGAGGACGACGACGAGAAAGGTCTTGGCTTTGCCGAACAGGTTGGCCGCCTTGACCTTGATGAAGGAGCGGGAGAACTGGCCGAAGATGTCAAAGGCCAGAAACAGCCCGACCAGCAGCGGGTCGAGCATCCCTTTCCAGGCCATGTAGACCAGCATGGGAGAATACATCAGTTTGTCCGAGAGGGGGTCGATGGTTTCCCCCTCCTCGGTGTGGAGGTCGCACTTGCGGGCGATATCCCCGTCGGTGATGTCGGTGATCATCCAGAAGGTGAAGAACAGGAAGCAGAGTTTTGGGTAGCCGAGGTGCAGCATGGCCACCGACAGAAAGCCCATGGGGTAGCGGGCCCGGCTGATGGAGTTGGGGTGCAGCCAGCGATGACGGCGCACCCAGGCGATCTGCTCGGGGGTGCGCAGCATCCGAATCACGGCGAAACGCTCCAATCCGAGCATCAGAAAAACCGGGAGAGCGAGTTCCAGCATTATGGCGGTGAAGGTCGACATGGGGTCCTGCCTTGGCGATGTGAGAAAAGTTGGGAAAATCGTTGATTTGTCTGCTTATCCTACCCCGGGCGCTGCTGTCAACTTGAAAAACCGAAAGCCTCTGGTCAGGACGGTTTGCAGACACTGCCGCAGGGGGAGTTGCAGATTTCAGAGTCTTAACGAAGCGGGGGTTGACAGAGGTTGTCGAGTGGACTAAAAGGAAGGATTCGCATTTCATCTCTGTAAATGAAAGGTCGACCCGATGAAAAAATTTCTGCTGTTGATCGTCTCCCTGGCGTTGCTGCTGCCCGGATGTACGAAAAAGGAGGAGAGCACCCCCGCCGAGGTCAAGCCGCAGGCCGCCAGTGCGGCGGCGGACAAGCAGATCAAGGCCGGCTTTATCTATGTCGGCCCGGTGGGGGATGCCGGTTGGACCTGGGCCCACGACCAGGGGCGCCAGGCGTTGGAGAAACTCCCCTTTGTCGCGTCGACCGCCTTTATCGAATCGGTACCTGAAGGGGCTGAATCCGCCCGGGTCATCAACGGCCTGGTGCGCAATGGGAACAATCTTATTTTCACTACCAGTTTCGGGTACATGGATGCGACCCTCGAGGTTGCCAAGAACAATCCCGAAGTTGTCTTCATGCACTGCTCCGGCTACAAGACAGCCGACAATGTGGGCACTTACTTCGGCCGCATGTATGAGCCCCGCTACCTCTCGGGAATCGTCGCCGGCAAGATGACCAAGAAGAACGTCATCGGCTACGTCGCCGCCTTCCCGATCCCCGAGGTCATCCGCGGCATCAACGCCTTCACCCTCGGGGTGCGCAGCGTCAACCCCAAGGCTGAAGTGAGGGTGGTCTGGACCCAGACCTGGTTCGATCCGGGGATCGAGCGCGACGCCGCCGACTCTCTGCTCGATGTCGGTGCCGACGTGCTGGCCATGCATCAGGACGCTCCCGCCACCCTGCAGGCCGCCGAAGCCCGCGGCGCTTACGTCATCGGCTACAATTCCGACATGCGCAGCTTTGCCCCCAACGCCTTTCTGACCGCCCCGGTCTGGAACTGGGCCCCCCTTTACAAGACGGTGGCCGAGGAAGTCAAAAACGGCACCTGGAAATCCGCGGCCCTCTGGCCGGGGATGAAGGACGGCCTGGTCGAGCTGGCGCCTTTGAGCGAGAAAGTTCCTGCCGACGTGGCGGCCCTGGTCGCCGAGAAAACCGAGGCGATCAAAGCCGGAACCTTCCACCCCTTCACCGGCCCGATCAAGGACCAGGCCGGCAAGGAGAAGGTGGCCGCCGGCGCCGTCGTCGCCGACGCTGACCTGCTCAGCATGAACTGGTTCGTCGAAGGGGTGCAGGGGACCATCCCCAAGTAACCCTCCGCCTCCTCCTGCCAACAGGGCACGCATCGTTTGCAGCCGCAGGCGATGCGTGCCTCTTTGCGTCTTGGGTGCCATGGCCGACCTGCTGCAACTCGATCAGATTCGCAAGACCTTCCCCGGGGTGGTGGCCCTGGAAAGCGTTTCCCTCTCCGTCGCCCCGGGGGAGATCCACACCTTGCTGGGGG
>CAZYXS010000144.1:0-8398 GCA_964650955.1 uncultured Desulfuromonadales bacterium | reverse complement strand
TGAAGCCGCCGCCCGTGCCCGAGATGCCCACGGTCACCCGGGTCGCGCCCCGGACTGCCTTCTGGAACTCCTCAGCCACAGCCTCGGTGATGGGGTACACGGTGCTGGAGCCGTCGATCTGGATGATGCTCTGCTGGGCCGCGACAGTGCCAGGCATGACGGCCGGGACGGCCATGCCGAGCAACGCGGCTGCTAACACGAAAAATCGCTTCATGGATCACTTCCTCCTGTCTGTAAGACGTATTTTGTAGCTGCGTTTTGCTCTTTTAGAGCGTACGCTACTGTAGCATTCCAATGTTACAATTACGTTACAAAACGATGACATTTTCATTACCGTGCGACTCTTCCCTTCGTCCCGCCCTCGCCTTCCGGACGTGCTGCGGGCCTCTGGAAGAATAAAAAGGGTCCTTTCGTTCCGAAAGGACCCGGGTGGGACCGGTCTGCAATGTTTAGTTCATTGCCTCTGTGACGATGCGGTAAATGTCGGTGTTGTCGATGGCCATGCCGAGCGCGCGGCTGCCCGGGCCCCGGCTCCAGATGACCGTGTCCACGGCCGTATGGCCGCCCGACGTCCAGCCGGGCTGAAAAGCGCCGAGCATTCCTCCGTCTTCGTCGCCGTTCAGGGCGAATCCGCCGGTTTCATGGTCGGCAGCGATGATCAGCAGGGTATTCCTGCCCCGTTCCGGCCGCGCGTCGATCCAGTCGAGAACGACTTTCACGGCCTCGTCGAAGGCGAGCGTCTCACCGATCTGGTAGGTAAGGTTGTTCGCGTGATTTGCCCAGTCGATCTGGGAACCTTCGACCACGACGAAGAGTCCGTTCTTGTCGCGTTCCAGGACATCCAGCGCCGCTTTTGTCATCTCCGGCAGACGCGGCTCCGACGTGTCGGGCGTGCGCAGGTACTCGGGCGTCATGCCGCCCGTGCTGAAGAGGCCCAAGAGATTCATTACGCCTGAAGACGCCGCCTTGAGCATCGCGTCGCGGGACGTGACGACCGTGTAGCCATAGTGCTCCGCCTCGGTAAAGTAATCTCCGTAGGCGCCGCAGCGGTCGGGAGCCGTGGCGTTAAACCGGGACCTGCCCCCGCCGAGCATCACGTTGGGACGGGTGATCCGAACGTACTGCCGGGCGATCTCGTTCTCGCAGCTTCGGGACCACACATGGGCGCCGAAAGCGGCGGGCGTGGCGTGGGTGATGGTAGATGTTGCCACGAGTCCCGTTGTTTTGCCCTTTTGCTGCGCCAGCTCCAGCAGGCTCGGTTGATAGGGACGACCGTCGGAATGGAAGCATATCTCGCCGTTCATGAACTTTTCTCCGCAGGCCCAGGCTGCGGCGGCGGCGGCCGAGTCGGTCACCGTGCTGTTCGCCGAGTGGGTCCGCTGGTACCCGATCTCCTCGAGGGTCTCGAACCAGAGAGGGTCGCCATTGATCCCGTTCCGCGTGATGCGCGCCGCAGTGACGTTGGCCAGGCCCATGCCGTCGGGAACCATGAGGATGATGTTTTTTGCCCGGCGTTGGTCCTCGAGGGCGACGTCCTTCGCGATCCCCGGCCAGGGAAGGCCGAAGACCAGCACTGCGACGGAAGCCAGAACAATCTGCCACTGATGGTGCTTTCGCATAGTACCACCTCCTTGGGGTTATCCGTCCCGTTCCGGGACGGGGTGAACGACGAGCGAAATCGCCTCTGTCCGGCCTGCGGTATGTCATGAAGAAAAAGGTGCGTCTGCTCCGTTCAGGACGCTGCGTACCGCTCTTCCTGCCGCGCAGGAACGCCGAGCGGGAGCAGCAGGGTAAACGCGGATCCTGCTCCCGCCTCGCTCGAAGCGGTAATGGTCCCGCCCAGCAAGGTCGCGAGGCTTCTGCTGATGGCCAGGCCGAGCCCCGTTCCTTCGTTGGGCTCCCCCCCGCGCCGGCTCAGCTGTTCAAAGGCGTTGAAGAGGCGGCCCATGTCCTCTTTGCGTATCCCGCGGCCCGTGTCAAGCACGGAAAAGGCCACCCGGTCACCCTGCACCGAGAGTGACAGCCGGATGGATCCCTGTTCAGTGAACTTGGCTGCGTTGCCTGCCAGGTTCATGATGATCTGGCGCACTTTGTCGGGATCCGAAACCGCCGTGACGGGTAATGAGGGGCAGGCGACCTCGACGGTCACGGGCTTTCCCGTGACCAGGACCCGGACGGTCTCCGCAATGTCGCCGATCATCTCGGCGGGATCGAAATGCCGCAGGATGACCTCCATCTTTCCGGCTTCGATCTTCGACAGGTCGAGGATGTTCGTGATGACTGCGCGGAGGCCGAGGGCGCTCGCGATGAGGCTGTTCAGGCGCGCCTTGAGCTCGACGATGGAGTTCTGCTCAACGGCGCTTTTCAGGAGATCGGCGAGCAGAATGATGGCATGGACCGGCGAGCGCAGTTCGTGGCTCATCGTGGCGATGAACTGCGTTTTCGCGTCATTGATCCGCTCAAGCTCTCTGGTCCGTTCATCGGCGACCTCGCACTGCATCACTGTATTGGCAAGAGCCGAACTCTGGTAAATCACCAGCTGCTTTACGGCCAGGAGGCCCGCAAAGCAGCCGTATTCGTCCACGACCAGCAGGTCGTCATAGACGTGCTGCGGGGGCCGGGAAAGAGCCCGGCCGAGAGCGGAGTCCAGTGGTTCATGCAGCGATACGATCAGCGGCTCGACGTCGGCCAGCGCACTGATCGGGTCCTTTCCGAAGAGTTCGAGCGCGAAACGCCGCGAGAGGGTTATGAAGAGCTTTGAGCGCATAACCAGTCCCGAAGGACGCTCCCCGTCCAGAACGGCAACGGCCTCGAGGCCCGGGTCTTCATGGAACCGTTCCGCGACCTCTTTCACACTGCGGTGAGATGCTACGGAGGATGATGAGGTGATGAGAGCTCCCACCGGCGCGCTTCGGTCATGCAGGGTCTCTGTATGGGTTGTCATGTGACCTCCATGATACGTTTCATTTTCTCTTTCCTGAGGCAGTCCATCCAGTTCATGATTTCATCCAACGCCATATCCGCCATATCGAGATAGTCCTCCACATCCGCACAGTGATTCAGCTCCCGGCCGATGGAGATCACGCTTCTGACGCCCCATACCCGGTTGATGACCATATCGGAGATGCACTCGAGGTGTTCAGCCTGATCGGCAAAACAGCCCTGCCGTTCGCCGCAGATGGACCTGCAGCGTTTATCCGGATTGTCGACAGTGGATATTTTCATACTCACCACCGAGGATACCAATCGTTCGTTACAGGTCCGTTACAGGGATGTGATCGTTCTGTTACAGGCGAAGATGCCCAATGGATCTCTCGCAGGAGAAAAGAAAGGGACAGGAGAACGTTTCCGTTCCGCCTGCCCCGGAGGGAGGGGTGAACCAGGGAGTCTCGCGGTCGTTTCAAGGCCCGTTCCGCCGGGACGCCGTCGTCGTTAGAAGTACACCTGAGCCTGGAGCTGATACATGTCGCGTTTGTCCTTTTCCGCGCCGGTAACGCCGGAGATGGAGACATTGCCGCCCACGTCGGAACGCACCCAGTTCAGGCCCATCTGCCCTTGATGCGCTTGCGGCGGGCCGGAGAACCGGAATATCACCGTCAGGGCGAGGGCGCAGCATCCCTGGGAAGCATTATCTCGGTGACCGTGCCTGCTCCCTGTTTGCTCGAAATGACTATGTTCCCGCCCAGGCGGCGGACTGCGCTGCGGGCAGCGAGGATCGACCTCACACAGCCGGCAGCTTCACCGGCCGGCCTGCGGCCTTTCACCGAACAGAACCGTGACAACTGCTTTGCAGTGAAACCGGCGCCGGTATCGGCGATCGTCAATCTGACGATTCCCTCATCAGGAATGAGAATCGCCGTTATCCTGCCCCGCTCGGTGCTGTGGGCGGAGAATGACAAAAGGTCCATCATCAACTGACGGACGACCCCGCTGTCGCCGCGTACGGCATGAGACCGGCCGTGAATGATCACCTCCACGATCACTGACTTGCCGGCGATCCTTTGCCGGCAGTGGTCAGCGGCTTCATGAAGTACTTTTTCGGTTTGAACGCCCTGATCCCGCCGATCCGCGCGTTCACCTGATGAGCCCCGCCCCTGCACCGGATTCCGGCATGGACGTATGACGTTCATTTTTGATGCCGATGACGCAGGCACCTCCTGCGGCAGTACCTGCTGCTGCGTCGCGGGCAGGGTGTGGCTGCGATGCAGGGGCGTCGCACAGGCTGCCGTGAGGCTGCCGCGAGCCCTATCGTCTGGAAGAGATTTCATGGCGGTCTCCTTCAGTGAGTTTCGGGACAGGAGCATTCCGAGCAGTCGGATGTCGACCGGATGTCGGCGCCCCTTCCTCTTTCGTTAAGCGGCCTGAAGAGAAAATCGATATCATGAGTGCCATGATGCTCAGGAAACAAAAGGTCAGAAATCTTCGACCCGCCGTCACCAGTCCATCGGTCGCTTACGATGGAAATAGTCATTTTTTGATGCACCGATCATCACGGTCTCTTTCCTGAGACCTTAAGCAAACCGTTCCCGGATCCGGTCCGTCAGTCGATAACGCCAGGACCAGATGCCGGAAGCGGGGACTGGCGAAAGCCGTGAGTCCCTGCCGATCAGATAGCGGTTCCCGCGCCAGGCCACGGTATTGGAAAAGATCGGGACGAACCATAGAAACCCGATCAGAATGTCCTTGAGAGGCATGAGGAGATAGCGGGCGCCGGAGCCCGGCCACTCTTCGCGGTCCGGGGCGCTTTGGGAGACCATGCGTCCGATGCCGTAGTCGATCAGCGTCTTCAGAGCGCTCACGACGGCGGTGAATGCCGAGGTCGCTGCCGAGACCTTCCAGAGGACAAGCGGCAGCGCGGAAATGAAGATTGGGTTGCCGAGCAGCTCGGAAAGGTACTTCACGCCGCCGATCCTCCACCGGAGTTTGCCCCATCGCGTATGACGGTTCAGGAACCGCCGGAGGCCCCAGAACTCGTTCACGTTGTTGATCAGGTAGTTCGACAGGACGACCCGGTATCCCGCGCGGTCTATCTCCCTTCCGATGATGAAATCCTCGGCCAGAAGGTCCTTGAAGGCCGCGAGCCCTCCGATGCCGTCCAGGGCGCTCCGGCGCATGAGCATGGATTTGCCGATGACGCAGGGCATGCCGAGCACCCGGTCGAGGAGGCAGACGCTGCCCAGGATGAACGAGTTGAGGTGTAGATTTTCCAGGACCGCCCCAAAAGACCGGCCGCCCACACCACGGATGAGATTGCTCACCAGCCCCACGGAGGGATCGGCCATGTGTTTCATGATCTTCCGGAGATAGTCCGGACCGACCGAGACATTGCTGTCGCTGATCAGAACGTATTCATGTTGCGCCGCCCGGTAGGCAGGCAGCAGGTTGTTCACCTTCGGATTTAGGCCGGCGTTCATCCGCTGGACAAGGATCGTGATGTTCCGGTCAGGATACCGCTCTCGGACCATGCGGGCCACTTTGTGGGAGGAATCGTTCGCGTCCTGAAGGCAGAAGATGATCTCATAGGACGGGTAGTCCTGAACGCAGAAGCTTGCGAGATTGTCGAAGAGGTTGTCGTCGAGCCCGCTCAGGGGCTTAAGGATGGAAAGGGGAGGAAGGCCTCGATGGGGCGTCACGTCCTGTCGTGCCCCATGCGCTTCACCGGCAGGGCTGCGCCGGCGGCCGGCTTCCTTGCTCTGAAGCAGCGTGCTGCGGACCGCGGCGAACTGGATCGCATGGAGTGCGAGGCCGATGGCTGCGACAACGGCGCAGATGGTAAAGATGATCATAGGTTCCTCCTTCTGTCAGCTTCGGAAAAGGGTGATGGCGACTCCTTTATTGTGCCGTATACAGTTCTTAACGGCTTCAATGTTTTTTTCGCAGTTCAGAAGCGTCTTCCATGAGTACAGGTGCGGGGCCTTGTGGAAATCGCTGTTGGCAATGTAGGGGTACTTCTTCAGGCCGATTACGTTGAATACGTCGTCCCTGTTCGCAATTTCCCAGGCATCGATATATTTTGCGTATTTGTCCCGGTTGTTCCAGAGAAAGAGTGTCTCCTTGTTCATGAGCTCCGGCGTATGATGTGGATGGCATGCGACGGTCAACGCCTGCTGACGCTTTGCTTCAAGGAATATCTCTTCATAATCCAGACAGGCGGGGATGAATTCTTTGACGTCAAGGAGCAGCAGGTGGGCCGACCGGTCCCGGTTCAGGTGATTTTTGCTTATTTCAACGCCGGGAATTACGAGCATCCCGTATTTTTCCCAGGCCCGCCGGGCCTCCTGCTTCAGTGTGTCGAGGTACTCGTCAAAATTGTCTCCTCGGATCGACAGATTGAACCGGCGGGCGAATTTACCCATCGAGTTGTCGCCGTTCACGACATGGTCCGTGATGGCGATCACATCGAAGCCCGCCTGGCCGAACAGATCCACCGCCTTCGGAAGGCTCAGGGAGCCGTCGGACCAAGTCGTATGGATATGAAAGTCGCACAGCATCATTGTCGCAATGCTACTTGGCGCGTGTTACAGGAGTATTACGGGATAATGAAAATTTGGTTACGAGTGATGAGGAGAACAGGGCGGGGAAAAGCCGTTTATCTTTCCGCAGCACTGATTTGTGTTTCTGCCCGCGCCTTCCCTGACAAGGAGGTCCTGATGCCGTTGATAGTGAACCCGACAGCGCCAAGGACGGCCGGAAGGTAGAAGGTGAGGAAACGCCAGCCGATCATGACCACGGCGAGTGAATCCGCAGGGATGAACGGCCGGTACAGCAGGGAGAACAGCGCCTCCGCGCCGCCTGCCGCGCCAGGGGTGGGGACCGCGTTCATCGCGGGGAACAGGATCACCTGAAGTGAAAAGAAGAGCAGGGGCTGAGCCGGGAGGCCGAGGCTCATGACCAGGGCGGTGAGCACCGAATAGCGGCAGATCCATTGGACGACGCTGACGATGAGGGTCAGCGCCAGCCTCATCTTGCCGCGCGCTGCGATGAGACTGAAGATGAGCACGAAATCGCGCCGGCCTTGCCGGAGCCTGTCCCCGAGCCCGGGATGGCCCTCAGGCTCCGCACCGGCCTGCCTCTCCCGGCTCTGGGGAGCGGCCGGGGCCTTGCGCATGAGCAGGAGGATCATGACCGCCGCGGTGATGGTCCCGCAGGCAGCCCAGATCAGCGGGGCATGCAGGAAGGAGAGGCCGCTTTGCACGAAGGGCAGGTTCCAGGATGAGGAAACGGTAAGCGCGAGCGGAACCAGGACAAGGAACACGATACTGTCCTCGATACCGGAAAGCAGGGTGAGCGAGAGCGCTGTGCCCGCCGGAATGCCGAGCCGAACCATCAGGGCGGTCTTCACTGCGCTGCCCCCGATGACCGGGGGGCTGACCGCGGCGCCAAGCTCTCCTCCGATGACGACCCCGATGAACTCCGGGTACGAGACCCTCGCGCCCAGGAACCTGCCCCAGATGTACAGACGGAGAGAATCGGTGAACCAGGGAACAATGCCGAGGAGCGCGGCGAGCGCCAGGGCAAATAGGGACAGCGGAGAAAGGGCCGGGAGCGAGAGGCCGGACGAGGAGAGGAACAGAAAGAGCATGTTGCCGGCGACGCCGAGTGGTATAAGGAAGACGGCCCGTTTCAGGAGCGCAGGGATCCCGTTCTTGACCGGGTCGGCGGCATGCACGGTCCTCTTGTTTTCAGCGATCATGGCCGGAGCCTTTTCGATGACATCGCGACGGTTTCTTTTCACACCGGGAGCGGACTGTTAACGGACACCGCCAATCGTTACAGGTACGCCATCTACCCCCCGCGAACGATAAGAACAATAAACAGTATCCCGATAAGCAGCCCCGCCGCTGTCAGGCCGTATTCAATTGTTTTCAGGAGGGCCTTATTCATGCGCGATCACCTCCACGTTTTTTTTCGGTCAGTATGTGAACGCAGCCCGGTATTGACAAAAGAAGGAGTTTCCGCATTCCAGAGTCTTTGTCCCGTTCATCATATCCTCAGAATATGACGTATTACCGCTGTTGGAGCAGCCGTTCTTTAACGGCTTTGCTCACCAGAATGGGAAGAAAGGTCTTCATGGTGATGTCCTTCTTCATTGCCTCCAGGTGCTCCCGGTAAACACTGTTGACCTCTTCCGCGGGAACGCCGAGCTCGTGCACAAGCCTGTCAATTGCGCGGACGTGCGGATCGTTGTCCGTGTCGTACAGGTGGCGCGAGGTAGTTACTGCTGCCTGTTTCTGCATGCTCGCTTCTCCTTTCCATACTTCCATGGTGAGTCAATGCTGCATGACGGGTGTTACAGGAGCATTACGGAAGAATGAAGTTTCCGTTACAACAGGCCGCGGCTCTGGATCAGGTAGGTGTAATAGGATGCCGCAACGGTCGGCGACCGCTTTAGCGTTTC
>CAZYXS010000143.1:0-8436 GCA_964650955.1 uncultured Desulfuromonadales bacterium | reverse complement strand
CGGCGTCGTACCGCAGCAGCCGCCGACCAGAGCCACCCCGGCGGACACCATCTCCCTCCCCATGGCGGCGAAATAATCGGGAGTGGCCAGGTAGATGTAGCGGCCGTCGCGGTACTGGGGAAACCCGGAATTGGCGAAGGCGGAGAGGGGGACGGAACTGGCGCCGGCCAGGCGCTGCACCACCTGCAGCAACTCCCGGGGACCGGAGCCGCAATTGGCCCCAAGCACCGCCGCCCCGGCTAGTTCCAGGCGCCGGGCGGCGGCTTCGGCGCTCACCCCGTCGCGGGTGGAGCCCCCTTCCAGGTAGGCCATCTGCGCCACCGCCGGCAAGCCGAGCTCGGCGGCCACCGCCACCGCCAGCTCCAGGTCCTCCAGGTTGCTGAAAGTTTCCAGCAGGAACAGGTCGACGCCCCCCTCGGCCAGCGCCTCCATCTGCTCCAGCAGGATCTCCCGCTTCTGCGCCGGAGACAGTTCCGGTTCGCTCCCCCTGGGAGCCAGCAGCGGCCCCACCGAACCGGCGACGAAGCGTTCTTCTCCCGCCGCCTCCCGCGCCAGCCGGGCCCCGGCCAGGTTGATGCTGCGGGTCTTTTTTTCCAGCCCGAGGGCCGACAGTCGCAGACGGTTGCCGCCGAAGGTGTTGGTTTCCAGCAGCACCGCCCCGGCGGCAGCATAATCGGCATGAACCTGGCGGATCAGCTCGGGCCGGACCAGGTTGAGATGCTCGAAGTTGCTCTCCAGGGGCACGCCCCGGCTGTAGAGCAGGGTCCCCATGGCGCCGTCGCCGATGAGGACCTCGCTGGCCAACTGCTCCAGAAACCGGCGTGAGCGGGTCGGGTATCGGGTCATGATATAATCCTCGCGTTGAAAAAATCTCCGGGGGTCGGCCAGCAGCCGACCCCCGGAGATTTTTATGCCACACTCGGGGGCAAAAGGGAAGCGCCCCGGCCGTGCCTAGCCGCGCTCCCGGAGGATGGCGGTATAGAAGGCATGGCCGTCCGATTCGGCCACCGACAGGGAAAGTTCCAGTTCGATGCGCTCGCCGTCGCGGCGCCGGCCCTGCAGCTGATTGAGCTGGTTGAGCAACTGCGGCGCCTGGCGCTTCAGGGCGGCGGCGAAATCCCCCTCCCGCAGCAGGTCACAGTCCTCGTGGAGCAGCCGCTCGACGCTCATGCCGAGGATCTCCCGCTTGCTGTAGCCGAAGATGCGCTCGGCCTGGCGGTTGAACAGGATCACCTGGCCGGTGGCCAGGAAGGAGATGATGCCGTCGCGGGCCGTCTCGGTCAAAACCCGGAAGCGGCTCTCCGACTCTTCCAGGTGGCGGGTTTTTTCCCCCAGGTGCTCGATCATTTCGTTGAAGCCGTCGATCAGGGTGCCGATTTCGTCCTTGCCCCGGCGGGGGATTTTCTCCTCGAAGCGGCCGGTGCGCACCACATCCGCCACCACCGCGCCCAGTCTTCCCAGGGGGCGGGTCACCGCCACCCGCACCAGCAGCCCGAGGCAGGTCATCAGGGCCAGGAAGATCCCGCCCATATAGATGATGTCCTTGCGCAGGTTGGCCTGCACCGCCTGGTCGAGGGTATCCATCGGGATGCTGACCGAGGCGGCGCCGATCACCTGACCGAGCTCGTAGTGGTAGGCCTGGTCGCTGCTTTCGGGAAACAGCTCCTTGATGAAGGCCGGCGCCCGCGCCGGATCGCCGTGGCACTCCAGACAACTCTGGTCGGCGGGGAAGGGGCGCAGATAGCGGAACACCGGCTCGCCGTCCATGCTGGTGATGGCGTAGGACTCGACCAGTTGCGGATCGGCGGCGAACCGCCGCAGCTGTTCGGTCTCGAAGGGATCGGGGGCGTTGGCCGGATTGCGGTAGCGCAGGGAGGTCTGGCGGATGCGGTAGCCAGTATCCTCGGCGACCTGTTGGGCGATGCGGTTGGCCGCCACCACCGGGATCAGGCCGTAGCGCTCCTTGGAAAGGGGAATGGCGGCCTGCTGCAACTGGCCGGAGATGTAGTCGCGGGTGCGGATCGCCTCGAAAGCGACGATGCGGGCCTTGGCCACCGCCTCGTTGACGATGAAATCCCGCTGCTGCCGGTAGTTGAGAAAGGTTGCGAGGGCGAAAAAGGTGAGCAGGGTCAGGGTGACGATGATGGAAATTTTGGTCAGCAACCCCAGATTGCGGTAGACGGCCATGGGCAGGGTCCTCGCGGCGGAAGGCGGATCGACACTTCAGTATACCGGCAACCGGGCCCGGGGCAAGGCCAGCCTCTAGTGGCGCCCGGGAAAGACCAGCTTGAGGAACTGGCGCAGGATCGCCGCGGTCAGCCCCCAGATTTCGTGCCGCTCCAGGGTGTAGAAACAGACCGGGTGCAGCCGCCCCTGGTGGCTCCATTGCTCCTTGCGGAAGATCGCCGGGTCGAGCAGCCGGCCCAGGGGCACCTCGATCACCTCGGCAATCTCGGCGGGATTGGCCCGGAAGGGGTAGGGATAGGCGATGCGGCCGACGAAGGGGACCACGTGATAGCCGTGGATGGAAAAGAAATCGCTCAGCCGCCCCAGCACCTCCACGTCGGCGGGGCGGATGCCCATCTCCTCCTCGCTCTCCCGCAGGGCGGTGGCGAGCAGGTCCGGGTCCTCGCCGTGGCGGGCGCCGCCGGGGAAGGAAATCTCCCCCCGGTGGTGGTTGAGATGCTCGGTACGGCGGGTAAACAGCAGGTGGTCCTCCTCCTGTTTGACGAACAGCGGCAGCAGCACCGCCGCCGGACGCAGGGTCCCAAGCTCGAGCCGCTGGGTCGGCTGACCGGCCAGGGCCTGGCGGATCTGCTCATCCCCCAGCATCAGACCGTCACGCTCGCCGCGTTGGCCTTGAGGGCGGCGATGGTGGAGCCGTAGTCGGGGGTGCCGAACACGGCGCTGCCGGCCACGAAGACGTCCGCCCCGGCGGCGGCGATGGTGCCGATATTGTCGGTCTTGACCCCGCCGTCCACCTCCAGTTCCACCTGCAGGCCGCGGCGGTCGATGAGCCGCCGCAGTTCCTGAATCTTGCCCAGGGCCGAGGGAATGAAGCTCTGGCCGCCGAAGCCGGGGTTGACCGACATCAGCAGCACCAGGTCGAGCTCCTCGAGAATCACCTCGAGGGTCGAAACCGGGGTGGCCGGATTGAGGGAGACCCCGGCCTTTTTCCCCAGGCTGTGGATCAGCTGCACGGTGCGGTGCAGGTGCGGCACCGCCTCCTGGTGGACGGTGATGATGTCGGCGCCGGCCTTGGCGAAGTCTGGGATGTAGCGGTCGGGATGCTCGATCATCAGATGCACATCGAGAGGCAGGCGGGTGACCTTGCGCACCGCCTCGACTACCAGCGGGCCGATGGTCAGGTTGGGAACGAAGTGGCCGTCCATGACGTCCACATGCACGTAATCGGCGCCGCCCGCTTCGAGGGCGCGCACTTCCTCGCCCAGGCGGGAAAAATCGGCGGAGAGAATGGAGGGGGCGATCTTGATCATGGGTCACTCCGGTAAAAAGTCGGGAAAAAAAGTTTTCAACGCAGAGCCGCTGCGATAATTAGAGGCGCAGAGAAGAACAAAAACTGAAACAGGCTTTTTCTCTGCGGCTCAGCGTTGAGACTTTGGCTTGGCCACCCCCAACGGCTGCAGCGGCTAATTCTCCTTGCGGCGGAAACGGGCGGCGAAAAAGCCATCCATGCCGGCATGACGATGGGGCAGGGTGCGCAGGCAACCCTGTGCGTCGATCAATTCCCCCCAGTGGCCGGGAACCAGGGGACGCAGATCCTCCTGCACGAAATCCGGGTGCGCGGCGGTGAAATCCGCCACCACCCCGTCGGTCTCGGCGGGGCCGAAAGTGCACAGGGAGTAGACCAGCACTCCGCCGGGGCGCACCAGGGACGCCACCTGCCCGAGAATGGTGCGCTGCAGCTGCGCCAGCCGCGGCAGGTCGGCGGCGCAACGCCGCCAGCGGCTCTCCGGGTTGCGCCGCAGCACCCCGAGGCCGCTGCAGGGGGCGTCGACCAGCACCCGGTCGAAGCTGCCCGGGGCGAGAAAATCGGGGGGGCGGGTCAGGTCCCAGGGGCGGGTCTCGATCCCCCGGCAGCCGAGCCGCGCCGCCCCCTGCGCCACCAGGCGCAGCCGCTGGGGATGCAGGTCGAGGGCCAGGATCTGCGCCCGGTTCTGCGCCAGGGC
Organism: uncultured Desulfuromonadales bacterium; assembly: GCA_964650955.1. GTDB lineage: Bacteria > Desulfobacterota > Desulfuromonadia > Desulfuromonadales > CAZYXS01 > CAZYXS01. Next base: position 4,246 of record CAZYXS010000143.1, on the reverse strand, counting down.
CGCCAATTGGGTGGTCTTGCCGCCGGGGGCGGCACAGGCGTCGAGAATCCGCTCTCCCGGTTGGGGCCCCAGCAGGTGCGGGATGAGCATGCTTGCCTCGTCCTGCACCTGGTAGCAGCCTTGTTGTTCCGCCGGCAAATGCAGGCGGCCGCGGGCTCCGAGCACCACTCCTTCCGGGGCGAAGCGGGCCGGCTCTGGCGCGAGTTCGGCGGGGAGCTGGGCCAGAAACTCCTCCCGCGAGCAGGCCAGGGTATTCACCCGCAGACTGCCGGGAGCCGGCTCCAGCATCGCGCGCCCCAGGGCCAGAGCCTCCTCGGCGCCGAACTGCTCGAGCCATTGGCGGGCGAGCCAGCCGGGCAGGGAGAGGGCATGTTCGAGATGCCCGGCCGGATCGGCCTGCGCATCGGGCCAGGGGATGGCCCCCTTGTCCCGGGCCAGGTTGCGCAGAATGCCGTTGAGAAAGCCGGTGACCCGTTCCAGGCGCAGCCGTCGGGCCAGTTCCACGGTTTCGTGCACCGCCGCGTGGTCGGGCACCCGGTCGAGGCAGAGAATCTGGTAGGCCCCCAGCCGCAGCAGGCGCAGCACCTGGTGCTCCAGCTTGGCCAGGGGCTGGCGGCAGCAGCGGGCCAGGGCGAAATCGAGGCGCCCTTGCTGACGCAGCACGCCATAGACCAGTTCGGTGGCCAGGGCGCGGTCGCGGGGGTCGAGTTGGGGTTGCAGGTCGAGGGCGGCGTCCAGGGCCAGATCGGCATAGGCGCCTTCGGCGACGCGGCCGAGAATGTCCAGGGCCAGGCTGCGGGGGTCGGTCCGTTTCAAAGAGGTCCTTGCTGGATGGCGGCAACGCAACGGGGGCGCGCTTGCGCACGCCCCCGGTATCCGCTCCGGTTCGGCGGATTCAGCCGAGGGTCATGGCCTCCAGACGGCGGATGCGCTCGTCCATCGGCGGATGGGTGGAAAACAGCGATTTGATCCCCCCGCCGCGCGGGGGGCTGACGATGAACATGTGGGCGGTTGCCTCGTTGACCCGGTGCATTGGCGCCCGGGTGTTGGCCGCCTCCAGCTTGCGCAGAGCACTGGCCAGATAGAAGGGGTTGCCGCAGAGCTTGGCGCCGCCGCGGTCGGCCTCGTATTCGCGGCTGCGGGAGATGGCCAGCTGCACCAGCATCGCCGCCAGGGGGGCGATGCTCATCATGGCGATCAGCGCCGGCGGGCTCCCCTCGTCATCGTCCCGGCCACCGAACAGGGCGCCGCCCTGGACCCCGAAAGTGCCGCCGACCCCGGCCAGCACCAGGGTCAGCGGGGTCATCGGCATGACGGTACGCAGGGCGTTCAGAATCGGTCACCTCGCCGAATCAGGGGGTTCCCGGCCACGGACGCTAACGGCCCGCCTCTACAACATGATCGCCCCACCCCGGGAAGACAGGGGAGCCACCCCGGTGGCTCAGGCGCCGAGTCGCGACCCCGCCGACAGAGCGCGCCCGCGCAGGAACTCGCTGGCCGGCAGCCGTTTCTTGCCCGGCAACTGCAACTCGCCGACCAGCAGACTCCCCTGGCCGCAGGCGATGCGGATCCCCTCGGGGGTGGCGGCCAGGATCGTCCCGGGCTCGCCGGCGGGGCCGTTTTCCGGACGGGTGCGGGCGAGTTTGAGCACCTCGCCGTCCAGCAGGGTGTAGGCCCCCGGCCAGGGGTCGAGCCCCCGCACCTGGTTGTGGATCGCCTCGGCGCTGCCGCCCCAATCGATCAGGCCGTCCTCTTTCTTCAGCATCGGCGCATAGCAGCTCTGCGTGTCGTCCTGGGGTTCGGCCACCAGGTTGCCGGCGCAGAGCCGGCGCAGGGTTTCCTCCATGGCCTCGCGGCCGAGTTGGGCCAGGCGGTCGTGCAGTTCGCCGGCGGTCTCCTCGGGGCCGATGACCAGGGATTTCTTCACCAGCATGGCGCCGGTATCGAGGCCGACATCCATGTTCATGGTGGTGATGCCGGTGACCGTTTCGCCGTCCATGATCGCCTTGTTGATCGGCGCCGCCCCGCGATAACGGGGGAGCAGCGAGGCGTGGACGTTGATGCAGCCGTAGCGGGGGATCTCCAGCACGCTCTTGGGCAGGATCTGGCCGTAGGCCACCACCACGATCAGATCGGGGCGCAGGGCCCGCAGTTCTTCCACCACCTCGGGCTGGCGCAGTTTCAGTGGCTGGTAGACGGGGATGCCGTGCTGCAACGCCAGGTCCTTCACCGGCGGCGGGGTCAGTTTGTTGCCCCGCCCCTTGGGACGGTCGGGCTGGGTGTAGACGGCACAGAGGTTGAGACCGGCGTCGATGAGCCCCTGCAGGGTGGCGAGGGCGAACTCCGGGGTGCCCATGAACACGGTTCGGATGGATTGGGGGGGGATCACCGGGCCTCCTGCTGAGCCATGAGTTTCTGGTATTTTTTCTTGAAGATGTTGCGCTTGAGAGGGGAGAGGCGGTCGATGTAGAGGATACCGTCGAGATGATCGATCTCGTGCTGGAAGGCCAACGCCAGCAGCCCTTCGGCGGCCCGCTCCCGGGTCTGGCCGTCGAGATCGAGGTAACGGACGGTCACGGTGGCGCTGCGTACCACCCGGGCGCTGTACTCGGGGACCGAGAGGCAGGCCTCTTCTTCGAAAATTTCCCCCTCGCGGGCGATGATTTCCGGGTTGACGGCGAAAATCAGGTCGGCCGGAGCCTCGGATGGGGAGCAGTCGAGCACGATCAGCCGCCGCGACACGCCCACCTGGGGGGCCGCCAGGCCGACGCCGGGGGCGTCGTACATGGTTTCGGCCATATCCCGGGCCAGGGTAAGCACTTCCTCGTCGATGCCGGCGATGGGGGCGGCCACTTTTTTCAGAACGGGGTCGGGGTAATGCAGAATCCTGCGCAGTGCCATGTCTTTTTTTTCGCCTTTCCGGCGGCCTGCAGACCGCCCTGTAATGTTCCATCTTACGGGCAGGAAAGGGTCAAAGTCAATCTTTGCACCAGCTTGGAGGGAAGAGATTTCCCTCCCTTGACAGCAGAGGCGAAATGATTCGCTATACTTACTGACAGCAGTCAACCTGACTCTCTGTGGAGGAAAGAGCAATGCCTAAGTCCAAACCGCAGTCGGCGCTGTTGCAGCACGCCGCGGCCGTTCGCGAGGGAAGCCGCCGGTTCGAGAACGCCTTTCAGGGCGTGGCCCGCATGATTCTGGAGGATGCCATCGAAAAAGTCGTGGTCAACGGCAAGACCACCTACGACTTCCGCATCTTCCGCAGCGGCCGCAAGCATGCCATCGGCATGTTCGACGAGATCAACAGCTTCGTCTCCTTCGTCAAGGATGCCGCCGAGGGGGGCTCCTCCAAGGAGATGGCCTATGTGCTGGTGGGCGAACCGGGCAACGGCAAGACCTTCCTGGTGGAATTCCTCTGCAGCAAGTACCGCCAGTTCCTGTTCCGGCCGGGAAACCGCAAAATGACCTTCCGCTTCGTCGGCATGGACAAGCTCCCCCACTACGGCCGCATCGCCACCATCGAGTCGCAGACCTACGAGGACCCGATGATCCTGGCCATGAACCTGCTCGAAGACAGCGAGGACAGCCGCGAGCTGCTGGTCAAGCAGATCGGCTTCAGCGACACCCAGCTCGAGCAGCTCTACGACAACTACCGCCCCCTGGGGGCCTGCAGCAGCTACATCTGGAACGACATCCGCAATTTCTGCAACGGCAACCTCGAGGAGATGCTCAGGTTCATCGAGGTGATCCCGGTGCCCCTGACCGAAAGCCTGGGGACGGTGACGGGCAAGTACGCCGCCAAGGACAAGATCACCTCCAGCGCCGTCGACCTGCTGGGGGAAGAGTCGATCCAGCGCCTGCTGCACATCACCGACACCAACAACCCCTACCGCTTCGACCTGCGCCGCGGCGCCCTGGCCCGGGTGGCGGGGGGAGGCATCCACTTCTCCGACGAGATCTACAAGAACAAGAAAGACCTGGTCCAGGTCTACCTGGGAGTGATCCAGAACCGGGTGATCGAGATGGACGGTTACAAGTGGCCCATCGACACCCTGATCATCGCCACCAGCAACAACGCCGAGTTCAACCGTTTCCTGGCCGAGAAGGAGGAGGCGCCGATCATCGACCGCTGCCGCATCTGCTACGTCTCCCACAACACCAACTACCGCATGCAGGACGATCTCACCAACTACGCCATCGGCAGCGAGACCAAGACCACCCTGACCCGGGAGGACCTGCACCAGGA